>CAZVAR010000096.1:0-14621 GCA_964625225.1 uncultured Alphaproteobacteria bacterium | reverse complement strand
CCTCGGCCATATCGAGCGCTGCCGGGTGCTGCTGCATCTGGTCGACGGCGCCGGCGAGACTGACCCGGCGGATGCCTACCGAACCGTGCGCGGCGAACTGGATGCCTATGGTGGCGGCCTGTCCGACAAGCCGGAAGTCCTGGCTCTCAACAAGATCGACGCGCTTGATCCGGAGACGACCGTCGAACGGCGCGCCAGCCTGGCCGCGGCCGCAGGAATACCGCCCGAAGCGGTGTTCCTGATCTCCGGCGCGACCGGCCGCGGCGTACCGGAGGTGCTGGCGGCGCTGCTGACCGAGATCAATGCCGCGCGCGACGCCGAGGGGGCGCAGCGTCGCGCGGAGTACCGGCCGTGAGCATGGCGATGGAGCCTCCGGCGGCAGCGCAATCCGGGGCGGCGCTGCGTTCGGCGCGCCGGATCGTGCTCAAGATCGGCTCGGCGCTCCTGGTGGATCAGGACACCGGGGCGCTGCGCCGAGGCTGGCTCGATGCACTGGCCGACGATATCGGCGCCTGCGTGCGGCGCGGGCAGGAGCTGATCGTGGTGTCTTCCGGGGCGATCGCGCTCGGGCGACGCAATCTCGGCCTGCCGCACGGCCCGCTGCGGCTGGAGGAGAGCCAAGCTGCGGCTGCGGCCGGTCAAATCCGCCTCGCCCACGCCTGGCAGGAGGCACTCGCCCGGCACGGCGTCACGGTGGCGCAGGTATTGCTGACTCTGGGCGATACCGAGCAGCGGCGCCGCTATCTCAACGCCCGCAGCACCCTCGCCACCCTGCTGCGCCTCGGCGCGGTGCCGGTCATCAACGAGAACGATACGGTGGCGACCGAAGAAATCCGCTTCGGCGACAATGACCGCCTCGCCGCCCGCGTCGCGCAGATGGTCAGCGCCGATACGCTGGTGCTCTTCTCCGACATCGAGGGCTTGTACACCGCCGACCCCCGCCGCGATCCCGACGCGGCGTTCCTGCCGGAGGTCCGCGCGGTCACGCCCGAAATCGAGGCGATGGCGGGAGCGGCCGGCTCCGGCGACAGCCGCGGTGGCATGGTGACGAAGCTGATGGCAGCCAAGGTCGCACTCGGTGCCGGCTGTCGCATGGCGATCGCCGACGGACGGCGGGACCATGCGCTGGCGGCGCTGGAGGCCGGCGCGCGCTGTACCTGGTTCGTGCCGTCGGCCACCCCGCGGGCCGCTCGCAAGGACTGGATCGCCGGCTCGCTGAAACCGCGGGGGACGCTTACCGTCGACGCCGGGGCCGTGCGTGCGTTGCGCGAAGGAAGCAGCTTGCTGCCCGCAGGCGTGACCGCCGTCGAAGGCGACTTCTCCCGCGGCGACGCCGTACTGGTTCTGGGGCCGGACGGCCGCGAGGTGGCGCGCGGCCTCAGCGCCTATTCCGCCGCGGACGCCAACTTGATCGCCGGTCATAAAAGCATCGAAATCGAAGCCCTGCTCGGCTACCGTGGCCGCGACGAGATGATCCATCGGGACGATCTGGTACTGACGTGACGGCGATGTCTGAGCCCGTCGCTGCGGATAGCCGGCAGAACGACATCCAGGCCGAGGTCCGCCGCCTCGGCGAGGCCGCGCGTGCAGCCGCCGCGGTGCTCGGCGCAGCGCCGACCGCGCGGAAGGATGCCGCGCTGCGCGGCGCCGCTGCGGCGATCCGCGCGCAGGCGGCCAAGATCCTCGCGGCCAATGCCCGCGATGTTGCGGCCGCCGAGGCGAAGGGCCTGACCGCGGCGATGCTCGACCGGCTCCGCCTCGACCCGGGCCGAGTCGAGGCGGTCGCCCGCGGCCTCGAAGAGGTCGCGGCGCTGCCTGATCCGATCGGCACGGTCATCGCCGAATGGACGCGGCCGAACGGGTTGCATATCGCCCGGATCCGGGTACCTCTCGGCGTGATCGGCATCATCTACGAATCGCGCCCGAACGTGACCGCCGACGCCGGCGGCCTGTGCCTGAAGTCCGGCAACGCCGCCATCCTGCGCGGCGGCTCCGAGAGCTTCCACAGCTCCGCGGCCCTGGTCGACTGCCTGCGGCAGGGCCTGCGCGAGGCGAGACTGCCGGAGAACGCGATCCAGAGCGTGCCCACCCGTGACCGGACCGCTGTCGGCGCCATGCTCGCCATGCGCGAATTCATCGACGTGGTGGTGCCGCGCGGCGGCCGCTCGCTGATCGAGCGGGTGCTGGCCGAGGCGCGGATGCCGGTGATCGGCCACCTGGAGGGCCTCTGCCACGTCTATGTCGACCGTGCCGCCGATCTGGAGAAGGCCCGCCGCGTCGTTCTGAACGCCAAGATGCGCCGGACCGGCATCTGCGGCGCCGCCGAGACGCTGCTGGTCGACCGGGCGGCGGCAGAGACGCACCTCCGTCCCATTCTGGCGGATCTACTCGACGCCGGCTGTGTCGTGCGCGGTGATGCCGCGGTCCAGGCCGCCGATCCGCGGGTCGTGCCGGCGACCGAGGCCGATTGGAGCACCGAGTATCTCGACGCGATCATCTCCGCCAAGGTGGTCGACGGGGTGGAAGGGGCGATCGCCCACATCAACCGCTACGGTTCCCACCACACGGAGGCGATCCTCACCGAGGACACCGCTACCGCCGAGCGGTTCCTGCGCGAGGTCGACAGCGCCATCCTGCTGCACAACGCCTCGACCCAGTTTGCCGATGGCGGCGAGTTCGGCATGGGAGCGGAGATCGGCATCTCCACGGACAAGTTCCATGCCCGCGGCCCGGTCGGAGCGGAACAGCTGACCAGCTACAAATACGTGGTCCGCGGCGACGGGCAGATCCGGCCGTGACCACCCGATCCTGAGGCGATCTCCCTGCGACGGCATCCGGCGACACTGGCAAGGGTGCGGGGAAGCGCGCGCGGTCGTCGTGTCGGGCTGCTCGGCGGGTCCTTCAATCCCGCGCATCCGGGGCACCGTCACATCAGCCTCGCCGCGCTGCAGCGCCTGGGATTGGACGAGGTGTGGTGGCTGGTCTCGCCGCAGAACCCGCTCAAGGCGAGCGCCGGCATGGCGCCCCTGGCGGACCGCCTGGCCGGTGCGCGCGCGGCGGCACGGCACCCGCGTATCCGGGTCCTCGACATCGAGCGCGATCTCGGGACCCGCTATACCGCCGATACTCTCGCCGCGCTCGGTCAACGGTTCCCGGGGGTGCGCTTCGTCTGGCTCATGGGTGCCGACATCTTGATCGAACTGCCCCGCTGGGTGCGGTGGACCGAGATCTTTCACCGTGTCCCGGTTGCGGTTTTCGCGCGGCCCACCTATCTTTTGAAGGCCATGGCCGGCAGAGCCGCGAAACGCTTCGCGCAATACCGCGTCGACCCCGCACGGGGGCGGGCCTTGCCCGACCTGTCACCGCCGGCCTGGGCATATTTCCCAATTCGAAAGCATCGGGCGTCTGCGACCGCGATCCGTGCGGGCCGGCAGTCGCATGGCGCCGCAATGCAGGAGGACTTGAGCGATACCCAGTCCTGAATCCCGTGCCGCCCATCGGGTGGACGGCGCACCTTCGGGGCATGAAGCGCCGCCTTCGGCCCCGCTCAGCAGCGATGTGCTGCTCTCCCTCGTGCTCCAGCGTCTCGAAGACGATAAGGCGGAGGACGTGGTCACGGTCGATCTTCACGGCAAGTCGACCATGTGCGATTACATGGTGATCGCCTCCGGCCGCTCGCAGCGGCAGGTTGCTGCCATAGCCGAACACCTGCGGGAGTCGATCGGGGCGGCGACGGGCGGCGCGCCGCCGATTGAAGGGTTGCCGCACGCCGACTGGGTGTTGATCGACGGCGGCGACGTGATCGTCCATCTGTTCCGTCCGGAGGTCCGACACTTCTACAATCTCGAGAAGATGTGGGGTATCGACCTGCCGGAGGGCGCCCAGGCGGCCGAGCCGCGCCCCTCGGTACCGTTCGGAGAATCCGGCGCCGCCTGACGCCGGGACGGACATCGCGTGCGGATCGTGATCGCCGCGGTTGGCCGTGCCAGGGCCGGGCCGTTGCGTGATCTGTACGACGAATACGCCCGGCGGATCGGCTGGCCGCTAGTCCTGCGAGAGGTCGAGGCCCGCCAGCCGCTGCCGCCGGAGCGGCTCAAGGCGCGCGAGGGTGAGCTGCTGCTGGCCGCAGCGCCGCAGGGGGCACGGATCGTGGCACTGGACGAACGGGGCCGGCTGCTGTCCAGCCGAGCCTTCGCCGGTCAGGTCGGCCGTTGGCGCGATGAGGGTGTCGACGTCGCCTTCCTGATCGGCGGCGCGGACGGCCATGGCGCGGCCGTGCGGCAGCGTGCCGACCTGCTTCTCTCCTTCGGACCGATGACTTGGCCGCACATGCTGGTGCGGGCAATGCTGGCCGAACAGCTCTGGCGCGCGCAATCCATCCTGGCCGGGCATCCGTACCACCGGGAGTAGCGGCCTTGCCCCCGGTCGCCGCCGCTCCGACGCTTCGGAGGGAGCGGTGTTTGCGCTATAACTGCCGCATGCCCGGTCTCCTTCTCGCTCTGGCTGCCGTAATGGGCGTCCTTCTACTGGCGGCGGGAGACGTCCGTGCAGTGTCGGAAAAGGAGGCGCAGCGGGAGATCGAGTCGATCGAGCGGGCCCTCGGGTTCGATCGTGAGCGTGAGCGCCGCCTGCAGGCCGAGCGTCGGGCCATCGAGAAGGAACTGGCCGACCTCGACCGCCAGATGGTCGAGGCCGCCCGCAGGGTGCAGGCGCAGGAAGCAGCCGTCACCGGAAGCGAGGAGAAGCTGCGCGAACTCGTACGCCAGGCCGAGGAAGTCCAGGCCGACCTGGGACACCGTCGCGAGCAAATGATCGGCACCCTCTCCGCCCTGCAGCGACTGGCCCAGCGACCGCCCGAGGCGTTGCTGGCCATGCCGGCGGAGCCGGTGGATACGGTCCGTACCGCGATCCTGCTCGGCGCAATCGTACCGCCGTTGGAGCGCGAAGCCGAGAGGCTGCGCAATGAATTGACGCAGCTGGCCGAACTGCGCGCAGAGACGAAGCTGGAGCGCGATCGGCTGGCGAAGGCACTGGAAGGGCTGCGACGCGAGCGCGCTTCGCTCGCACGGCTAGCGGCGCGCAAGAAGCTGTTGCGCGATCGCGCGGCGGCCGAGAGCCGCGATGTCGCGGCTCGACTGGATGCGCTAAGCCACGAGGCAAGGGATCTGCGCGAACTGCTGGAGCGCCTGGAGGCGGAACGCCGTGCCGAGGAGGCCCGGCGCAGGGCCGAGGCCGAGGAGCGCCGGAAGCGCCTGGAAGAGGCCCGTCGCCGCCGGGCTGCAGCGGAGGCGGCGCGCCGGTCGCGCAGCGAACAGGAAGCGGCCCGGGCGGCGGAGCGCGCCGCCGAACGGGCGGCGGCCGAAGCCACACGCCGGGCCCGACCGGATCCACCGACGACCGGGCCGCTCGCTCTCGTCCACCCCGCGCACGGCCGGATCGTGCGCGGCTATGGTGACGGCAGCGGGCCGCGCAGCCGGGGAATCACCTTCGAGACTCGGGAGAATGCGCAGGTCGTCGCGCCGCGCGCGGGCCGGATCGCTTATGCCGGTCCGTTCCGTGGCTATGGCCTGCTCTTGATTATCGAGCATGGCGGCGGATATCATTCTCTCTTGACGGGCTTCTCGCGAATCGATGCGGCGCCGGGCCAGCAGGTCGTCGCTGGGGAACCGGTTGGCGTAGTGGGGGCAGCCGGCCAGGAGAGGCCCTCGCTGTATATGGAGCTGCGCCGTAACGGCCGGCCCATCAACCCGATGCCATGGTTGGCGGCACAGAAGGGCTAATCGTAACGTGAAGACGTCTCGTGTTCTGATGGCGGCCGGATTTGCCGCCTGTGTCGGCTTGGGCTACGCCTCCGCCGGCTTGACCGCGCCCGGGAAGGGCTCCGAGACGTACCGGCAGCTCAATCTGTTCGGGGACGTGTTCGAGCGGGTGCGGGCCGACTATGTCGAGGAAGTCAGCGACGAGGAACTCATCGAGCACGCCATCAACGGCATGCTCACCTCGCTCGACCCTCACTCGTCCTACCTGAACGCGAAGGACTTTCGCGACATGCAGGTGCAAACGAGGGGCGAGTTCGGCGGCCTCGGGATCGAGGTCACCATGGAGAACGGCTATGTCAAGGTTGTCTCCCCTATCGACGATACGCCGGCCTTCCGGGCCGGACTGCAGCCGGGCGACCTGATCACCCACCTGGATGGCGAGTCCGTACAGGGCATGACGCTGGCCGAGGCGGTCGAGAAGATGCGCGGCGCGCCCAAGACGGATCTGAAACTCACGATCCGCCGAGGCGATCAGGCGCCGTTCGACGTGACCGTGACGCGCGACATCATTCGTATCCAGTCGGTCCGCTGGCGCGCGGAGAAGGATATCGGCTATATCCGCATAACCTCGTTCAGCGAGCAGACGGACGAGGGCCTGCGCAACGCCGTCCGGCGCCTGAAGGAGGAAATGGGCGACAATCTGCGCGGCATCCTGCTCGATCTTCGCAACAATCCCGGAGGGCTGCTCGATCAGGCGGTCGCGGTAACGGACGAGTTCATCGACCGCGGCGAGATCGTGTCCACGCGCGGCCGCCGCAAAGGCGACGTCCAGCGGTATAACGCGACGCCGGGTGATCTCGCTGCCAACCTTCCGATGGTCGTGCTGATCAACGGTGGGTCGGCCTCGGCCTCCGAGATCGTGGCCGGAGCGCTGCAGGATCATCAGCGGGCGTTGGTGGTCGGTACGCCGTCCTTCGGCAAGGGCTCGGTGCAGACGATTATCCCGATTCCCGGCCACGGCGCGATCCGCCTGACCACGGCACGCTACTACACGCCATCCGGCCGGTCGATCCAGGCAAAGGGTATCGAACCCGATATCGAGGTGACGCAGGGCCGCCTCGAGGCGGTTGCGAATCCGATCCGCCGGCGTGAGGCCGACCTCCGTGGTGCTCTCAGCAACGGCGAGGGCACTGCTCCCGAGACCCAGCCGGGAACGGCACCGGAAAGCGACAGGCCGGCGCCCGGACCGCAGTCACGCGACGGTGACGAGGGCGACGAGGTCGAGGCGATCCCGCCGGTGCTCCAAGGCAGCGCCGAGGACTACCAGCTCCAGCGCGCTCTCGACCTGCTGCGCGGAATCTCGATCTACAAGACGCGAACCACGAGCCAAGCGAACTGAGCGAGGAGCGGGCGGCCGGATCGGTGCCGGTACTCCGAGAATGGGCGTGCGCCTCCTGATCGTTGCCTGGGCGATCGCCATTGCGGTGATCGCCGGAACCGCCGGCTGGCTCGCGCTGGCCGATCCACCGGTCGCGGAGCACCCGACATTGGTCCTGGCGCTCCCGGGGATCCCGGATCCGGAACCAGTACCGGCCGCGCCGCCGCCCGAAGCGGCGGCACCGGAAACCGTATCGCCCGACCCCGTCACGGTCCCCGTACCTGCAACCGATTCGCCGCCGGCCGCACGGCCGGAGCCGCCGCCACAAACGACCGCGGATCCCACTGGTGACGCGACCGGGGCTCCCCCTGGCGAGCCGACGGCGGCCGAGAGCGCTGCGGGCCTGCCCTCGATCGCGGAATCGCCGGCAACCGACCCTGTCCCGGCCGTCGCGTCGGACGCACCGGTTTCGGCCCCGGCGCCGATCGAGGCCGCCCACCTCCACCCCGCGCTTGCGCCTGCCGCGCTTCCCCCGCCCTCATCCGGGGAGCCGTGGCTGGCGAACGCCCGCCCCTTCTCGTCGACCGACCGGCCGCGCATTGCCGTGGTGATCAGCGATCTCGGCCTCGGCGCCGAGGCGAGCCGGGCGGCGATCGAACGAATGCCTGCCGATGTGACGCTGGCCTTCGCTCCTTATGTGGATGAGGTGGCGGAATGGGTCGAACGCGCCCGCGCCGACGGACATGAAGTGCTGCTCACCATACCGATGGAGCCGGCAACCTTCCCCCAAGACGATCCCGGTCCGAAAGCGCTGCTGACCAGCGTCGACGCGATGCAGAACCTGCAGCGCCTGTCTTGGGCGCTCGGCCGTGCCGAAGGCTATGTCGGGGTCATCAGTGCTATGGGCTCGCGTTTCCTCACCTCCGAGGAGCATCTCCGGCCGGTGCTGGCGCTACTGCGCGAGCGCGGCCTACTGTTCGTGGACGGCGGCACCACGCCCCGGAGCGTCGCTTCGACACTTTCCGCCGACCTGCAGGTGCCACGGGCGGTCAATGACCGCTTCATCGATGCCGAACCATCGCGCGCCGGGATCGACCGACGACTCGCCGAGGTCGAACGAATCGCACGCGAGACCGGCGCGGCGCTTGCAGTCGGTCGACCCTATCCCGTCACGCTCGACCGCATCGTCGACTGGGCGGCGACGCTGCCGGATCGCGGCTTCGCCTTGGCACCGGTCTCCGCGGTGGTCAACCGGCAGGCCCCCCCGTGACCGACCCTCGCTCGAGTCCGCCGAAAGGCTACCGGCCCTGCGTCGGCATGATGCTGATCAACGCCGACGGGCGCATCTTCGTGGGGCGCCGCTCCGACACGGCAGACGCGTGGCAGATGCCGCAAGGCGGCATCGACCCGGGCGAGGCCCCGGAGGTCGCTGCGCTCAGGGAGCTGCGCGAGGAGATCGGCACCGACAAGGCGCTCATCATTGGCGAAAGCCTGATCTGGCGTCCCTACGATCTACCGCCGCGCCTCAGCGCGCGGCTCTGGGGCGGACGCTATCGCGGACAGGCGCAGAAATGGTTCGCGCTCCGCTTTATCGGGACCGATGCCGATATCGACCTGGACACTGCGCATCCCGAGTTCGACGCGTGGCAGTGGGTGACGATCGATCAACTGGTCCCCCTGATCGTCCCCTTCAAGCGCGCCGTCTACCGCGAAGTCGCCGACGAGTTCCGGCACCTGGCGGTGCCGATCGCCGCCGCCGGCGGTTCGACCGAAGAGCACCGCTAGGGCGCCGGGAGGCACGGCCGTCCATCGTCAATTCTTCGCACGGTCGTGCTATAGCCTAGTCCATCATCCCAACGCCACACCGGCGACCGACAGCCGCCCTCGGGGTGTCCGGAGAAGAACCCGCCATGTCAAAATCCGCACCGGAACGACAATCCCTCCCCCTTACCGGCGTCCGGGTGCTTGAATTCTGTCACACCATCATGGGGCCATCGGCGGGGCTGATTCTCGCCGATCTCGGCGCCGACGTGATCAAGGTCGAACCCGCACCGGGCGGCGACAGGACGCGCCGGCTGCCGGGCTTTGCGGCCGGCTTCTTCGGTACCTTCAACCGCAACAAGCGCAGCATCGCGATCGACCTCAAATCGGCCGAGGGCCGCGATCTCGCTCACCGGCTGGCGATGAGCGCCGACGCCGTGCTGGAGAACTACGCACCAGGCACGATGGAGAAGCTCGGCTGCGGATGGGAGGATCTGCGCAGGATCAACCCACGACTGATCTACTGCGCCATGAAGGGTTTCCTCAGCGGCCCCTACGAGCACCGTCCGGCGCTCGACGAGGTGGTGCAGTTCATGGGCGGACTCGCCTACATGACCGGACCGCCGGGCCGCCCCTTGCGTGCCGGCACCTCGGTGATCGACATCATGGGCGGCGTATTCGCGGTGATCGGCCTGCTATCGGCACTGCGCGAGCGCGACCGGACCGGTGAAGGCCAGCTTGTCAAGAGCGCGCTCTTCGAGTCCACCGCCTTCCTCATGGCGCAGCACCTCGCAGGCGAGGCCGTGACCGGCGAGCCGATGCCGCCGATGCCGGCCCGGCGCGGCGCCTGGGGAGTGTACGAGCCGTTCGAGACGGCCGATGGGGAGCAGGTCTTCATCGGCATCACCAGCGACAATCATTGGCGCCGCTTCTGCGACCAGTTCGGGCACGAGGCCCTGCGCGACGATCCGCGCTTCGCCTCCAACGAGGATCGCGTGCGCGAGCGCCCGACCCTGCTGCCACTGGTCGCGGAGACGGTGAAGCGCTACGGCAAGGCCGAGATCCTGGCAATCTGCGAGCGGATCGGCATTCCCTTCGCCCCGGTCGCAAAGACCGCGGATCTGGCTGACGATCCCCACCTTAACGCGCATGGGCGCATGCTGACGGTGGAACTAGGCGCGGGCCGCACCGCGAAGCTGCCGCGCCTGCCGTTGGAAATGGACGGGCACGAGCTCGGCCTGCAGCGACAACCGCCCCGGACCGGCGAGCACACTGCGGAAATCCTCGCCGAGATCGGGCTGGACGAAGCGACGATCGCGGAATTGCGCAGGCGGGGTGTGGTGGAGGTGGGGTAATGCGCCTGCTTCCGGCCTTGGCGCTCCTGCTGCTGCCCACCGCCGCCGGCGCCGACGACTATATCCTGCGCGACGACAAGGGCCGCCGCACCAGCACGATCCGTCCGCTCCACGGCGGTTCGGATGCCTATGTGACCCGTGACACGAAGGGGCGGCGTACGGGCACGATCAGGCCGCTCTACCCCGGCGCCGACCGCTTCGTCATCCGTGACGAGCGAGGCCGCCGGATCGGCACGATGGAGCGGTCGCCATGGAGCCGGGGGCGCTGACCTGCGGCAGCATCTTCCGGTGAACGCCGGCGGCTGCGATACTGCGGGCCCGAATTATCCGACGGAGAGCATCGATGGACGGCATCGCTGCGCTGCCCCGCCCCGGGCCGGGCACCGCACATGCGCTGCGGCAGGCGATCCGGGCGGGCGATCACGACGGGGTCACGACCGGGCTCGCCCCCGGCATGGTGCAGGCCAATGTCGTCATATTGCCGCGCGACTGGGCTGCCGAGTTCCTGCTCTACTGCCGGCGCAATCCGAAACCGTGCCCCGTTCTTGCCGTCGGCGCGCCTGGCGATCCCGGCCTACCGGATCTGGGCCACGACATCGATATCCGCACGGACGTCCCGCGCTACCGGGTCTTCCGGGACGGCGAGGCCGTTGACGAGCCCGCCGACATCCGCCACCTCTGGCGTGACGACCTAGTGACCTTCGCGCTCGGCTGCTCCTATTCGTTCGAGGAGGCGCTCCGCGAGGCGGGGCTGCCGCTGCGGCACCACGAGCAGGGAGTCAAAGTGCCGATCTACCTGACCGGACTTGAGACGGTGCCGGCCGGGGCGTTCGCGGGACCGCTGATCGTCTCGATGCGGCCGTTCGTCCCGGCCGATGCGATCCGCGCGATCCAGATCACCTCCCGCTTCCCGGACGTCCATGGCGCACCGGTGCATTTCGGCGATCCGGCGATGATCGGAATCGCCGACATCTCCCGCCCCTGGTCCGGGACCACGCCCGAAATCAGGCCGGGCGAGGTCCCGGTGTTCTGGGCCTGCGGCGTCACGCCCCAAATCGCACTGGAGCAGGCACGCCTGCCGCTCGCCATCACGCACAGTCCTGGCCACATGCTCGTTACGGACCGGCGCAACGCCGAGTTCTCCGTCCTGTAGGAGACCGACATGAACCTCTCGAAACTGCTCGCCGCCCGCGTGGCGGCCAGGAACCCGGTCCGCATCGGCCTGATCGGCGCCGGCAAGTTCGGCTCCATGTATCTGGCCCAGGCGATCCGCACCCCCGGCATCCACGTCCTCGGCATTGCCGATCTCGCGCCGGACCGAGCCCGGGCCGCGCTCGCCCGCGTCGGCTGGCCGGAGGAGCAGTATTCCGCCCACTCCTTCGCTGCGGCCCGCAAGCATGGCGGCACCTTCGTCACCGAGGACGCGGCGGCGCTGATCGCGGCCGACGGGCTGGAAGTCGTGATCGATGCGACCGGCAGCCCGTCGGCAGGCATCCGGCATGCCCTCCTCGCCTGCGAGCACAAGCGCCACATCATCATGGTCAATGTCGAGGCGGATGTACTTGCCGGCCCGCTGCTGGCACGCCGCGCGGCGGAGGCGGGGGTGGTCTATTCCCTCGCTTATGGCGACCAGCCGGCTCTGATCTGCGAGCTGGTGGATTGGGCACGCACCTGTGGTTTCGAGGTAGTCGCCGCCGGAAAGGGCACGCGCTACCGGCCGATCTACCACCAGTCGACCCCCGATACGGTGTGGGACTATTACGGCCTGTCGGCCGAGCATGCCCGCGCCAACGGCCTCAACCCGCAGATGTTCAACAGCTTCATCGACGGCACCAAGTCGGGAATCGAAATGGCGGCCGTCGCCAACGCGACCGGCCTGGAGCCGGCCGCAGGAGGCCTAACCTTCCCGCCGGCCTCGGTGCAGGATCTCCCTCGGATTCTGAAGCCGCAGGACGATGGCGGCGTGCTGCCTCGGCGCGGCATCGTCGAGGTCGTCTCATCGGAGCGGCACGAGGGTGGCGCCGTCCCCGACAATCTGCGCTGGGGCGTCTATGCCACGTTCGCCGCCGACAGCGACTATGTCCGGCGCTGCTTCCAGGAATACGGCCTCGCGAAGGACGAGAGCGGCAATTACGCGGCGATGTGGAGACCGTTCCACCTGATCGGGCTGGAGCTGGGCGTCTCGGTCGCCTCGGCCGCCCTGCGGAAGGAACCGACCGGGGCGGCGACCGGCTGGCGCGCCGACGTGGTGGCGACCGCCAAGTTCGACCTTCCCGCCGGCGAGATGTTGGACGGAGAAGGCGGCTACAAGGTCTGGGGCCGGCTGATGCCGGCCGCCGACAGTCTCGCGTACGGTGGACTGCCGATCGGGCTTGCGCATGGCGTGCGGTTGAAGCGGCCGGTCCGCGCGGGCGAGACGCTGCGCTGGGACGATGTGGAGATCGACCAGACCGACGCCACGGTCGCCTTCCGCCGCGAGATGGAGGCTGCGTTCGGGGAGGCGAAGGCCGCGGCGGAGTAGGGAAGCGCTTCCGCTTTTCGCCTTCGCCCCTTAATTGTCCTTCCCGGGTTCGCCCGGTGACGACAACGAAGGTGTGACTCCGAACAGATGAGGCAAGGACCGGTCGCGGCGCTGGCCGAGCGCCGTAGGGCAGGCGACATGCTGCCCGACGCCGCACAGGATGCGGCAACCGCACGGATGCAGCGCCTGTACGACGAATTGCAGGACTATCAGCCGGGGGGCTCCAGCGGCTGGCGGGCCCGGCTGGGCTTCGCGCGCCGGCGGCCGGAGCCGCCGCGCGGCCTCTACATGCACGGTCCGGTCGGCGTCGGGAAATCGATGCTGATGGACCTCTTCTTCGTGACCGCCCCGGTCGCCCGCAAGCGGCGCGTTCACTTCCACGAGTTCATGCAGGAGGTGCACGACCGCGCCCACCGGCTGCGCCGCGGCGGGGCGGCCGGCGACCCGATTCCGGCGATCGCCGACGCCGTTACCGACAATGCTTGGCTGCTCTGCTTCGACGAGTTCGCCGTCGACAACATCGCCGACGCGATGATCCTGGGCCGACTGTTCACGGCACTGTTCGAGCGCGGAGTCGTGGTGATCGCGACCTCCAACGTCCGGCCCGACGACCTCTACAAGGACGGGCTGCAGCGCGAGCTCTTCCTGCCCTTCATCGATCTCCTGAAGGAGCGCTGCGAGGTGCTCGCGGTTGACGGTGGCCGCGACTACCGTCTGTCCCGCCTGAAAGGCCGCCCGGTCTTCCATGTCCCGGCCGGCCCCGAGGCCGAGGCGGCGCTGGCGTCGGCGTTCGCCGACCTGACCGACGAGGCGCCCGGCCACCCGGTGGAGATCAAACTGAAGGGGCGCCGGCTCCACGTACCGCGTGCGGCCAAGGGGGTGGCCTGGTTCGCCTTCCCCGATCTGTGCGAGAAACCGCTCGGGCCGGCGGACTTCCTGGCGATCGCCCGGCAGTTCCACACGGTCCTGATCTCCGGCATCCCGCGCCTGCAGCCCGAGCAGCGCAATGAGGCGCGCCGTTTCGTGACGCTGATCGACGCGCTCTACGAGCACCGCGTCAACCTGATCTGCTCGGCCGACGCGCCACCGCAGGCGCTCTATCCCGAAGGGACCGGCGCCTTCGAGTTCCAGCGCACCGCCTCACGACTGATGGAGATGCAAGCCGAAGACTATATGGCGCAACCGCATCAGGGCGATTGACCCCGGCTGCCCCGCCATTGACTCATTCTCACCGCCCGGCGAACTCATCGATGCTGCCGCGGCCCGGGCGACGGGCCGCGGATCCGATCTCGATGGAGGAAGGCCGTGCGATGCGCTCTCCTTGCCGTCGTCCCGATGACGGCCTTGCTGCTTGCTCCGCCGGCCGCGGCCGAGATGTTCGGTCCCGACTTCCGGCCCTGCGGCAACGGGCCGTCCACGCGCGCCATCGTCGAATGCGTGCAGGCGAAGACCAAGGCCGCCGACCGCGAGCTGAATGCCGCCTATAAAGCCCTGCAACGACGGACCGATCCCGGTCAGCGCCAGCTTCTGCTGGCGGCGCAGCGGCTGTGGATCCAGTACCGGGACGCCAATTGCGGCTTCTACGGCGCCCAGGAGGGATCGATCCGGCAGGTGCAGGCGGCCGAATGCCTGCGCGCGATGACGCAGGACCGGGCGCGTGAACTCGAACGGGCCATGAAGCTCGACTGAAGCCGCCACCCTCGCACGCGGAGGTGCGGCGCACCCGGCTTCGACCGCTCGAGCGCTGGCTACAGGTTACCGACGGCCGCCCGGCCGGCACTGGTGCCGGCGATCTTGCCGAACACGGCACCGGACATCAGGCCGGTGCCGCCCGGATAGTTGAAGTA
>CAZVAR010000095.1:0-14844 GCA_964625225.1 uncultured Alphaproteobacteria bacterium | reverse complement strand
GAACTTGGTCACGCCCGCCTCGGGTCGCGCCAGCACCGTGAACGGCTCCGGATGCACGGAGAAGACGGCGCGCAGATCGTCCCACGGGCCGGCATCCTTGAAGACGCCCTCGCCCTTGACCGCATTGTACTGCACGTCCGACTGGACCATGCCGAAATCGAGCTCGCCGGCCTTGAGCGTGTTGACGTTGAAGGCCGAGCCGCCGGTCGACTCCACGGAACAGCGGATGCCGTGGCTCTTGCGGTCCTTGTTGACCAACCGGCAGACCGCGCCGCCTACGGCATAGTAGACGCCGGTCACCCCGCCGGTGCCGATCGTGATGAACCGTTGCTCCTGCGCCGAGGCGGGTGCGCCCGCGAGCAACAGCGCTCCCAACGCCGCAGCCACTCCGAAGCGCCTGCCGGTCAATGCCATCGGGGTTCCTCCTCTGTGATCAACGATATCGGAAGATCAACCACTTTGAACGCACCCGGCGGCGATGACAAGCATCGCGGGCCGGCCTCCGTCACGCGCCGTTGCCGCGGTACAAACGATACATTATAACATCACTGACATCGACAGAGTGGCGGCATGCGCGATCTTCCGGCGTTTCGATTCGGTCTCGTCGTGGCCCTGGGACTGTCGGCCTGGACGGCGGGTGCGGCGATCGCCGCGCCGCGGGTAGTCGCGAGCATTCCGCCGGTGCATTCGCTGGTCGCGGGCGTCATGCAGGGAATCGGCGAGCCGGCCCTGCTGCTGCCGGGCAGCGCCTCCGCGCACACCTATCAGCTCAAGCCGTCCGACGCTCGGCTGCTCGACCGGGCCGATCTGGTGTTCTGGGTCGGTCCGGACCTCGAGGGCTTCCTGCGCAAGCCGCTGCGCAGCCTCGCCGGGGGCCGCGCCATGGCGTTGGCCGAGGCCGGCGGCGTCGGCCTGCTCCGCAATCGCGCGAGCGGCGCATGGGAGAGGCACGAGGAAGACGGGCACGAGGCGCACGGCGCGCACGCGTCCGCCGACGTCGCCGAGCACGCCGGAGACGCCCATTCGCATGGCACGTACGACATGCATCTCTGGCTCGACCCGGAGAACGCAAAGGCGATCGTGCGCACGGCGGTCGAGGTGCTCAGTGCTACGGACGCCGCGAACGCGGCACGCTATGCCGCGAACGGCCGGCAAATGGTCGCGCGCCTCGACGCGCTGGACGCCGAGCTGCGGGATACCGTCGCCCCGATCCGCGAGGTTCCCTTCGTCGTGTTCCACGACGCCTACCAATATTTCGAGCATCGCTACGGCCTGAACGCGGTCGGCTCGGTGACGCTCGGCCCCGAGCGCGTTCCGGGTGCCCGGCAACTCTACGCGGTGCGGTCGAAGATCGTCGAGTCGGGCGCCCGCTGCGTCTTCAGCGAGCCCCAGTTCGATGCCGGCCTGATCGGCACCGTCGTCGAGGGCACGCGGGCGCGACCGGCGGAGCTCGATCCGCTCGGCGCCGGCATTTCGCCAGGGCCGGATGCCTATTTCATCCTGTTGCGCCGGCTGGCGGCAGCCCTGCGCGACTGCCTCGCCGCAGTGCCCTGAGCACGGATCGGCGCCTCGCCGCGGGCGCTGCGCGCCGTCAGTCCGCAGCGAGGAACGCCCGGTAGTCCTCCAGCACGTCGGCGACCGCCGCCCGGAACAGGCGCTCGCCGTGCTCGATGCTGGCGAGCGACGGGTCGGAGCCGATGCGTCCGTCCGGGAAACGGCGCCGATAGTCGGCCGCGTCGCTGAACTCGCCGAGCGGCGCGATCTTCGGGCTCATCTCGGCGCGCTTCACGAACTCCGGGTGAGCATAGTAGCTGAGCGAGACCTCCGACGGCGTCGCGTGGCGTCCCTCGGCATCACCGAACAGTTCCTTCGATACCGCCTTGACCTGCGGCCCCATGAACCAGTTGGCGAGCTTGCAGCGTACCGGCGGCGGGGTGTGGGGGCCCGTCGCCAGGCTGCGCTCGGCATAGATCTCGGAGAAGGCCGCGGTCACCGTGGCGATGTTCCCGCCATGCCCGTTGAGAAAGTAGAAGCGCTCGAACCCGTGCCGGGCGAGCGAGTTCACCACGTCCTTGATCACTGCGATGAAGGTGCTGGGCCGGAACGTGATCGTGCCGGCAAACGCCATGTGATGCTGCGCCATGCCGATGCTCAGCGTCGGCGCCACCAGCACGTCCATCTCCGCGGCGACGCCGTCGGCGACGGTCTCGGGGCAGATCGCGTCGGTGCCGATCAGGCCATTGGGCCCGTGCTGCTCGGTGGAGCCGATCGGGACGATGATCCCCTTGGACCGCTCCAGATAGGCCTCGACTTCCTGCCAGGTGCTGAGTTGCAAGCGCATCGGCGATCCCTTCGATTGGCTGGGGCGGATTGTCGCGCAGGGCGATGTTGCCGGCGCAGCTTATCCGATATTATCTCGCTCGACCAAGGCGGGGCCCGGAGGCCGGGCCGGGATTGTGATGCGGGATCTCGGAGCTCTCCCATGATGCGGATCGTGACCGCGGCGCTGACGGCCGCTGCGTTGCTGATGGCCGGATGCGCCAACGATTACGGCCCGAAACAAGGCGTCGGCACCGTCGCCGGCGGGGTTGCCGGTGGCCTGCTCGGCTCGACCATCGGATCCGGCAGCGGTCGCCTGGTCGCGGTCGGTGCTGGCACGCTGCTGGGGGCCTTCCTCGGCGGCGAGATCGGTCGATCGCTCGACAAGGCCGATCGTCTGCATGCCGAGCGCGCCGCGACGCATGCCTTCGAGTACAACCGGTCGGGCGTGGCTGAAACCTGGAGCAACCCCGACAGCGGCAATTACGGGACAGTCACGCCGGTGCGGACCTATCAGCAGCCCAACGGCCAGTACTGCCGCGAGTACCAGACCACGATTCATGTCGGTGGTCGCGTCGAGAATGCCTACGGGACTGCCTGCCGCGAGCCCGACGGCACCTGGCGCATCGTCAGCTGAAGGCGGAGCCGGCCGGCCCGAATCGACGCCCGTCCGGTATCGCCCGGTACGGTCCCGGCTGGGGCCGATCGAGCCCCCGATCGGGGCTGCGCGCCGGGATCGTGCACGATCGGGCCGGTTCTCCGCGACCGCCCGGTATCGGCAAAGGTGACGCGCCGGCCTGCGCCGCCGCACGGACGCGGCCTCCGATCGCACGGAGGCCGCCCCGTCGTGACCGGGTGCCTCAGGCGGCGCGCAGATTCGCCGCGTGCGTGCGGCCCCGCCGCTCGTCGCGCTCCAGGTCGTATTCGATCCGCTGGCCGGGATCGAGCGTGTCCAGGCCGGCCCGCTCGACCGCCGAGATGTGCACGAAAACGTCCGCCCCGCCGGCCTCCGGCTCGATGAAACCGAAGCCCTTGGTGGGATTGAACCATTTGACGGTACCGAATGCCATCGTCGCTTCCTTGTCAGGCGCATGTGTAGGCCGCCGTCGCGGCACTGCCGCGGCGTCGGAGGATTTCGGCGATGTCCCGGAGGCCCGTCAGGGCCGGACGGCCGGCCCCATTCGGCCTTCGGTCCGGCGCAGAGATCCGAAGGCAGCTTAGACGAGCGCTCTCCGGTTTGGCAATTTTGCCTGCGGCGCGGCCGCTCCGGTGACGGCGATCACATTGCGGTGGCCCGAGTTTGGGCCTACACCCGGTTTCTGCTTCCATCCGCCGGCCGGCCATCGGAGGACGAGGCATGCTTCGAGTCTGGCGCAGGTCCTTCATTCTCATTCTGCTTCTCGCCGGTAGCCCGGCGGCCGCGCAGGATCCCGCCGCCATCGGCGAGGTGGTCGCCCTGCGCGGCGACGTGATCGCGGTACGGGGTGCCGGGTCGACGGCACTCACGATCGGCGCCGCCATACTGCGTTCGGACCGCATCCGCACCGGCGCGGATGCACGGGTGAAGATCCGCTTTCTCGACGGAACGGTGGTCGCCCTCGGCGACAACAGTGACCTTGCGGCCGCGGAGTACGCGGTCGACGATGCCGGCACCCGCCGCTCGGGCGTGCTCTCGTTGATCCGCGGCCTGTTCCGGGCGACGGTCACGCCCGGCCTGCCCGATTCGCGCTTCGAGCTCGAGACCACGACGGCCATCGCCTCGGTGCGCGGGACCGATTTCATGGGCCAGACCTCGGTGGAGAACACCGGCATCTTCGTCATCGACGGCGCGGTCGCGGTCTCCAGCAAGGCGCCGGCGCCGATCGAGAGTGTCCTGCTTCGCGCCGGCGAAGGCACGGACGTGCCGGCGGTCGCGGTCCCGACCGGTGTGCGACGCTGGTCGCAGCGGCGAATCGACGCCCTCCTCGCCGCGACCAGCGTCCCCTGACCCCGGCGATGCCGGCCGTGCGCCGCTGGTGGCGGGCGCCCCGCGCCGCCCTTGCGGCCGGTCTCACGCTTGCGCTGGTCGCCGTGCATCTGCTCGCCGCGGGCCGGCCGCTGCTCAACAATTTCGAGACGCAGATCCTCAATCTGCGCTTCCAGATCCGCGGCCCGCTCCGCCCCGGTCCCGAAGCCGTGCTGCTCCTGATCGACGATCGCACCATTGCCGAGCTCGGCGAGTGGCCGCTCTCGCGCGCCCACTTCGCCGATGCCGTCCGCCTGCTGGCGCAGGACGGCGCCCGGCTGGTGGTGTTCAACCTGCTGTTCACCGACCCCGACGCCCCGCTGCCGGCCACCGCGCGCCTCGCCATCCGCCGGGCGCGGGATGCGCTGCACCGCCATGGCGAGATCGAAGCGGCGGCGGAGCTGGAACGATTGCTGCGAGAAGGGGCCGGGGCGGACCGGGCATTCGAGGTGGCGCTGCGCGAGGCCGGCAACGTCCTGATCCCCTTCGCGTTCGTGTTCGACCCGCGGCGCGGCACTGCGGATGGCCTGCCGCCCTATCTCGAACGTGCGGCCTTCTCCCGCTACCGGAGCGAGGGAGGCGACGCCGCCGGATCGGCGCTGCAGGCACGGGGCGTACTGACCGCGCTGCCCGGCATCGCCGGCGCGGCCCGCGACGCCGGCCACGTCACCCTCGCCTTCGACACCGACGGAACGCCGCGCTACGAGTATCTCGTCATCGGCTATGCGGGGGACTTCTTCCCTTCGCTGCCGTTGGCGGCGGTCCGCGCCTTCCTCGACATTCCTCCGGAAGAGAACGCGGTGCATTTCCCCTGGGGCATCGCGCTGGGCGAACGGTTCGTGCCGACCGGCGCGGCGATGCGGATGGTGGTGAACTATTACGGACCGCCGGGAACCTTCCCGACCTACTCCCTGGTGGACCTGATCGAGGGGCGCCTGCCGGCGGGCACCTTCGACGGCAAGCTGGTGCTGGTCGGCGGCGCCGCGCTCGGCATCGACGATGCCTTCCCCTCCCCCTTCGCCGGCAGCCTGCCGGGGGTGGAGCGCCAGGCCACCATCTTCGACAACATCCTGCACGGCCGCGCGATCCGGCGCCCGGCCTGGGCCGGGGCGGTCGAGGCGCTTGCCACGATCGGCGCCGGCATCGCCGCCCTGTCCGCCGTTGCCGTCCTGCCCGTCGCCGCGGCCGTCGCCGCCGGCTTCGGCCTCCTGACAGCCTGGACGGCCGTCAATTTTGCGGTCTTCGCCCGGGCCGGCATCTGGATCAACTACACCGTCCCGACCCTCGCGATCGCGCTGAACTTCGCGGCGCTGCTGGCGGCGCGGGTATGGGACGAGGAGCGGCGGCGGCGGCGCGCCGAGCGCCAGCGCGCCAATCTCGGCCGCTATTTCTCCCCGAACGTGGTCGAACAGCTCGCCGGCCGCGATGCGGCGCACAGCTTGGACCGCACCATCGAGGCGGCGGTCCTGTTCGTCGATATCATCGGCTTCACCCATCTCGCCGAGCGGATGGCGCCGGCCGAGGCGATCGCGTTGCTTCGCGCCTTCCACCGCCGTGTCGAGAAGGCCGTCTTCGCGCACGGCGGGACGCTCGACAAGTTTCTGGGCGACGGCGCGCTGGCGACCTTCGGGCCGCCCGAGCCCGGACCGGACGACGCCCGCAACGCCGTCGCCTGCGCCCGCACGCTGGCGGCCGATCTCGCCGGCTGGAGCCGCGAGCTCACGGCCGCCGGGCAGGCGCCGATCGCGGCCGGCATCGGCCTCCACTACGGGCCGGTGCTGATGGGCGACGTCGGCGGTGAGCACCGGTTCGAGTTCACCGTGGTCGGCGACACCGTCAACGTGGCAAGCCGGCTGCAGGACATGACGCGCGAGCTCGGGATCACCCTGCTCGCCTCGGAAGCTGCCGTCGCCGCTGCGCGCCGGGCGGCCGACGGGGAGGCGGTTACCGCCGGCCTCGTCGCCCTGCCGCCGCGGCCGATCCACGGCCGCGACGGGGCGATCCTTTTGTGGGGCTGGCACGGCCCCGGCTGAGGCGCCGGCAGCCGGGGCGGACGGCCCGCCGCGGCCCGACCGCCGACCGCGGCGCGGCTCGGGACGGCACCGGATTCAGATGGCAATTCGGAGACAGGCGAGGAGTCCGGGATCGCGTCCCGGGGTTCGACACCGCGTTAAGGCAGGCGCACGACGGTCGCCGCTGTCCGGGCGCGGGCCGGGAGATGGTGGGCGGTGCTGGGATTGAACCAGCGACCCCTGCGATGTCAACACAGTGCTCTACCGCTGAGCTAACCGCCCACGAAGCGGCGATTTAGCAACAATCGCCGCGGCCTTCAAGCCCCGCTTAGATGGGGCGCATAGGCTCAGGCCGCAAGCACCTCGTCGACCTGCCGCACCAGGTCGCGCAGATGGATCGGCTTGGAGAAGACCCGCGCCCGGTCCGGCACGGCCTCACGCGCCTGCAGCACCAGCGCCGCGAAGCCGGTGATCAGCATGATCCGCAGCCGCGGATGTTCGCCGGCGGCGCGGCGCGCCAGCTCGATGCCGTCCAGGCCGGGCATGACGATGTCCGCGACCAGCAAATCGAAGCGGTTGCTGAGCAGCGCCGTCGTGGCGCTGATCCCGTCGCCCACGGCATGGACCTCGTGGCCAGCGCGTTCCAGCGCACGTGCCAGGAAAGTTCGCAGAGAGTCATCGTCTTCCGCCAGGAGGATACGCGCCATAACCGCCTTGCCGTTTCGGGGAGCGGATGAGAGCTAGCACCTCCGGGTTGCCGATCCGTGAACGTGGCGCGACCCGGGCCTCTCGAGGACGGGATCTTAGGGTTCGGTGAGGTCCGGCGCCAGTCGCGCCAGCGCCGTGCGGATCGAGGCCGGCATCGGCGCCGGGCGCATCGTCGCCCGATTCACGAAGACGTGAACGAAATGGCCCTCGGCGGCCGCCTCGTCCTCACCGGCGCGGAACAGGCCGAGCTCGTAGCGGACGCTGCTGTTGCCGAGCCGGCCGACCCGGATGCCGACGTCGACCGTATCCGGATAAGCGATCGGCCTGCGGAAGCGGCAGCCGCTCTCAACTACCACCCCGATCACCGGGCTCGCATGGATGTCGAGGCCGCCCTCCCGGACCAGATAGAGGTTCACGGCGCTGTCGATATAGCCGTAATAGACCATGTTGTTGACGTGCCCGTAGACGTCGTTGTCGTTCCATCGTGTCGCCACCGAGACGAAATAGCGGTAGCGGTCACGCGTCTCGGGCATGTCGGCCATGGGCGGGCTCCAGCAGTCGGGCAAAAAGAAGGGCCGCCGGAGCGGCCCAAGTCGGAAAGGGAGGGGTCAAAGAAGCGCCGGATATCGGATCCGGAGGCTCCAGGATACCCGACACCGCTAAATACACCGTTAACCGCGATCGGGTTCCCTGGCATCGTCGAAAAAAATCGCTCACTGCGCCGTCCAGCCGCCGTCCACCGGGAGCGCCGCCCCGGTGATCGCCGCCGCGGCGTCGCTGCAGAGGAAAACCGCCAGCGCCGCCAGCTGGTCGATCTCGACGAAGCGCTTGCTGGGATGTTTCTCGCCGACCAGCTCCAGGGTCGCCGCCGCGGTCGACAGATCCCCGCGTGCCGCCCGGGCTTCGATCTGCCGCTCCACTAGCGGGGTGCGCACCCAACCGGGGCAGATCGCATTGCAGGTGATTCCGCTCTCCGCCGTCTCCAGTGCCACCACCTTGGTGAGCCCGACCAGACCATGCTTGGCCGCCACATAGGCGGACTTGGCCGGCGAGGCGACCAGCCCGTGCGCCGAGGCGATATTGACGATGCGGCCCCAGTTCCGCGCCTTCATGCCGGGCAGGGCAGCGCGGATGGTATGGAAGGCAGACGAAAGGTTCACGGCGATGACCGCATTCCACCGCTCCGGCGGAAAGTCCTCGATCAGGTCGACGTGCTGAATCCCCGCATTGTTGACGAGGATGTCGACGCCGCCGAACGCCGCCTCCGTCTCGCGGACCATCGCGACAATCTCGTCGGGCCGGCGCATGTCGGCCGGCGCGTAGCGGATCTCCGCACCGCCGGCGGCCAGTTCGCGCCGCAGGGCCTCGATCGTATCGGCCTCGCCGAAGCCGTTCAGCATCACGGCGCAGCCCTGGCCCGCGAGGGCCCGCGCGATACCGAGACCGATACCGCTGGTGGACCCCGTCACGATCGCCCGCCTGCCGTGCAGCATGTCCCGCTCCCGTTATGCCCCGCGGCAAGGAGCCCGGGACCGATCGCGACACGGGTTAGCCTGTTTGCGATGCCCCCGCAAGCGGTACGGGCATGTGTCAGACGGCCTGTCTGACGCCGCTGCGCGGCCCGGCCACGAGCCAGATGATGAATCCGATGACCGGCAGGAACAGGATCAGCAGGATCCAAAGAACTTTGCCGCCGGTCGACGCGGCGCTGCCGAAGATGTTGACGATCGCCCAGATATCGAGCGCCAGAATGATCAGACCGAACAGAAATTCCATTTCACGGGCTCCCGGTTGTGCGGCGCGCTCGGACGCCGGCTCTCCCGGGATGTCAATGGTTCAACCGGCCGAAGGTTCCGCGGCCGCACCCTGCGACAGGCGCGTCCGCGGGTTGCCTCGGATCGTGCGGCGTCGTGGTCAGAAGCGGAGCGGCACCACGATATTGACGCTCGGCGGCCCATAATAGACCGGCGGCGGGGCGTAATAGACCGGCGGCGGGCGATGGATCACCCGCGGCCGGACGACGACCACGTCAGGGCCGCCGCGATGCACGTGGTGGCCGTGATGGTGATGCTTGCCGCGATGATGATGGCCCTTCCAGTGATGACCGTGCTTTCCGTGATGGCGGTCGTGTTTCCAGCCACCGGCCGCGGCCGGCTCCGGCGCGGCGCCGATGGCGAGAACCGCCGCTGCCGCTGCGACCGCGACGACAACATTGCGCGATCGCAGGCGCTTCCAGGCCTCGCACAACAGGTTCGCCATTCTCTCCTCCACCGTTCGGCTCGCCCCGTCTCCCGGCGCCGCTATCGCCTGCGGCACCGGCAATCGATGCGGCGATGCTAGGAAGCCCAAGCTGAATGGCGCATGAACATCCGCAGGCCCGCGGCGCTCACGACCCGGCCGTCGTGCGCTTCGCGGTCACCTCGATCTCGACCCGCATGCGCTCCTCGAGCATGGCGCAGATCAGCCCGGTGCTCGCCGGTCGGGCCGGATCGCAGTATTTCCGGATGATCGGCTTGATGCGGTCGAACTCCTCGCGGCTGGCGACGTAGAAGCGGATCCGCACCATCCGGTCCAGATCCGTCCCCGCCTGCCGCAGAGCGCGTCGGATATTGGCGAAGCATTGCTCCGTCTGCTCCTCCACGGTCGGTGCGAACTGCTGCGTCTCCGGGTCGAAGCCGGTGGTGCCGGAAACAAACACCCACTCGCCGTCGACCACGGCACGGGCGTACCCGGCTGCCTCTTCGAAGGCGAATCCGGAATAGATGCGTTCCCCGATCATACCCTTTCCCTCCCCGAATGGCCGGCCCGGCACTTTAGCACGGACGAACGGCGGCCCGCCCGGAATGCGGAGAGCGGGACCCCGGCGGGTCCCGCGCTGCGCCGAAAACGGCGCAACGCGCCGAAGCGGCCCGCCTCGCTGTCCGGAGCCCGGCGCCGGTGACCGGGGGAACCGCGCGATGGATCGGCGGTTCCACGCCCGGGCGCCTCCCGAGGGCGACATTCGCGGCAGGTCATAGCCGGCACGGCGCGGGAGGCGTTGCCGCGGCCGGCCTCCGGACAGCGAGGAGAAGCGAAATGGGCGTTCGGCTGAAGAGGCTGGAGGACCAGGTGATGGTGATCACCGGGGCGTCGAGCGGTATCGGTCTGGTGACCGCCCGCAAGGCGGCGGCCCGGGGCGCACGGCTAGTGCTCGGAGCGCGCAACACCGATGCCATCAAGGTGGTCGCCGAGCAGATTCACGATTTCGGCGGAGAAGCCGTCCCGGTGGTCGTCGATGTGGGGCGGGAAGAGGAGGTGCAGAGGCTGGCCGATACCGCCCTGCGCCGCTTCGGCCGTTTCGATACCTGGATCAACAATGCCGGCGTGTCGATCTACGGCCGGATGGAGGACGTGCCGGTCGAGGACGAGCGCCGGCTGTTCGACACCAACTATTGGGGCATCGTCTACGGATCGCGGATCGCGGCGCGGCATCTGCGCGAGCACGGCGGTGCCCTGATCAATCTCGGCAGCATCGTGTCGGACTTCTCGCTGCCGCTGCAGGGCGCCTATTGCGCCAGCAAGCACGCGGTCAAAGGCTTCACCGACGCCCTCCGCATGGAGCTCGAGGCCGGCGGGGCGCCGGTGTCGGTGACACTGATCAAGCCGGGCGCCACCGACACTCCCTTCGACACCCATTCCGAGAATTACATGGACCGCGAACCGCGCCTGCCCCCGCCGGTCTACGCTCCGGAGCTGGCCGCTCGCGCCATCCTGTACGCAGCCGAGCATCCGGTGCGCGATCTCTATGTCGGCGGCGCCGGCCGGATGATGTCGCTCATGGGCATCATGGCGCCGCGCCTGACCGACCGCATTCTCGAGCGCACCATGTTCGCAGGGCAGCAGCGCAACCGGCCGGCCGCCGAGCGGCCGCACGGCCTGCACGGACCCGGCGCCGATCTCAGCACGCGCAGCCCGATGGGGAACTACGCGACACGCGAGCGCAGCCTCTATACGGCGGCGACCCTGCATCCGCTGCTGAGCCTCGCGATCGGCGCCGGGGTCGCCGCGGCCGCTGCCGCGGCGTGGACCGCTTCGGCGCGGCGCTGAACCCCGCTCCGCCGCTCACATGCGGCGGCCGGGCCGAACGCCGCAACGACGCTGCAGCTTGCGCCGGGCGAACCGGCATGTCATCTGCTGAACATGGATGCCGCAATATCGCCCCCCGCTTCGGGTAGCCTCCTGTTTTTCGGCGCCGAGCGCCATCCCGTCGGCGCTGCGGCGGCGCGGTTGCTGGCGGATGCCGGGATGGCGGTGGCGATGCCCGTCGGCGCGCTACCGGACCCCGATGGCGCCGCGCCCGACCGCCTGACCGCGTTGGCGCCGCGCGCCGACCGGCCCGCCGATCTGCTGGTCGCCGTCGAATCGATCGCGGATCTGGCGCACATCGAGGCGCTCGGCCGCAGGCTGGCGGACGCCGCCGGCACGGCGCCGGCATGCCTCCTGCTCCTCCTCACGACCGTCGGCCGCGAGGCGGCGCCGGCAGGCTGGTTCGACCGCGACGCCTTCACGGTGGGAGTACGCAGGCTCGCACTGACGCTGGCGCCCGCGATCCGGGTGAATGCGATTGGCTCCGGCGACGATCCCGAGGCGCTTGCGGCCACGATCCGCTTCACGCTCGGCCTGCCGAGCATTACCGGGCAGCTGCTCCTGTTGACCGGATTTTCCGGGCCGCGCCGGGTCGGCACCGCCCGGCTGGCCCGGGCCGCGGGTCCGCCGGCGCGACAGGCCGCCGCGGCGCCTGCAGCGCTGCCGGGCCCGGGCCTGCGCCGCATGTTCGTCCGGGATCTCGTTCTCACCTGCCGGATCGGGGTCTACCGCCACGAGCGGTTCGGCGGTCAGCGTGTGCGCGTCTCGGTCGATCTGGGCGTCCGGGAGGAGCCGCTCGCGGACCGGCTTTCCGACGTGGTCTGCTACGACCGAATCGTCGCGGCCATCCGGCGGATCGCCGCCGCCGAGCACGTCAATCTGGTGGAGACGTTGGCGGAGCGCATCGCCGCCGTCTGCCTCGAGGACCCGCGGGTGCTCATCGCCCGGGTCGCGGTCGAGAAACTGGACGTCTATGCGGACGCTGCGGGCGCCGGGGTCGAGATCGAACGCCGCCGTCAGAATTCGTTGCCGAATCCGCACACTGCGCGATAATGCTCAGAGTTCGAGGAAACTGACTTGTGCACATTCGGCGCCAACACCGGCCGGATCCACCCGCCGCGGCACATATGTTCGCTGCCGTGGTCCGATCCGGCAGGAAATTCAACGGTTTCGCGATATTGCCCAATTAATGGGCAAGGCGTTCCGATCCTAGGATGACCGCGGCTCCCGCCATCCTGGAGCCGGGTTATCTACAGACTTATCCACAGCAACGGTGAATAAACCCGGGGGCCCCCGGCAGCGGCATGCGCGGCAGTGGGTTCGTTGACGGGCATCCGGCGAGTAAGCACATAGAGGCCATGCAAGCCGCTGACGGGTCCGCCTCCACCATCGCCGTACCCGCCGCGCCGCCGGAGAGGCTGGCGGGCATCGACGCTGCCCGGCCGCTGGCCGCAGGCGTTGCGGTCATCCGGGCGCATCTGCGGACGATGCCGTCCGCCCCCGGCGTCTATCGAATGATCGCCGCCGGCGGCGACGTGCTTTATGTCGGCAAGGCGCGGAACCTGCGTAATCGGGTGACCGCCTACACCCAGCCGAACCGCCTGCCGAACCGCCTCCGGCGAATGGTCGCGGAGACCGCGACCATGGAGGTGGTCACCACGCACACCGAGGTCGAGGCGCTGCTGCTCGAGATCAACCTGATCAAGCAGCTCAAGCCCCGCTACAATGTCCTGCTGCGGGACGACAAGTCGTTCCCCTACATCCTGATCACCGGCGATTCCGAGTGGCCGCAGCTCACCAAGCATCGCGGCGCGCAGAGCCGGAAGGGCGAATATTTCGGGCCGTTCGCTTCGGCCGGTTCGGTCAACCGGACGCTGACCGCCCTGCAGCGCGCATTCCTGTTGCGCTCCTGCTCCGATGCCGTGTTCGCGAGCCGCACCCGCCCCTGTCTGCTCTATCAGATCAAGCGGTGCAGCGCCCCCTGCGTCGGGCGGGTCGACCGGGCGGAATATGCGCGGTTGGTGGGGGAAGCACGCGCCTTCCTGCGCGGCGACAGCGCCGCCGTGCAGCAGGCCTTCGCCAGCCGCATGGAAGCGGCGAGCGAGGCGCTAGAGTTCGAGACTGCTGCGCTCTATCGCGACCGCATCCGCGCCCTCTCGGCGATCCAGGCGCATCAGGACATCAACGTGGTCGGCCTTGGCGATGCCGACGTGATCGCCGCGCACCAGGAGGGCGGGCTCGCCTGCGTGCAGGTGTTCTTCTTCCGCGGCGGCCAGAACTACGGCAATCGCGCCTATTTTCCTGCGAACAGCCGCAACATCGAGCTGGCAGAACTGCTGGCCGGCTTCGTCGGGCAGTTCTACAGCGACAAGCCGGCGCCGCCGCTGCTGCTGCTCGGCGCCGCCGTCGCCGAGCGCGATCTGCTGGCCGAGGCCCTGTCCCTTCGGGCCGGGCGCAAGGTACGCATCGAGACGCCGCAGCGGGGGCCGAAGCGCAAGCTGATCGAACATGCGCGAATGAACGCGCGCGAGGCGCTCGGCCGCCGCCTCGCCGAGAGCGCGAGCCAGCGCCGCCTCCTGGAGGGCGTCGCGGCCGCCTTCGGCCTGGACGCCCCGCCGGAGCGGATCGAGGTCTACGACAACAGCCATATCGGCGGCAGCCATGCCGTCGGCGCCATGATCGTCGCCGGACCGGAAGGGCTGGTGAAGAACCAGTACCGCAAGTTCAACATCCGCGCCGCCGCCACCGATCCGACGCGGGTCCAGCCCGGCGAGATCGCGCCGGGCGACGATTACGCCATGCTGCGCGAGGTGCTGACCCGGCGTTTCTCGCGGGCGCTGCGGGAAGATCCGGAACGCGCGAGCGGCACCTGGCCCGATCTCGTCCTGATCGACGGCGGCGCCGGCCAGCTCGGCAGCGCCCGCCTAGTGCTGAGCGAGCTCGGGATCGACGATATCGCGCTGGTGGCGATCGCCAAGGGCCCGGACCGGGATGCCGGCCGCGAGCGCTTCTTCATGCCCGGGCGCGAACCGTTCACCCTGCCGCCGAACGACCCGACGCTGTACTTCCTCCAGCGGCTACGCGACGAGGCGCATCGGTTCGCGATCGGCACCCACCGGGCGCGCCGGTCGAAGGCGATCGGCCGCTCCCGCCTCGACGAGGTGCCAGGGATCGGCGCCGCGCGCAAGCGCGCCCTCCTGCACCATTTCGGGTCGGCACGCAGCGTGGCGCGGGCCGGCCTCGCCGACCTCGAAGCGGTCCCCGGCATCAGCAAGGCGGTCGCCAGGAAGATCTATGAGCATTTCCACACCGATGGCTAGAATGCGCGGGCCCTCAGCCGGGAGCCGGCAATGATCACCAGCCTGCCGAATCTGCTGACGATTTCCCGGGTGGTCGCCATTCCGGTCCTGGTGGCGCTGTTCTATCTGGACGGCGACATCTGGCGGTGGGTCGCCTGTGCCCTGTTCACGGTCGCCGCGCTGACCGACTTTTTCGACGGCTATCTGGCCCGCGCCTGGTCGGAGCAGTCCGCCTTCGGCCGATTTCTCGACCCGATCGCCGACAAGCTTCTGGTCGCCGCCGCAATTCTGATGCTGGTGGCGTTCGATCGGATCGCCGGCCTGGTCGTGTTGCCGGCTTTGATCATCCTGTGCCGCGAGATCCTGGTGTCCGGAC
>CAZVAR010000094.1:3694-15071 GCA_964625225.1 uncultured Alphaproteobacteria bacterium | reverse complement strand
GGAGACCGTCTCCACCGATTACGATACCGCCGATCGCCTCTATTTCGAGCCGCTCACCGCGGAGGACGTGATCGCGATCGCCCGCGTCGAACAGAGCCGCGGCACCCTGCTCGGCGTCATCGTCCAGTTCGGCGGCCAGACGCCTTTGAAGCTGGCGGCGGCCCTCGAGGCAGCGGAGATTCCGATTCTCGGCACCTCGCCGGACGCGATCGATCTGGCCGAGGACCGGGAGCGCTTTCAGAAGCTGTTGCACCGGCTTGAGCTGCGCCAGCCCGAGAACGGCACCGCCTCCTCGATCGGGGAGGCGGAAGCGGCGGCCGACCGGATCGGCTATCCCGTGCTGCTGCGCCCGTCCTACGTGCTGGGCGGCCGAGCCATGCAGATCGTCTACGACCGGCCGGGACTGCTGCGCTACATGCAGACCGCGGTCAAAGTGTCGGGCGCCAATCCGGTGCTTGTCGACTCCTATCTGAGCGACGCGATCGAGGTCGATGTCGACGCCCTCGCCGACGGCCGCGATGTCTACGTCGCCGGGATCATGGAGCATATCGAGGAGGCCGGCGTGCATTCCGGCGACTCCGCCTGCACGCTGCCGCCCTACTCCCTGAAGGCGGAAACGGTCGCCGAGATCGCCCGCCAGGCGGAGGCGCTGGCGCGGGCGCTGAACGTCGTCGGGCTGATGAACGTCCAGTTCGCGGTCAAGGCGGCGCCGGACGGCGACACGGTCTACATCCTGGAGGTCAATCCCCGGGCCAGCCGGACGGTGCCCTTCGTGGCGAAGGCGACGGGCCATCCGATTGCCAAGATCGCCGCGCGCGTGATGGCGGGCGAGCCGCTCGCCCGGTTCGGCCTGAAGCCGCACCCGATGCACCACATCGCGGTCAAGGAAGCCGTGTTCCCGTTCGCGCGCTTCCCGGGCGTCGATGTCCTGCTCGGTCCGGAGATGAAGTCGACCGGCGAGGTCATGGGCATCGACCGCGATTTCGGCCGCGCCTTCGCCAAGTCCCAGCTCGGCGCCGGCGTCGATCTGCCGCTGTCGGGGGAGGTGTTCGTCTCCGTCCGCGACAGCGACAAGCCGGCGGTGATCGACCCGGTGCGGCGGCTGACCGAAATGGGCTTCACGATCCTCGCCACCCGCGGCACCGCCGCGGCGCTGGAAGCGGCCGGCATTCCGGTGCGGGTGGTCAACAAGGTGCTGGAGGGACGGCCGCACATCGTCGATGCGATGAAGAACGGCGGGGTCCGCCTCGTCTTCAATACGACCGACGGCGCGCAGGCGATCTCCGACAGCTTCAGCCTGCGGCGCGCGGCGCTGACGGCACGCATCCCCTACTACACGACGGTCGCCGGCGCGCGCGCTGCCGTCGAGGCGATCGCCGCCCTGAAGGCGGGTTGCCTTGAAGTGCAGCCTTTGCAATCGTATTTTACTGGGGTCTTCTGAGAAACCGGCCGAAAGGAATCGGGGGGCGGCCGGGAACTACACACAGTGTTTGAACATCGCGGGCACCGTGCCCGCGATGTCTCTATTGTTGTTGTTTTGGAGGTCCGCGAATGGACAAGATCCCGATGACTCCCGACGGCTTGGCGCGGCTCCAGGAGGAGCTTCGCCGCCTCAAGTCGGAGGAGCGTCCGGCGGTCATCCGCGCCATCGCTGAGGCACGCGAGCATGGCGACCTCTCCGAGAACGCGGAGTATCACGCCGCGAAGGAGCGTCAGGCCTTCATCGAGGGGCGCCTCGCCGAACTGGAGGACAAGATCAGCCGCGCCGAGGTGATCGACCCGAGCAAGATGTCGGGCAACAAGGTCATGTTCGGCGCCACGGTCCAGGTCGTGGACGAGGACAGCAACAAGGAGTCGACCTACCGGATCGTCGGCGCCGACGAGGCGGACATCGCCAAGGGCCTGCTCTCGGTCACCTCGCCGCTCGCCCGCGCCCTGATCGGCAAGCAGGTGGGTGATCAGGTCGAGGTCCAGGCACCCGGCGGTGCGAAATACTACGAGATTCTCTCGGTCACCTATGAGTGACGCCCGGCCGGAAGTACCTCCGGCGGCGATCCGCCCCTCACCCTCCGGGGCGCTGGCCCGGCCGTATCCGGGCCGCCCTCTTCGGGTGAGGCGCGACGGCGCCGGCCGGCGGCCGACACCCGCAACGTGAGGAGCGCCCGGAGGGAACGTCCCGAAGCATGGCCACTTCCGGCGGGGGTCGCCGCGAAACGCGAGGGCCACCGGGCCACGGTCATGAAGCGGGATTACAGCTCGACCGGAACGCCGGGGAGTTCCTTCGCCGACCGGATCACCGGAAATGTCGTGACCCGCATCACGTCCGGCGCGCCGGTCAGGCGCGTCGTGATCTGATTCTCGTGCGCCGTGTTGACGGCGACGATCTTCAGCAGAAAGTCGCCGCCGCCGCGGACCATGTGGCACTCGCGGACCTCGGGCCAGCCGCTCACCAGGGCCTCGAACGCGGCGAGCCGGTCGCCGGCCTGGGTTTCCAGGCCGATCAGGGCGAAGAACATCACCTCGAATCCCATCTTCTGCGGGTCGAGGTCGGCATGATAGCCGCGTATGAAGCCCCCCTCCTCCAGCGCCCGCACGCGCCGCAGACAGGGCGGCGCCGAGATTCCCGCATTGCGGGCAAGATCGACGTTGGTGATCCGGCCGTCTTCCTGCAGGTCGTGCAGGATGCGCCGGTCGATCGCATCCAGTTTGACGCGGGGCATGAAACTCCCTTCCCCCTCTTGAACGATCTTTGCAGACTTGAAAGGAAATTTCACGAGGCAAGGCAAGTGTCCCATGCGGCTCCCGCATCCCAGGCTGTGGAATGGTGATGCCGCCCCCCGGTTCGCCGAGCTGCTGGGTCCTCACCGACGGAAAGCCCGGCATGGAGAATCAGTGCCTGGGTCTGGCCGAGGCGCTGAACGTGCCGCCGGTCGTCAAGCGCATCGCCCCCCGCCCGCCCTGGCGGTGGCTCCCGCCCCGGGCCTGGATACGGCCGCTTGCCGCACCGGGGCCCGGCGGCGACCGCCTGGCGCCGCCCTGGCCGGAACTGCTGATCGCCACCGGCCGCCAGACCGCAGCGATCGCGGCGGCGATCCGCAGGCAGGCCCGCGGCCGGACCTTCGTCGTGCAAATCCAGAACCCGCGCCTCGACGCAGAGCGGTTCGATCTGGTGGTGGTGCCGGCCCACGACCGGCTGACGGGGCGTAACGTGATCACGACCCGCGGCGCCTTGCACCGGGTGACGCCGGGTCGGCTCGCCGAGGCGGCCGCACACTTCGCGCCGACGCTCGCCCATCTGCCGCGGCCCCGCGTGGCGGTTCTGGTCGGCGGCAGCGATCGCCGCGGTCCCCTCACCCCGGATGCGGCCGCCGCGATCGGTGCCCGGATCGCGGCGATGGCGCGCAGGGAGGGGGCCGGGCTGATGGTCACGCCGTCGCGGCGCACCGGGGCCGCCAATCTCGCCGCGCTGCGGGCGGCGCTGGCCGGAGTGCCGAGCGTGATCTGGGACGGCGTCGGCGAGAACCCCTATTTCGGATTTCTGGGGCTCGCCGACGCCATCCTCGTCACCGAGGATTCGGTATCGATGGTGTCGGAGGCCTGTGCGACCGGGAAACCGGTCCATATCGTCCCGCTCGGCAGGCGCGCCGCCAAGTTGGACCGCTTCCACGGCGCGCTCATAGCGGCGGGGATCACCCGCCCCTTCGCCGGTACGCTGGAGCGCTGGACCTACGTCCCGCCGGACGACACGGCTCGGGTCGCGGCCGAAGTGGAGCGCCGGATGCGGACCGGCGACCGGTTGCGAGCCGGTGCCCCGCCCCCTACAACTTCGGTATCCGGCCCCGAACCACCGACGAATCCGTGATCCGAGCCGCGATGCCTCTGCTCGACCTCGACGCCTTCCGGGCCGCGCCACTCTGCCGCGACCCGTTCGACTTCGTCGTTGTCCCCGGCTTTCTCCGGGCCGAAGCGCGGGCGGCCGTTACCGCCGATTTCCCGGCGATCGACCGGCCCGGGAGCTTCCCGGTGCGGTCGCTGCGCGGCGGGCCGCGGTTCGACGCCCTTGTCGCCGAACTGCAGAGCGCCGCGCTCACGGCGGAGGTCGCGGAGAAGTTCGGGGTGGACCTGGCCGGCCGCCCGACCATGGTAACCGTGCGCGGCCGCGTGGCGGCGCGCGACGGGGCCATCCACACCGATTCGGAGACGAAGATCGTCACCGCTCTCCTCTACCTGAACGACCGCTGGGACGCGGCCGGCGGCCGGCTCCGCATTCTCCGCTCGGCCGAGGACATCGACGATTATGCAGTCGAGGTCCCGCCCGATGGCGGAACCCTGCTCGTCTTTCGCCGCAGCGACCGCTCCTGGCACGGGCACCTGCCCTTCGAGGGCATACGGCGCAGCGTGCAACTGAACTGGCTGACCTCGGCCGCGGTGCTGCGCCGCGAGCAGGCGCGGCACCGCGTCTCGGCCGCGATGAAGCGGCTCGTCTCCTACCGGTGACAGCGACGGTGCTCCCGATCGAGACCTTCAGCAACGCGACCGGCGGCAATGTCTTCTACAAGGCGATCGGCCATCCGCTCGCCGCCGAGGCCGCCGCCGGTCTGGTCGCCGAACTGGCCGCCAACGGCCCCGTTGCGATCTTCGACACCGAAGGTCAGGCCGCCGGCGTCGCGGCACTGCTGGGCCTGGACGCGGTGGAGATCGCCGGTTTCTTCGTACAGCGGGTCGAGCATCTCGACCGCGCCCTGCTCGGCCGACCCGCGCGGCCCGTCACCGAACTGCCGGCGTCCCGGGCGCGGCGCGTGCTGGTAACGGCGTTCGACGCGGCGCGGGCCGTACGGGCGATCCGGCACCTCCTGCCGTCCGGTGCCGAGATCCGCACGCTCGACGCGATCCGGCTGCCGGATTCGCTGCTCGGCAATCCCGCGCGCTATCTCGATCCGCTGAACTTTGCGACCAATTTCGCCTTCTTCCGGGACGCCGACGGTCTGCACACCCGGCTGGTCACGGCCAATTACTGGGCCGGCTACGGCGCGTCGGGCGTCTTTCTCTGGCTGCGCCTGTTCGACGGCGACGGGCGGACGCTCGCCACCTGGCACCAGCCGGTGCCCGACGGTGGCGCGGCGATTCTCGTCGACAGCCGCGACATTCGCCGGCGCTTCGGCCTCGGCCCGTTCACCGGCCAACTCTTCATCCATGCCGTCGGCGCGCGCGGACACGACGTGCTGAAATATGCGCTCGATGTCGACGGCGAGCATGCGGGAGCTCTCTCCTGCACGCACGATGCCAATGCCTGGCCGTCGGACCGCTATGCCGGGCTGCCCGCCCCGGCCCCCGGCGAGCGCGTGATTCTCTGGATCCAGAACAGCCATGCCGCGCCGATTCCGGCGGGGAGCATCGGCCTTGCGGCAATGGGCTGTGCCCGGGTCGCCCGGCTCGACCGGACGATCCCCGGCTTCGCCACGCTGGCCGTCGATACGGCCGCGCTGCTGCCGGATCTGCGCTGGCCGCAACAGTTCGAGCTGCATGCCGGAAAGCACGTCGTGCGCCCCCGCTACGAGATCGTGAAGGCGGTGGGGCCACGCCGGATCGGGCATCTCAACGTCATGCGCGACGATCTCCGGCCCGACCCGCGCCTTGCCGATCTCGGTCGGCTGATGGGCAAGGGGCACATCCTGCCGGCGCCGCTGCTGCCGCCCGGCCGCTGGCGGACCGAGTTGCTGCCGACGCCGATGGCGACCCGCCAGGCGGAATTGCCGCTCGCGCTGCTGGTCTACGACGCCGGGGGGAGGCTCGTCACCCGGCGGCGGCTGGGGCGGCTTCGGCGCGAGGCCTGCCCGGCGGTCGATCTCGACGCGATCCTGGCCGACGCACCGCTTCCGACCGAATGGGGTCATGTCGAGCTCGTCTACGACTTCGCCGAGGGCGGCGAGGCGGACGGCTGGCTGCATGCGATCTTCCGCTATACCGACCGGGAAAGCGGTCATGCCGCGGAAACCAGCTTCGGCGCCCACATGTTCAATACCGCGCTGACCTATCGCGGCGAGCCGCAATCCTATGCCGGCCCGCCGCCCGGTCTCAGCACGCGGCTGTTCCTGCGCCTCGGGCCGGAGCCGCTCGACACGCTCTGCCACCTGATCTATCCCGCCTCGACCCCCTGGCACGCCCGTTCGGCCACCGACCTCGTGCTGCACGACGGCGCGGGCGCCGTGCTGGCGCGTCGCCGCGTCGAGATTCCGTGCAGCGGCTCGCTGCTGTGGCGCGCCGCGGAGACCTTCTCCGCCGATGAGCGCCGCCGTGCCGGGCCGGGAGCCTATGTCATCGTGCGCGACCTGACCTGCCGCCTGTTCGGCTATCACGGCCTGCTCGACCGGTCCGGCGGCTTCAGCCTCGACCACATGTTCGGCTTCTGAGGCGTCGGGACCCGCCCACCCTCCGCCTGACTACCCCCCAGAGCAGGCGGGTTGCTTCACCCCGGCGGCATACCTAACTTTGCTTCACGCACAGTGCGACGGGGCGACGGAGCGATGCCGGAGCATCATTTCAGCAGGGTTCTCATTATCGGTTCCGGCGCCGCCGGCTACACGGCGGGCATCTATGCCGCCCGCGCAGGGCTCAAGCCGATCCTGGTCGAGGGCATGCAGCCCGGCGGCCAGATGACGATCACCACGGATGTCGAGAATTATCCGGGCTTCGCGGAGGTGATTCAGGGTCCGTGGCTGATGGAGCAGATGCGTGAGCAGGCCGCAAAGGTCGGCACGCGCATGGTCTCCGACGTGATCGTCTCGGTCGATTTCAGCAAGCGGCCGTTCACGGCCCAGGGCGACGGCGGCGACAGTTACGCGGCCGATGCCGTGATCATCGCGACCGGCGCGGAGGCGAAGTGGCTCGGCCTGCCTTCGGAGCAGAAGTTCCGCGGTTTCGGCGTCTCCGCCTGCGCCACCTGCGACGGCTTCTTCTTCCGCGGCAAGGAGGTCGTCGTCGTCGGCGGCGGCAACACCGCCGTCGAGGAGGCGATCTACCTGACGCATCATGCGAGCAAGGTGACGCTGGTGCATCGCCGGGACCGTCTGCGTGCCGAGAAGATCATGCAGGACCGGCTGTTCCGGAACCCGAAGATCACGGTGGTCTGGGACAGTGTCGTCGAGGAGGTCCTGGGCACGAGCGAACCGCTCGAGGTCACCGGCGTTCGTCTGCGCAACGTCAAGACCGGGGCGCAGCGGGATCTCCCGGCCGAGGGCGTGTTCATCGCGATCGGGCACCGGCCGAACACCGAGATCTTCCGCGGCCAGGTCGAGCTCGATGCCGAGGGCTATGTCGTCACGGCGCCGGACGGGACGGCGACCAGCGTTCCCGGGGTGTTCGCGGCCGGCGACGTCAAGGACAAGGTGTTCCGGCAGGCGATCACCGCAGCCGGCTTCGGCTGCATGAGCGCGCTCGAGGCGGAGCGGTTTCTGTCCGCCCTGGACGACAGCACCGTCAGCGAAGCGGCCGAGTAGGGATCGCCCAACGATACAAGCGCCGCCGAAAGGCGCAATTCCGAGACGTGTCACGGCAGCCTTAGGGGGCGCTCTTCGAAACGCCCCGTACCGGAGCTGCGTGATTGCCAGGGGGCATCATGGACTGGGACAAGTTGCGGATCTTTCATGCGGTCGCGGAGGCGGGGAGTTTCACCCATGCCGGCGATACCCTGAATCTGAGCCAGTCGGCGGTAAGCCGGCAGATCCAGGCGCTCGAGGAGAGCCTGGGCGTTCCGCTGTTCCACCGCCATGCGCGCGGGCTCATCCTGACTGAGCCCGGAGAGCTGCTGTACCGCAATGTGCGGGAGGTCTTCGCCAAGCTCGCCATGACCGAGGCGATGCTGATTGAGAGCAAGGAGCGCCCCAAGGGACCCTTGAAGATCACCACGACGGTCGCGTTCGGCTCCACCTGGCTGACACCGCAGATGAAGGAGTTCCTCGAGCTGTATCCGGAGATCGAGGTCAGCCTCGTGCTCCTCGACACCGAGCTCGATCTCAGCATGCGCGAGGCCGACTGCGCGATCCGCTTTTCGGTGCCGCGCCAGCCGGACCTCATCCAGCGCCCGCTGATGTCGGTGCGCTCGAAGCTGTTCGCGTCGCCCGACTATCTCAAGCGCCACGGCTTGCCGGTGACGTCGGAGGATCTCGACCGGCACCGCCTGATCGTCTACGGCGAGGACGCGCCGCAGCCGACCGCGACCATCAACTGGCCGCTCTATATCGGCCAGGAGGGCCGGCCGCCGCGGCGTCCGGTGCTGAAGGTGAACAACATCTACGGCATCTTCCGCTCGGTCATGAGCGGCGTCGGCATCGCCGCCCTGCCGACCTATATGGCAAGGATGACCAGCAATCTGGTCCAGGTCGTCCCGGATCTCGAAGGGCCGGAGACGGTCGCCTACTTCGTCTACCCGGAGGAGTTGCGCCACTCGAAGCGGATCACCGTGTTCCGCGACTTCCTGATCCGCAAGATTGCCGAGGACGGCGCGCTCGCCGTGACCGCCTCGCGCCAGGCGGCGGCGTGACAGCCATGCGCGCGGCGCATGGCCGCCGTGACTTTTTTGCGATTCTGTCGGCGACACTTCGGGTTGAACATGATTTCGTCGAGTGTTGTTGATCGGCATTCGATCCCTTGTCCCCTTACAGGGCGCAAGCTCGACGTCCGGGCTTCGGCCCCGATGTCTCCCAGACGTGAAGCCTCCCTGTTCTAACTGGCCCGGAACCTCGGTTCCGGGCCAATTTCTTTCGACCCGTCAGCGTCGGCCGGCGGGCTGCGCCCGGACCCGCCGCACGGCGGGATTGCCGTTCCTCCCCAAGGGACAGGATTTCCCCTTCCGATCGCTTTTCTCGGCCGGGTGGACCCACTATACGAAGCACCCCGCAGCAACGGTCGCCCGGACAGGAGCCCCCCGCACGTGCCACTCGCCGCCACGCGCGCCGCACTGCCGATGAAAGCCTGGATCAGGAAGGCCAAGCGCATGCTGAGAAGGCCCGGCCTCGTCCTGCTCGACCGGCCGGTGTTCACCTGCCCGATCTGCCGGTACCGCGGCAAGTTCTTCGACAAGAAGCGCCGCCACGGCACGCGGCGGAACGCGATGTGCCCCCGCTGCGGCGCGCTCGAGCGGCACCGGCTCCAGATCTGCGTGCTGAACGACCTCTTCGCGAGCTGGGACCCGACCGGCCGCGCCGCGCTACACTTCGCGCCGGAGCCGGAGCTGAGCCGTTACCTCGCGAAGCGCTTCGCCCGCTACACGACGACCGACATCGCGGCTGGCGGGGTCGATGTCCCGGCCGACATCCGCGACCTGCCCTTCCCCGACGCCTCCTACGACTTCGTGTTCGCCTCGCATGTGCTCGAGCATGTCGACGACGACCGTAAGGCGCTGTCGGAGCTCGCCCGGATCCTCCGGCCGGACGGGATCGCCGTCCTGTCGGTTCCGGTCCTGGGCGACACCACGGTCGAATATCCCTATCCGGTCCCGACCGAGACCTTCCATGTCCGGGCGCCGGGGATCGACTATTCCGAACGTTACCGGGCCCTGTTCCGCGAGGTGGTCGAAAAGTCTTCGGCCGATTATCCGGCCGCGTATCAGCTCTACAGCTACGAGGACCGCACCGTCTATCCCACCGAGGCCTGCCCCTTCCGGGTCCCGACCCCCGGCGAACGCCACGCCGAATACGTCTCGATCTGCCGGCGCTGAGGGCGGCGCCGGCTCAGTAGAACAGCACCTTCGGATCCATCCCGGCATAGAGTGCGGCGACGAACTCGCCGTAGCCGTTATAGATCCGGGTCGGCTGCTCCTCATCGGTCCCGATCACGCGCTCCGTCGCCTGGCTCCAGCGCGGGTGCGGCACCTCGGGATTGACGTTGGCCCAGAAGCCGTACTCGCGGCCCTGGATCTCCTGCCAGAAATTGAGCGGCTGCTCGTCGGTGAAGGTGAAGCGGACGACCGACTTGATCGACTTGAACCCGTATTTCCACGGCACGACCAGACGCAGCGGCGCGCCGTTCTGCTTCGGCAGCGGCTTCCCGTAGAGGCCGGTCGCGATGAAGGCGAGTTCGTTGCGGGCCTCGTCCAGCCGCAGCCCCTCGACATACGGCCAGGGATACCAGAACTGCCGCTGGCCCGGCGCCACCGTCGGCTCCTTGAACGTCTCCATGCGCAGATAGGTCGCACTGCCGAGCGGCCGGGCGAAGTCGACCAGCGCCGCCAGAGGAAAGCCGCTCCAGGGCACCACCATCGCCCAGGCCTCGACGCAGCGCAGGCGGTAGATCCGTTCCTCCAGCGGCATCCGGCGCACGAGCTCGTCGAAGTCGAGCGTGATCTCCGTCTCGACCATCCCATCGATCCGCACGAGCCAGGGCTGCAGCGGCAGCTTCTGCGCCGAGCGCCAGATCGTCTTGTGGGAGCCGAACTCGTAGAAATTGTTGTAGGTGGTCGCCAGTGCTTCCGGGGTCGGAGCCCGCTCGACGGTAAAGCGCGGGTTCCGCTCGACGGGATAGAGGTCGGCCCACGGATTGTCCGCGGCGGCGCCCCCCGCCTTGGACGCCTCGGCGTCGCCGCCGATCAGCGGCGCGGCGGCGAGCAGCGCCGGTCCGGCGACGGCGGCCTTAATCAACCGGCGCCGCGCCAGAAAGACCGATTCCGGCGTCACCGCGCTTTCCGGCAGCTCCCAGCCGCGTCGTCTACGGATCGGCATGTGCGGGCTCCTGCGGCAGTGGATCGCGTATCCGCCTGAACGTGGGACTCGGGTCGGGCTCCTGCAATTCAACTCCGATCGCGGCGCCGTGAACCGCTCAGGCGGGCCGCGGCGCCGCCGCGAGCCGCGGCAGCGGCCGGTCGGCGATCGGCAGGTGCACGACGCCGGCGAGCAGCCCGAGCAGGATCGCGACGTACCATACCCCGTCATAGGACCCGGTCGCCTCGAACACGTAGCTGCCCAGCCAGGCGCCGAGGAAGGCGCCGACCTGGTGGCCGAAGAACACGATCCCGAACAGCGTCGCGAGCCAGCGGACGCCGAAGATCTGCCCGACCAGGCCGCTGGTCAGCGGCACCGTGCTGAGCCAGAGCAGGCCCATCGCCGCGGCGAAGGCCAGGGTCGTCGTTTCCGTCACCGGCAGCAGGACATAGAGCCCGATGCAGACGGCGCGGCCGAAATAGATGCCGCTCAGAAGGTACTTCTTGCGGTGGCGGTCACCCAGCCAGCCGGCGACATTGGTGCCGATCAGGTTGAACAGGCCGATCAGCGCCAGTGCCGACGCGCCGACCATCGCCGGAAGCCCGCACAGCACAGCGAACGCCGGAAGATGGGTCATGATCAGCGTGACGTGGAAGCCGCAGACGAAGAACCCGGCAGTAAGG
>CAZVAR010000094.1:0-3684 GCA_964625225.1 uncultured Alphaproteobacteria bacterium | reverse complement strand
CGCCTCGGCGAGCGCGTCGCGCAGCGACTGGTCCGCGACACCCGGTGCCGGTTTCGCGGGCCCCTGCCCGACCAGCGCCAGCGCCAGCGCCGAGGCGGCCGCGGCCGTTGCCGCCATGACGAGGAGCGCGTCGGCCCAGCCCAGACTGCCGATCAGGCCCTGCGCGACCGGGGAGAAGACGAGCTGGCCGAAGGAGGCGCCGGCCGTGGTGACGCCCATGACGAGGCTGTGCCGCTCCGCCGGGAAGGCGCGCGCGACCGCGCTCAGCACCACCGACATGCCGGCCCCGCTGCCGCCGAGCGCGATCAGCGTCGACGCGCCGAACCACAGCTCCGGCGGCGCCGAGACGGTCGCCATCCAGGCCACCCCCGCGGCATAGACCAGCAGGCCGATGCCGACCACCCTGGCCGGCCCGAACCGGTCCGAGACCATGCCGGCGAAGGGCTGCAGCAGGCCCCAGAGGAAATGCTGCACGCCCATCGCGAGGGCGAACACGGTGAACGACCAGCCCAGGTCGCCGCTCATCGGCGCCAGAAACAGCCCGAAGCTGAAGCGCGTCCCCATGCCCACGGCGAGAACCAGGAACCCGCACAGCAGGATCAGCAACGGCGTGCGGCGCATGGAGTGAATCCGTCGGTCGGGCAGAATCGGGATTCAGTGTATATACACGTAAATCGGGCCGTCAAGCCGCGCCGCCGGCCCCTCCCGCCTCGGCTACCCGCCGCCGCGCTTGGCTGACCGGCGCAGCCGCGCCAACATGGTGAGCGCGCTGACGGCCGAGCCCAGCGCCATCACGGCGAAGGCGAGCGCCCAGGCGCGGCCGTCCGCCACGCCGCCGGCCGCCTGCAGCGCGAACCCGACCGCCAGCGGCCCCAGGAAGCCGGTGGTGAAGCCTGCGAACGCATACGCAGCGAGCGAGAGGCCGCGGTACCGCGGGTCGGTCGCCGCCACCGCGCCGCCGGTGATCGAGCCGGTGTCGCCGAAACTGGTGATGCCGTGCAGGATCAGCAGCGCCAGCGCCAGCGGGAAGCTCGCCTCGGCGGCGAGACCGAGCAGGGCGCAGACCAGGATTGACGCGGTCGCGGTCGCGGCGATCACCCGCGGACGCCCGAACCGGACCGCGAGCTCGGCGATCAGGACCGTCGCGGGAACCGAGATCATCGCCGACAGTCCCGACAGGACTGCGGCGTTCCAGGTCCAGCCGGCATTGTGCGGCAGCGACTGGTTGAACACCACGAAGGCCACGAACCAGGTCCGCACCGCGAACACCTCCCAGGTGTTGCCCGCATAGCAGAGGATGTAGGTCAGCACGTCGCGGTTGCGCAGCACCGGTCGCGGGTCGAGAAGCCGGGGCGCATCGGTCGCCGGCGCCGCCGCTGCGCGGGGCGGCTCCAGCGGAAGCAGCAGCGGCAGCGACAGCAGCGGCCCGATCCCACCGGCGAGGAAGGCCCATTCCCAGCCGAGCCAGGCGGCGATGATGCCGGCCACCACGAAGGAGCCGCCGCTGCCGAGCGCGTAGACCGCGGTATAGATCGCGCTGGCGCGGGCCTGAACGGCACCCTCGGTGCGGTCGGCCAGCAGCTTCAGGCCCGGCATGTGGACGCCGGCGAGTCCGACTCCGCTCAGCAGGCGCGCGATCAGCGCCGTCCAGAACCCCTCGGCGACCAGGGCGAAGGCGAACGAGGCCGCGGCCCCGATCAGCGCCGCCACGGCATAGATCCGGCGCCCGTCGATGCGGTCGGTGAGGCCCGACAGGAGCGGCACCGCGGCGGCGTAGCCGGCGAAGTAGATGCCCCCGATCCAGCCGGCCTCTCCCTCGCTCAGGCGCCACTCCGCCATCAGCGTCGGCAGCACGGCCGGAAACGCCATCAGCCCGATCTGATTGAGTACGAGCGCGACCGAGAGCAGCGCGGTGGCGCGGGCGGCGGAGTAGGTCACGGCGAATGCGGCGTACCGACGGGAAAAACGGGGCGGACGGTCAGATTGGCTTGCCTTCCACCTTCGTCGCAAGCCGCTCCGCAAGCGTCCGAATACCCTCCAAATGCGGATCGATCGCCAGCGCCCGGCCGAACCGGTCGGGCGCCTCGCGCTCGCGGTCGAGCCGGAGCTGGATCAGCCCCATGCCCCACAGCGCGCCGTAATGGCGCGGTTCCAGGACCAGCGTCCGCTCGACGTCGTGAGCCGACGCCCCATAGTTCCGCATCAGGTAATGCAGCGTCGCCCGCTTGTTCCGGCCCTCCACGAAGTCCGGCCGCCGTTCGACGATCCGGTCGAAGGCGGCGAGCGCGACCGCCCGGACGCCCCCGGCGACGGCAAGACTGCCCTGATCGATCATCCGGTCGCCCCCCCGTCGCCTGAGCGTAGCCGGACCGACCGGATCTCGGCATCGATCCTCGCGGCTTCCCCCGGATCGTCGGTGGTATGGAGTCGCGCGAACTGGCCGTCGAGACGCGGGTCGTTCTGTTCGGCACGAGCGGCGACGACCGGGAGCAGGGCAAGCGCGAGGGCTCTGCGGCGGGCCACGGCCCGAGTATCGCGCCGGCCGGGCGCCGGCGGAGCCCTCCCGGTATCGCGCGACCGGGTCACCGACCGGTTGCGCTCGCGCGCCACTCCGCCAGCGCCGCCGGCTTCGGGCCGCCCGTCGCCCAGTCGAGCAGTTCCACGGTGTGGACGATCGGGATGTCGGTGCCGGAGCCGATCTGGGTGATGCAGCCGATATTGCCGGTCGCGATCACGTCGGGCCGGGTCCGCTCGATATTGGCGACCTTGCGGTTGCGCAGGCGCGTGGCGATCTCGGGTTGCAGAATGTTGTAGGTCCCGGCGGAGCCGCAGCAAAGATGCCCCTCCGGCACCGCGCGGACCTCGAACCCGGCCGCCTTCAGCAGCGCGACCGGCTCGCGGTGTATCTTCTGCCCGTGCTGCATCGAGCAGGCGGAGTGATAGGCGACCGTGGGCCGCGGTCCGGGTCCGGCCTCCCGCAGCCCGAGCGCGGCCATGACCTCGGTCACGTCCTTGGCCAGGCCGGACACGGTTGCGGCGGGGGGGGGCCCCGCCCGGGGCGCGCGCCCCCAGAAAACCGAGGACAGAAACATGAAGCCGTAGTCCTTCACCTGCGTCCCGCAGCCCGAGGCGTTGATCACGACCGCGTCGAGCCCGTCCCCCTCGACCTCGCGCATCCAGGCGGCGATGTTGGCCTTCGCCAGCCGCAGCCCCGGCGCGTCCTTGCCGAGATGATGCGGCAGCGCGCCGCAGCAGCCCGTGCCGCGCGCGACCACCACCTCGCAGCCGTGCCGGGTCAGCAGCCGGACGGTCGCCTCGTTGATGGCGGGGTCGATCGCCTGCTGCACGCAGCCGGTCAGCAGCGCCACCCGCATCCGCCGCTCGCCGGCCGCCGGATAGACGTGCGGCCGCTCCATCGCAGAGGGTGCCGGGATCGTCCGCGGCGCCAATCGGAGCAGCGCTTGCACGCGCCGCGACAGGAACGGCGCCAGCGGCCGCACGAACTTGCCGCCGATCAGCGCGAGCCGCGTCAGAAACAGCCGCGGCAGCACCGCTGCGAGCGTCGCCCGCAGGAGGCGGTCCGGCAGCGGCCGACGATAATGTTCCTCGATGTAGGAGCGGCCGTGATCGACCAGGTGCTGGTAATGCACCCCCGACGGGCAGGTCGTCATGCAGGCGAGGCAG
>CAZVAR010000093.1:12733-15080 GCA_964625225.1 uncultured Alphaproteobacteria bacterium | reverse complement strand
CGGCGGCCGACCGGCCCGGCGCGCTGGTCGGGACGGATATCGTGCTGACCGTCGTCGACGGCGCGCGCGCCTTCGAGCAGGCGGTGACCGTGGTTCGGGGCGTGGCGCCGGCCGCGGTCGACGCTGGCCTGCTCTCGGCCCTGGCGATCGCGTTGCTCGGCGGCCTGATCCTCAACGTCATGCCCTGCGTTCTTCCGGTCCTCTCGATCAAGCTGCTCGCGGTGGCCGGCCAGGGCGGGGCCGCTCCGGCGGACGCGCGGCGCAGTTTCCTGGCGACCGCGGCCGGAATCGTCGCCAGCTTCCTTCTGCTCGCGGCAGCGGCCATCGCCGTCAAGGCTGCGGGGATGGCGGTCGGCTGGGGCATCCAGTTCCAGCAGCCCTGGTTCCTGGCCGGCATGACCCTGCTCCTGCTCCTGTTCGCCGCCAATCTGTGGGGCCTGTTCGAGGTTCCGATGCCGGGCTGGGCCGGCCGACTGGGCAGCCGCGGGCACGAGCACGGCCCGCTGGCGGGCGCGTTCCTGACCGGCGCCCTGGCGACCCTCCTCGCCACGCCCTGTTCCGCGCCGTTCGTCGGAACCGCCATCGGCTTCGCGCTCGCCCGCGGGCCCGGCGAGATCCTGGCGATCTTCGCCGCGCTCGGTGTCGGGTTGGCGCTGCCGTATCTCGCGGTTGCGGCTTTGCCGCGGCTCGCGACGAAGCTGCCCCGGCCGGGCCGCTGGATGGTGACACTCCGTCGCGTCCTCGGCGTCCTCCTGGTCGGCACCGCCGTCTGGCTGCTGACGGTGCTCGCGGCGCAGGTCGGTTTGGCCGCGACCGCTGCCGTCGCGGCCATCGGCGCGGCGATGCTTCTGGTCCTGTGGATCGGCCGGGATGCGGGTGCGCGGCCGCGCGTCGCTGCCGTGATGCTGCTCGCCGCCCTGGCGGTCGCCGCTCCGGTCTGGCTGCGCGGGGCGGTGACGCCCGGCGGCGCGGCCGGCGACCCGGAATGGGCGGCGTTCGAGCCCGCCCGGATCGCGCAGCTCGTGCGGGAAGGTCGGACCGTCTTCGTCGACGTCACCGCCGATTGGTGCATAACCTGCCAGGTCAACAAAGCGGTGGTCCTGCGCCGTCTCCCCGTCGCCGACCGGCTGGCCCGGCCGGATGTAGTGCCGATGCGCGCCGACTGGACGCGGCCGAGCGATGAGATCGCCCGCTATCTGGCCGGCTTCGGCCGGTACGGCATTCCGTTCAATGCCGTTTACGGTCCCGGGGCCCCGGAGGGGATCGCCCTGCCGGAGCTGCTGACCGGCGATGCCGTGCTCGATGCCCTCGATCGCGCCGGCGGCGAAACCCGGCCGGCACCGACGGGCTAACCGCTCGGCCCGGATACGGCTTCATTTTTCGGGTGACCCGCCCGATAATGTCCCGAGGTGGCCTGCCGGCCTCGCGAACTTTCCTCGATCCACCGGAAGGAACAGCACGATGGCGATCAGCGAAGGCGACAAGATTCCCGCAGTGAACCTCCGCCAGATGACGGCCGAGGGACCGAAGGAGGTCAGCACAGACGCGCTGTTCAAGGGCAAGCGGGTCGTACTGTTCGCCGTTCCCGGCGCGTTTACGCCGACCTGCTCAGCCCGCCATCTGCCCGGCTTCGTCGAGAAGGCGGATCAGCTGAAGGCGAAGGGCATCGACACCATTGCCTGCGTATCCGTCAATGACGCCTTCGTCATGGATGCCTGGGGCAAGGCCCACAACTGCGCCGGCAAGGTCGAGATGCTGGCCGACGGCAACGGCGACTTCACGCGTGCCCTCGGCCTCGAGATGGATGCGACCAAGGTCGGTCTCGGCCAGCGGTCGAAGCGCTACTCGATGCTGGTCGAGGACGGCGTGGTGAAGCAGCTCAACGTAGAGCAGCCGGGGGCCTTCGAGGTCTCCAGCGCGGAATACATGCTGAACCGGCTCTGACCGTCAGCGCGTCGATCCCGGCGGGGGCTCCTCGGAGCCTCCGCCGGCCGCCTGCAGGCGGCGGATCTCGGCCCTCGCCAGGGCGTCCGCCCGTTCATTCTCGGGATGCCCGGCATGGCCGCGCACCCAGTGCCATTCGATTCGATGCCGGCCGCGTGCCGCATCGAGGCGCTGCCACAGATCGGCGTTCTTGACCGGGGTCCGGCTTGCCGTGCGCCAGCCGTTGCGCTTCCAGGTCTCGATCCACCCGGTGATGCCGTCGCGCAGATAGCGGCTGTCGGTGTGCAGCCGCACCCGGCATGGCCGCTTCAACGCCTCCAGCGCTTCGATGGCAGCCGTCAGCTCCATCCGGTTGTTGGTGGTCAGCGCCTCGCCGCCGGACAGCTCCCGCTCGACGCCGCCG
>CAZVAR010000093.1:0-12723 GCA_964625225.1 uncultured Alphaproteobacteria bacterium | reverse complement strand
ATCGCAGGATGGCGGCCCAGCCGCCGGGGCCCGGATTCCCGCTGCAGGCACCGTCCGTGAACACGTCCACGACGGCCGCCGAATCAGTCGAGGCCATAGGCGCCGGGCCCCTTGAGCCCGCGATGGAACCGCAGCTTGTGCAGGTACTCCAGCGGGTCCTTCGGCGTCACCAGCGCTCCGGCCGGCTGGTTCAGCCAGTCGTAGAGGCGCGTGAGCAGGAAACGCATGGCGCCGCCGCGAGCCAGGAGCGGCAGCAGCGCCAGTTCCTCCGCGGCGATCGGGCGAATCCTCCGGTAGCAGGACAGCATCAGCCGTGCCTTGGTGACGTTGAAGCTGTTGTCGCGTTCGAAACACCAGGCATTCAGGCAGATGGCGATGTCGTATGCCAGAAAGTCGGTGCAGGCGAAATAGAAGTCGATGATCCCCGACAGCTTGCCGCCGATGAAGAAGACGTTGTCCGGAAAGAGGTCGGCGTGAATGACGCCGGTCGGCAGATCGTCCGGCCATTCGCGGGCGAGCAGGTCGAGCTCGCGGGCCAGTTCGTCGGCCAGTCCGGGAGACACCTCGTCGGCGCGTTCCTTGGTCTGATCGAACAGGGACTGCCAGCCGGCCAGCGACAGATCGTTGCGGCGCTGCATCGGGAAGTCGGCGCCGGCCAGGTGCATGCGGGCGAGGCCGGTTCCGAGTTCCGCACAGTGCTGCGGGGTCACCCGTTTCGGCCAGAGGCCCTTGAGAAAGCTGACGATCGCGGCCGGGCGTCCGCGCAGCGTCCGCAGCGAGCGCCCGTCGCGCCCGCGCAGCGGCGTGGGGCAGGGGATGCCGGCCGCCGCCAGATGCTCCATCAGATTCAGGAAGAAGGGCAGATCCTCCGGCGCGACCCGCTTTTCATAGAGGGTCAGGATGAAGCTGTCGCGATCGGTCTGGATCAGATAGTTCGAGTTCTCGACCCCTTCCGCGATACCCTTGCAGGATATGACGGTGCCGATGTCGTACTCGGCGACGAACGCTTCCAGCTCCTCGTCGGAGACCTCGGTGTAGACGGCCACGGCGGCTTCCTCAGGCGACCAGCACCCGGGGCAGCTTGAACTCGATCGCCTCGCGCGTAACCACGATCTCCTCGACCGTGACATCGAAGCGCTCGCGGCATGCGGCGATGACTTCCTCGACGAGGATCTCGGGCGCCGAGGCGCCGGCCGTCAAGCCGAGGGTCCGCACGTCGGCGAACCGGCCCCAATCGATATCGCCGGCGCGCTGCGCGAGAAAGGCCCGCGTACAGCCGGACGCTTTCGCCACTTCGACGAGCCGGTTGGAGTTGGAGGAGTTCGGCGCACCGATCACCAGCAGGGCGTCGCACCGTCCGGCGATCGCGCGCACCGCCTGCTGGCGGTTGGTCGTCGCGTAGCAGATGTCCTCTTGCTTCGGCCCGGCGATCGCCGGAAAGCGTCGTCGGAGAATGCCGATGATCTCGGCCGTCTCATCGACCGACAGGGTGGTCTGCGTAATGAATGCGACCATGTCCGGGGTCGGAACCTGCACGTTCTCGGCATCGGCCGCGCCTTCGACGAGCGTCACGGCGCCCTCGGGCAGCTGCCCCATCGTGCCGATCACCTCCGGATGGCCGCCATGTCCGATCAGCAGGATGTGTCGGCCCTGCGCGAAGTGGCGCTCGGCCTCGCGATGGACCTTGCTGACGAGCGGACAGGTCGCGTCGACATAGAACAGCTTGCGCCGCCGGGCCTCGTCCGGAACCGATTTCGGCACGCCGTGCGCGGAAAAGATGACCGGTGCGCCATCCGGAACCGCCTCCAGCTCGTCCACGAAGATCGCGCCCTTCGCCTGGAGCCGCTCGACGACGAAGCGGTTGTGGACGATCTCGTGCCGGACATAGACCGGCGAACCGTAGCGTTCCAGGGCACGCTCGACGATCTGGATGGCGCGGTCGACGCCGGCGCAGAACCCGCGCGGGCCTGCGAGCAGGATGGTCAGAGGCGTGCGCCCTTCGCGAACGGTGCTCAGCGGATCTCTCCGTGGGGCGGGCGGCCTTGTTCGCCTACCGGCCCTTCATTAGAGTTCGGTGCGTCAGAGTCGGCGGGTCCGGCGGCCGGTCCGGCCGATCCGGTACCGACCCGAACCTAGTATAGGGATTGCCTGAAAGGAAGTCGTGGATGGTCGAGCCGATCGTCGCGCAGAAGGGTCCGTATGCGCTGGAGGTGAAGGCGGGCAGGAAATATTTCTGGTGCGCCTGCGGGCGCAGCCGGAAGCAGCCGCTGTGCGACGGGTCGCATGCCGGAACCGGGATCCAGCCCCTGATGTTCCAGGCGAGCGAAGATCGCACAGTCTGGTTTTGCGGCTGCAAGGCGACCGGGGATCAGCCATTCTGCGACGGCACCCACAATCGCCTCTAGGGGTCCCATGCAGCCGTTCCTGATGTCCGCTATCCGTGCCGCCCGACGAACGCTGCTCGCGGGGGCCTGTGTCGGCATGGTGGCCGGCTGCGGATCGAGCCGTTCCGATACCGAGATCGGCGAGGACCCGGCGACATGCCCGCCGGCGGGCGTGCTCGATGGCGGCGGCAGCCTGACGGTATTCGGCTGGCTCGGCGACGCGGCGCCGTCCGACGCCGTCTGGCAGGCGCGCATTACCGGGATCGGCGCGTCCTGCAGCATCGACGAGGACGAGAACGGGATCGTGGACCTTCGGGTCGGCGTCGAGGTCGTGCGCGGGCCGGCCGGCATCGAGACCGAAATCTCGGTGCCGTATTTCGTCGCGATCGTCGATCCCGACGGTCGGGTTCTCACGCGGGAGGCGTTCGAGGTCCGCTTCGAGGTTCCCCTGGACCGGCGCGGGGCGCACGCGACGGAGGAGCTGACGCTTCGCATTCCGCGGCCCGACAAGGCCCCGCTCAGCCGGTACCGCATCTATACGGCGCTGCAATTGACCCCCGAGCAACTGGAGTACAATCGGCGGACCGGCCGCCGCTGAAGAACAACGACGCCCGTTGACAATCCCGCTGCACGGGCTACGGTGCTCAGCACGGAACGGCGGCCCCGTTCCATGCCGACAATCCCGGCGGGAGAGACCGGACGGCGAGCCTGCCGGCCGGCGCCGAAGGAGCAACTGGCCCCGGAAACTCTCAGGCAAAAGGACCGTCGGGGAAGGCAACTCTGGAAAGTAGGCGCATCGCGGCGGAATGCCGGGCGCCTCACCGAAGATGTAAGTCGGCGGGAGGGATTCTCTCCCGCAGGTGAATCTTTCAGGTCGTGAGACAGAGGGGGCAACAGGCCGAGGCGATGGTGTCTTCTGACGCCGGCGTGGCGGCTCGCTCTGTGGAGGACCTGTGACCGAAGATTCCGGGCGATCTCTCGCCACCACCCGCCTCAATGCTCTGCACCGGGAACTGGGCGGCAAGATGGTGCCGTTCGCCGGCTATGAGATGCCCGTGCAATACTCCGCCGGCATCCTCAAGGAGCACCTTCATACCCGCAGCGCCGCCTCGCTGTTCGACGTGTCGCACATGGGGCAGGTTCTCATCACCGGCAGCGACCCTGCAGCGGCGCTCGAGACGCTGGTGCCGGGCGACCTGCAGGCGCTCGCGCCGTGGCGGATGCGCTACACCATGTTCACGAACGAGGCGGCCGGTATCCTCGACGATCTGATGGTCACCAAGCTCGACGACGGGCTGCTCGTCGTCGTCAATGCCGCGTGCAAGGACGAGGATCTGACGCACCTGCGGGCGGCGCTGAACGGCCGCCTCGCGATCGACCATCTGGAGGACCGGTCGCTGCTGGCGCTGCAGGGGCCGGCGGCGGCCACGGTGCTCGCGCGGCTGGCCGGCGAGCGGGTTCTCACGATGCCGTTCATGAGCGCGGCGCGGATGGCCATCGACGGGACCGACTGCCTGGTCACGCGGGCCGGCTATACCGGCGAGGACGGTTTCGAGATCTCCGTGTCCGACGCTGCCGTGGAGGCACTGGCCCGGCGGCTGCTCGCGGAGCCGGAAGTCGCGCCGGCCGGGCTGGGCGCGCGCGATTCGCTGCGGCTGGAAGCCGGGCTCTGCCTTTACGGCCACGACATCGACACCACCACCACGCCGATCGAGGCCGGGCTCGCCTGGACGATCAGCAAGCGGCGGCGTGTCGAAGGCGGCTATCCCGGTGACGACGTGATTCGCCGCCAGCTCGCGGAGGGGGTGACGCGCAAGCGCGTCGGCATCCGTCCCGAGGGGCGGGTGGTCGCCCGTGAAGGCACTGCCGTGGTGGACGCCGCCGGCGCCCCGATCGGCGTGGTGACGAGCGGCGGGTTCGGGCCGTCGGTCGGCGGGCCGATCGCCATGGGTTATGTGGCGACGGATGCGGCGCAGGTCGATACGAAGATCGGGCTGGTCGTCCGCGATGCGGTCCGGCCCGCGAAGGTCGCGCAACTCCCCTTCGTTCCGGCCAGGTATTACCGCGGCAACGCATGATGCGGATCGAGCAGAGAGACGGGGTAGAGCGATGAGCGAGATCAGGTTCACCAAGGAGCACGAGTGGGTCCGCATCGATGGCGATGTCGCCACCTGCGGAATCACCGACTATGCGCAGTCCCAGCTCGGCGACGTCGTGTTCGTCGAGTTGCCGGAGGTCGGGCGCACGGTGTCCCAGTCCGACGAGGTCGCGGTCGTCGAGTCGGTCAAGGCGGCGAGCGACATCTTCGCTCCCATGAGCGGTGAGATCGTCGAGGTCAACGCGGCGCTGGGCGACGAGCCCGGGACCGTCAACGGCGACCCGCTCGGAGAAGGCTGGTTCTTCAAGATCCGCGTCGCCGATCCGTCCGAGTTCGACGGACTGATGGACGAGGCGGCGTACAAGGCGTTTGTCGAGAGCCTCGACTGATGCGTTACCTGCCTTTGACCGAGGACGACCGCCGGGCGATGCTCGCGGTCATCGGAGAGCCGTCGGTCGAGAGCCTGTTCCGGGATGTTCCGGAGGTGGCTCGGCTGACGGAGCCGCTCGATCTGCCGCCGCATATGGGGGAGCTGGAGGTCGAGCGGGCGCTCGGCGCCATGGCGGCGAAGAATATCGCGGCCGGATCGGTGCCGAGCTTTCTCGGCGCCGGCGCGTATCGCCACCATGTGCCCGCGGCAGTCGACCATCTGATCCAGCGCGGCGAGTTCCTGACCTCCTATACGCCGTATCAGCCGGAAATCAGCCAGGGGACGCTGCAGTATCTGTTCGAGTTCCAGACGCAGGTCGCGCTGATCACCGGCATGGAGGTCGCGAACGCGTCGATGTACGACGGCGCGACCGCCTGCGCCGAGGCGGTCGCGATGGCCAACCGGACGACGCGCCGGAGCCGGGCCGTCATCTCCGGCGGGCTGCATCCGCACTACCGGCAGGTGACCGAGACCCTCGCGCGCTTCAACGGCTTCGCCCTGGACCTGGCCGGTCCCGACCTCGAGGGTACGGAGGACCTGACCGACCGCATCGACGGCGCGACCTCGTGCGTGGTCGTTCAGTACCCGGACTTCTTCGGCCGGATCAAGGACTTGTCGCCGATCGCGGAAGCGGCCCATGCCAAGGGGGCTCTGCTCGTCGTCGTCGTCACCGAGATCGTCGCCCTGGGGGCCTTGCGCGCGCCGGGGGAGATGGGCGCCGACATCGTCGCGGCCGAGGGGCAGTCGCTCGGCAACGCGCTCAATTTCGGCGGCCCCTATGTCGGGTTGTTCGCGACCCGGGAGAAGCTGATCCGCCAGATGCCGGGCCGCGTCTGCGGCGAGACCGTCGACGCCGACGGCAAGCGCGGCTACGTCCTGACGCTCTCGACGCGCGAGCAGCACATCCGCCGCGAGAAGGCCACCAGCAACATCTGCACCAATTCCGGGCTGTGTGCGCTGGCGTTCTCGATCCATCTGTCGCTGCTCGGCGAGGAGGGCTATGGGAAGCTCGCCCGGCTCAACCACGCCAAGGCCGTTCAGCTTGCGGAACGGCTGGCCGCGGTGCCCGGGGTGGATGTACTGAACCGCACCTTCTTCAACGAGTTCACGCTGCGCCTGGCCAAGCCGGCCGCAGAGGTGGTCGAGGCGCTGGCGCAGCGCCGCATCCTCGGCGGTGTCCCGGTGTCGCGCCTCTATCCGGGGCGGCCGGAGCTCGCGGATCTGCTGCTGGTGGCCGCGACCGAGACCAACACCACGGACGACATGGCCGCCTTCGCCGAGGCGCTGACGGAGATCCTCGCATGCTGACCGAAGGTCGACCGACCCGCCCCGCCGCCACCGGCCCGGACGCGAGCGCGACCCTGACCGGCAATCACGCGCTCCAACAGGAAGAGCCGCTGATCTTCGAGAAGGACACGCCGGGCACCTGCGGTGTCGATCTGCCCGAGCCGCCGGCGGTGGAGAGCCGGCTCGGCGGGCTCGAGCGGCGCGGGCCGATCGGGCTGCCGAGCCTGGCGGAGCCGCAGGTCGTGCGCCACTACACGCGGCTTTCGCAGAAGAACTATGCCATCGACTACGGGCTGTACCCGCTCGGCTCCTGCACGATGAAGCACAATCCGCGCCTCAACGAGCGGATGGCGCGGCTGCCGGGCTTCGGAGACGTACACCCGCTGCAGCCGGAGAGCACGGTGCAGGGGGCGCTGCAGCTTATCGACACGCTGGCGCACTGGCTGAAGACCCTGACCGGCATGCACGCGGTCGCCATGTCGCCCGCCGCCGGCGCCCATGGCGAGCTGTGCGGCCTGATGGCGATCCGCGCCGCCCTCGAGGACCGGGGCGATCCGTGCCGCCGGGTCCTGGTGCCGTCCTCGGCGCACGGCACGAATCCGGCGACGGCCGCCGCGCTGGGCTTCGCCGTGGACGACATTCCCGAGCGGGACGACGGACGGATCGATCTCGCCGCGCTGGAGCGGAAGCTCGGCCCGGACGTGGCCGCGATCATGCTGACCAACCCCAACACGTGCGGCCTGTTCGAGCGCGACATCGTCGAGATCGCCCGGATGGTGCATGCGGTCGGCGCTTTCTTCTACTGCGACGGCGCCAATTTCAACGCGCTGGTCGGGCGGGTGCGGCCCGCCGATCTCGGCATCGACGCGATGCACATCAACCTGCACAAGACCTTCTCCACGCCGCACGGCGGCGGCGGTCCGGGCAGCGGCCCCGTCGTCCTGTCCGCGGCGCTGGCGCCGTTCGCGCCCTATCCGTGGATCGTGCGCGACGATTCCGGGTTCCGCCTCGTCGAGGCCCCGGAGGGAGAGGCCGGTCGCTCGTTCGGGCGGATGAAGGCCTTCCACGGCCAGATGGGCATGTTCGTCCGGGCGCTCGCCTACATGATGAGCCATGGCAGCGACGGGCTGCGGCAGGTGTCCGGGGATGCGGTGCTTAACGCGAACTATCTCATGGCCCGGCTGAAGGACAGCCTGTCGGTTCCGTTCCCCGGGCCGTGCATGCACGAGGTGCTGTTCGACGACCGCTTCCTGCGCGGCACCGGCGTGACGACTCTCGATATTGCCAAGGCGCTTATCGACGAGGGCTTCCATCCGATGACGATCTACTTCCCGCTCGTCGTCCATGGCGCCATGCTGATCGAGCCGACCGAGACCGAGAGCAAGTCCGATCTCGACCGGTTCGCCGACGTGATGCTCGCTCTGGCCGAGCGGGCGAAGTCCGGCGACGTCGCGTTCTTCCAGGCGGCGCCCCGGTTCAGTCCGCGGCGGCGCCTCGACGAGACGCGGGCGGCACGCAAGCCGGTGCTGCGCTGGCGGCCTGCGGAGGCGCGCTCTGCGGCAGCGGAGTAGGGGCGGCGGAGCAGGGGCGGCCGTGCTATCCTGACGCGGTTGCCCTGACCGGAGGACGCTCATGCCCGCGATCGAGGTCGATCTCTACAGCGACACGCTGACCAAGCCGACGCCCGGCATGCGCCGGGCGATGGCCGAGGCCGAAGTCGGCAACGAGCAGGCTCACGAGGACCCGACCGTCAACCGGCTGGTCGAGATGGTCGCCGCGCTGACCGGGCACGAGGCGGCGGTGTTCCTCCCCTCCGGCACGATGTGCAACGCGATCGCCTACCGGGTCTATTGCCGGCCGGGGGACGAGGTGATCCTGGACCGGACGGCACACCCGATCCATGCCGAGGCGGGCGGACCGGCGGCGCTGTCCGGCTGCATGCTGAACCAGGTCGACGGCGAGCGCGGCATCTTCACCGGCGCGCAGGTCGATGCGGCGGTCCGGCCATACAAGCGCAACCGGCCGCGGACCCGGCTGGTCTCGGTCGAGCAGACTTCGAATTTCGGCGGCGGTTCGGTCTGGCCGCTGGAGACGCTGCGCGACGTGGCGGCTGCCGCCCGCCGCCATGGCCTCGCGCTCCATATGGACGGTGCGCGGATCATGAACGCCGCGGTCGCGTCCGGGCTGCCGGCGAAGGCGTTCGCCTCGCTCTGCGATTCCGCCTGGGTGGATTTCAGCAAGGGCTTGGGTTGCCCGGTCGGCGCGGCACTGTGCGGATCGGCCGACTTCATCGAGGAGGCGTGGCGCTGGAAGCACCAGTTCGGCGGTGCGATGCGCCAGGCCGGCGTGATCGCGGCGGCGGCCGTCTACGCGCTGGAGAACCATGTCGAGCGCCTCGCCGAGGACCACGAGAACGCCAGGCGGCTGGCGGCGGGATTCGCCGAGATTCCCGGCATTCGTCTCGATCCGCCGGAGGTCGAGACGAACCTCGTCTTCTTCGACGTGAGCGGGACCGGGATGACGCCGCAGCAGGTCTGCGAGCGGATGCTCGACCGCGGTGTCCGGGTGGGAACGGGCGACGGCGCCAGGATGCGGGCCGTCACCCATCTCGACGTCGACCGGGCCGGCATCGAGAAGGCGATTCGGGCGCTGCGCGAGGTCGTGGCTGCCGGCGTCTGAACCGCGCGGTCACAGCAGGCGCTGGACCTCCTCCCACTGTTCCATGAGGTCCCGGTAGGCCATCTCGAAATCCTCGCGGACCGTGTCCCAGTTGGCCTGGTCCGCCTGGGGCAGCTTGTCCCACTTCTCCCAGGCGACCCGCAGCCGCTCCTGGACCTCTGCGAGTTTCCGGAAGGTCCGTGTCTCGCCGCGTTCGTTCGCCTGTTGGCGAAGTTCGGCGACCTTGGCGTCGAGCGCGGCCAGTTCCTTGTGTGCGCCGGCCGTATAGGCGGTGATATCCGTGGTCGGGCGCTGCCACTCGGCCGGCGGCGTCGGCTTCTCCGTGGTTCCGGTGGGAACCTGCGCCGCCGCGTGGCCGGCCGATGCGAGGCCGACGGTCGCGGCCACCACTGCTGCGGCCAGGCGCCGGCGGCGCTGGAAACGACGTGCCCGCAAGGCTCTGCTCCCTCCGCTTCGTCTCGATGCTCGGAGGCGCCGGGTCCCTGCCGCGAACCCGGCGCTCACGATGTCGAGCGCGGACCGCCCGCCGGCCCGGGCGGGGTGACCGTGGTCGCCCCCTCCGGCGGCGTCTTCGGCGTCGCCTTGCCTGAGCCCTTGCCGGTCTCTTCCTCCTGCTGCGTCCCAGTGCCGGCGCTTCCGGCCGTGAAGCCCTGGCGCTGCGCCTCCTCCCGGGCCGTCTCGACCGTCCGCTCGGCGACCTGTTGCGCCTTGTCCCACTGCTCGCGGCCGTATTCTTCGACCCCGTGCTTGAGCTGGTCGCGCGTTTCGCCGACCGTCCGGTCCTCGTAGCGGGTGCGCGGGAGCACCGTCCCCAGCGCCGCACCGAGCACGAGGCCGGCGGCGCCGAGCAGCAGCGGCCGATCCTCGGTCATATCGCCCATGCGGCGGCCCATCTGCCGCGCGCGATCCCCGGCGGCCGTGCTCCAGTGCCGGGCGCGCGCGCGCATGTCCTCGCCCAACCGCGACACCCGGTCCGAGGTCGCCGTCCAGGTCCGGTCCATCGTCCGGCGTGCCGCATCGGATACGCCCTCCGAGCCGTCGCCGTCGGTCGCGTTGGTCCTCGCATCGGGCCCGCCGCCATGCCGCATGGCCCCGGCCCGGTGCCGGTGTCGCTGCGTATGGCCGTGTCTGTGTCCGTGGCCGGACGCTTTGCTGCCGGCGCAGGCGGCAACGAGCAGCCAGCCGATGCCGGCGCCGATCAGGGCGACCGGCATCGGGTTCTCGCGGATCGCGTGGCCGAACTCGCCGGCGACCCGGCCGGCCCCCATGTCGTGACTAGCCATTGGTTCCATCCATCATCGGTTCGACTGCCTTCTGGCCGGAGCGTTCCGGATCAGGTTCCCCGGTCCCGGATCAGGTCTGCGTCGCGGCGCAGGCTCCTGACCGTCCGGGTCGGCGCAAGACGGCGCGCGGTCAGGCTGCTCTTTCCCTTCAGGAGCAGGACGACGCCGATCGCGGCGACGATACCGCCGACGATAAGAGCCGCGAGCGCCGGGTCCATTCGCTCCGACAGCTTGGTGACGAGCGCTTGGAGCAGCACCAGAAGTCCCGAGAAGACAAGCAGCGCGCCGACCCCGAGTGCGATCATCCCGCTGCCGACCTGCGACAGCTTCTCCGACGCTTCGCTGCGCGCGAGTGCGATCTGCTGGCGCAGCAGCGTCGTCACCTCCTGAACCAGGTCGCTCAGGAGTTCCCGGAGCGATCGGTCCTCGGGGCGGGTGGCCATCAGGGCGACTTTCCGGACTGCTCCTGGTCGACGGGCGAGCGCACGCCGCCGATCCCGGTCGTTCCCGCTTCGGCCCCGGCCGAACGTCCGGCCGCACCCTGGGGCGCCGTCGAGGCCGCCCGCGCGGATCCGGATGCACCGTCTTCGTGATCGTCGGCGGATCTGTGATGCTCGGCGGAACTCTTCAGGAAACGGGCGAAAAGAAACCCGGCCATCACGGTTCCGCCGAAGAACAGCGCCGGATAGCGGCGCGCGAACCGTTCGACGTCTTCGATCAGCTCGCCGAGGTCGCGGTCGCGGATCGATTCCGAGAAATCCTCGAGCCCGGCGGCCGCGCGACCGACATAGTCGGCGACCTTGCCGTGCTCCTGCTGGCCGAGTTCGTCCGCGGTCTTGCGCAATGCCGCCGCGAGGCCGCTGATCCGTTCGGCGGCCTGCGCCTTCTTCTCCTTGGCGATCGCCTCTGCCTGCTCGCGGAGCTGATCGACCACCCGGGTCGCCCCCTCGCGCGCGGCGCCTCGGACGCCGTCGGCTCCGGAGTCGCCGGACCCGCCGGCCGCTGCACCCGTTGCCTGCTCGACCATGCTCGACTCCTCGCAATGCGCTGATGTGCAACACAACGCGGGCGCCGATCTTTGGTTCCGTGGTAGGTCGGCCTCTCGAGCACGCTTGTGCCTGAGCTTCCGGAACCGATCGGTCGGTGCGCCCTGCCTCGCGGACCGGCGGCGTCAGGCCATGTGCGGCACGACGATATGGCGCAGCGCAGCCATCCGGTTCAGCCGGTCGAAACCCTCGTTGATCTCCTCCAGGCGCAGGCGGCCGCTGATCAGCCGGTCCACGGGAAGCCGGCCCTGGCGGTAGAGGCTGACGAAGCGCGGGATGTCGCGGACCGGAACGCAGCTCCCCATGTAGCTGCCCCGGATCGTCTTCTCCTCGCCGACCAGCTCGCTCTGAACGAACGAGAAGGTCGCGGCCGCAGGCGACAGGCCGGCCGTGACCGTGGTGCCGCCCGCGCGGGTGACGGCATAGGCCGTCTGCATGGCGCCGACCGTTCCGGCCAGTTCGAAGGCGTAATCCACGCCGCCGCCGGTCAGCTCGCGGACCACCGGTACGCAGTCCGCGTCGCCGCCGTTGACGGTATGGGTCGCACCGAGCTGGCGCGCGAGGCCGAGCCGCTCGTCGCTGAGGTCGATCGCGACGATCGTCTCGGCGCCGGCGAGTACGGCGCCGAGCAGCCCGTTCAGGCCGACTCCCCCAAGCCCGACCACCGCGACCGAGTCGCCGGGCCGGATATGCGCCGTGTTCACGACCGCGCCGACGCCGGTCATGACCGCGCATCCGAAGATCGCCGCCTCGTCGAGCGGCAGGTCCGGCTCGATCACGACCACCGAGCCGCGATCCACGACGGCATATTCCGCGAAGCACGAGACGCCGGAATGGTGGCCGAGATCGCGGCCGTCGAGATGCAGCCGCTTGCCGCCGCCGAGCAGTTCGGCATTGGCCCGCGCCTGCCGGGCGCGCTCGCAGATGCCGGGCCGACCCTCCAGGCAGCGGCGGCACCGGCCGCAGCTCACGCTGAACTGGAACACGACATGGTCGCCGGGCCGCACGTCCCGCACGCCGGGGCCGACCTCGACCACCTCGCCCGCGCCTTCGTGACCCATCACCAGCGGCACCGGCCGCGGGCGCGTGCCGTCGATCACCGACAGGTCGGAATGGCACAGTCCGCCGCCGCCGATCCGGACCAGGACCTCGCCCTCCCGCGGCGGGTCGAGCTCGACCTCCTCGATCCGCAGCGGCCGGCTCTCGGCGAACGGTGGCTCGGCTCCGCATTCGAACAGCACCGCAGCCCGCATCTTCATGACCGTTCCTCCTTGCGCGCTTGGGGCGGCACCGCCGCCCGCCCGGATCGTCGGGCATCTTCCTGGTGCCGTGACCGGCTCGGCCCAGGATAGCGCGAATCCGGCATCCGTGGAGGCGCAAGCGGCGACGCGGACGGCGATCGCCGGACCGGAGGCAGGGATCCGGTCCGCGCCCGGCCCCGCCTGCACCGGTGGGAGGGCCGCCGCCCCGCTCCGGGCGATGCTACGGTCAGGACGCCCCGGCTGCCGGCTGCGGC
>CAZVAR010000092.1:0-15468 GCA_964625225.1 uncultured Alphaproteobacteria bacterium | reverse complement strand
CTCTCAAGCGCCCAGGGCGGAAATGGCCGTGCTCAGGCCTTCTCGCCCGCGCCCGCGCTCCCTGCAATTGACGCCCGCGCCCCTGCCCTATCAGGCGGAAAATGAGTCGCGCCGTGCCGAACGATCAGGCAAGCAATGGACGGCAGGGGCGGCGTGCGAGGCTGATGTAACCCGACGACGGGACCGGGCCGATTGACCAGTCAATTGTCAGTCAAGCGCAAGTCAATCGGGAAGCTCAACGAAAACAAAGGGATAGGCGTAATTGACTGGATTGACCAGATTGAAGCCTGCGCACATGCACGCGCGCGCGTGCGCGCGCATGTGGTCAATCAGTCAATTACACAATCGTGACGTGTATGTATATGAAAACACTAATGAAACTCGCTTGACTGCCGATTGACTGTCGCTTGACAAGCGTAGGTTGCAGCCATCGGCAGATGACGGGGCGAGCGGGAATAAACAATTCGGATCATGGCCATGAGCGACGACGGAAGCCCGGAGAAGGGACTGTTGGAGGCACACACGCGGGGCGATCCGGCCGCGCCGGCGCCCGCGCCGGCCGCGTCGGGCGCCCAGGCGGCCGAGCCGGGCGACGATCCTGCCGACCTGCTCGACGGCTCGCCCGACTCCGGCGCCACCGATCTGCTGACGCTGGCGGCCGAAACCGTCGCCGGGCCCCGACGGGCGCGGGGGAGGCCGAAGGGCAGCGCCAACCGGCGCAACATGGACATGGTGGCGTATCTGGCGGCGCTGGGCCATCGCGACCCGATGGTGACGCTGTCGATGATCCAGACGGCCGACACCAAGGCGCTCGCCAAGGCGATCGGTTGCGACACGCCCAAGGGCCGGCTGGCGGTGGCGCAGATGCAGCGGCAGGCAGCGAGCGACATGCTGCCCTACTTCTACGCCAAGAAGCCGCAGCAGCTGGAGCTGCCGGAGGGCGATGCGCGGCCGGTCATGGTGGTCGGCGAGCTGACGGTCAACCAGCGGATCGAGGGCTCTATCATCGGCCTCGGCAACCTGCCTGCCGTGCACGTCGAAAAACCCAATGAAATCAATGGTGAGATTGTGCGGGAAAGCATCGCCGCTGACGCCGAGACCGAATAGCCGCGTGATTTCATGCACTTGGCTGCGCCGAACCGATGATTGAAAATCAGTTGCGCGACGGCCTCGCGACCTCGCGTCGATCGGCGGGCGGCGCGCCTGGCGCCATGCCTCGATCCCGCCCCCACCCCTCGCCTCGCCGCCCAGGAGCGACCCCGGAATTTCAGAATCGACGGCGCCCCCATCCCCCAGGGGGCCTTCGGCCTCACACACACCGGCCATTCCGACCGGCTTGCACCCACTGGACGCACCGCGCCCGAAATTACGCTCGGCGATGAATCGGGCGGTGGGCCGGACGGCGCACGCGGCGACGGGCCGCCGGGATCACGGGAGCCAGGGGTATTGGGCAGCGTCGAGAAGCCGAAGCTGGACATCTTCCAGTTCGAGCCGGCCGGGCCGGTCTCGGAGGCGTTCATCTTCTCGAACGGGCCCTTCGACTTCATCCGCGGCCCGTGGGGCTCCGGCAAGACGGTCGCGAGCGTGTTCAAGATCGCCCGCATGGCATCGAACCTCTACCCCGTGTGCAAGGACGGGGTGATCCACGTCCGCTGCGCGGCGGTGCGCGACACCTATCGCGAGCTCGCAAAGACCGCCCTGCCCTCCTGGCATACCTTCTTTCCGCCCAACGGCCCCTACACGGCCAAGGAAAAGGGCGCCTACACCGGCGGCATAGACCGCCCGGTGCAGCACGTCCTCGAATGGGACGTGCTGCGGCAGTGGCCCGACGGGCCGCGCATGACGAAGGTGCGGCTGGAGATGCAGTTCGGGGCGATCGGCAACGAAAACCTCGAATCGTTCTTCAAGGGCTACGAAATCTCGTGCGGCTGGCTGAACGAATGCGACCTGATGCACGAGGACGTGCCCGGCCTCCTCTACGGCCGGACCGGCCGCTACCCGCGCCGCGACACCATCATGGAATGGGAGGGCGAGCGGCTGGGCTGGGAGATCGACCCGGACACCGGCGAGAAGACGATCCGGGTGCCGCGGGTGGTGTTCGGCGACTTCAACCCGCCCGACGAGACCAACTGGACCTACAAGCGCGAGATCGAGGAGCCGGAGAAGTGGCCGGGCTACAACTTCTTCGCCCAGCCCTCGGGTCTGTCGCCCCAGGCCGAGAACCGGAAGCGCAAGAGCCGGGCCGACTATGAGGCGGAGGAGCGCGGGTTCGGCGGGCCGAAGGCTCCCGACGCCATCCGCAACGTGCACGGCCGCTACGCGCCGAAGCGGATCGGCACGCCGGTCTACGACAAGTTCGACCTTTCCCGCCACCGGGCCGACCAGAAGCTGGAACCGGTGCGCGAGCTGCCGTTCTATCTCGGCCTCGACGCCGGCGGGACGCCGGCCTGCGCCATCGGGCAGTTCATGCCGAACGGCCAGCTGCGGGCGTTGAGGGAGATCGTCACCTCGCCCGACACCGTCACCGGACCCGACCGCTTCGCCCAGCTCATCGCCGAGGTCCTGCTTGGCGAGTTTCGCGGCATGGCCTGCGGCGGCGCCTGGGGCGATCCTTCGGCCTGGTACGGGGCCGACAAGGTGGCCGGCGAGCTCGCGTTCATGGAGACGGTGGCGCGCGCGCTGTCGATCAACATCATGCCGACCGAGACCAACGACATTCCCAGCCGCAAAGGCGCGGTCGACTGGTATCTCGACGGCTCGATCGACGCCAACACGCCCCGGTCGATCTGGTGCCCGACGCTCAAGCACACCATCCGCGGCTTCGTCAGCCAGTATCACCTGACGAAGCATGCCTCCAAGGGCCAGACCGACGGCATCCAGATCGCGAAGAACGAGTATTCGCACATCCAGGACGCCTGGCAGTACCTGTGCCTGGGCTATCGCGGCCGCCACCGCGTCATCGCCGACGCCTCGCGCCTCGGCCGGCCCGGCAACGTGACGCCGATCAACTCGGCCAGGGCGCACGGCGTCCAGTCGATCTGGGACGTGTGATGGCGCTGGCTACCGTCTCGCCCGTCCCGCCGACGCTGGCGCTCGAGTTCGCCGGGGCGAAGCCGTTCATGCGCAAGGCGCTGCTGGTGCAGGTGCGCATGAGCGAGGCCATGGCCTTCGTCTGCGACGGACGGCCCGTCGCGCTCGTCATGCTGCAGCGGCAGCGCGCCCGCCGCGCCGAGCTGGCGATCTGCTTCACCGGCGAGGCCCGCCGCCACATGCGCCGGCTGATGCGCTTCGCGCAATTGACGCTCCGGCAGATCGCCCAGACTGGCACCCTCGTCTACGTCCGCATCTCGCCCGCCAACCGGCAGGCGGGGCGCATGGCCGCCATGACGGGATTCACGCATGGCGGGATGAAGGACCCCGCCATCTGGTTCTGGAAGGGGATTTGAGAATGGGTTCGCTCTTCGGCGGCAACAAGGAAGCGAAACGTCAGCAGGAGATCGCCCGCGAGCAGCAGCAGGTGGCGAACAACCGCCAGCTCGCCGAGCTGAACCGCTCGAGCGACCGCGCCATCCTGTCGCGCCGCAATCCGCGCGGCCGGCGTCTCTTCGCCGACAGCGGCAACAACAGCCTGCCCAACACGCTGGCATGACATGGCGGACAGCTCGCTTTCGCCCGTCGCCAGGCAGAAGGCCCGCGCCGACCGCGCGTGGGACCTGAACGCGCCCTGGGCCGCGCTCTACCAGGACGCCTACGACTACACGATCCCGCAGCGCCGGCCGGGCGGCCAGGGCAAGCAGAAGACGCTTGCCGACAAGATCTACGACATGACCGCCCCGACCAGCGTGATGCACCTGGCGGGCGAGCTGCAGAACCGCCTCTTCGCCGGACCGCCCCTGCTGGAGACGGGGCCGCTGGCGCGGCAGGCGATCGGGCCGCGCGGCACGGAAGTGCTGAACCGCAAGCTCGAGGAGGTGGCGCAGTTCATCTATCCGTTCATGCAGGCCGGCGACCTCGATACGGCCACGCATGAAATGTGCATAGACCTCGGCATCGGCACCGGCGCGCTCATCCCGCTGCGCGGCACGCCGGAACAGCCGATCGTGTTCCTGGCGCCGCCGGCCGACGAGATCGCGGTCATGGGCGATGCCTACGGCCGCCAGTCGCTCATCTCGTGGAAGAGCACGGTCACGCGCGAGGGCGTGATCGAGGCGTTCCGGGACGGCAGCTTCACCAAGGAATTCAGGGACGCCGCCGCCTTGCGGCCGAACGACGAGTTCTCGCTCTACCAGGATTTCTGGCGGCTGCCCGACGGACGCTGGCGCTTCGCGGCCTATCTCGACCGCGACAACGGCCTGCAGTTCATCGCCGAGGAGACGTACCTCACCAAGCCGATCGCGGTCGCGCCCTACTATCGCGTTCCGGGCGAGCAGCGTGGCCGCGGCCCGATCCTGCTGGCGCTGCCGTCGATCAAGACGCTGAACAAAGCGCAGGAGCTGGCGCTGCGCGCCGCCGCGATCCAGATGCTGGGCATCTGGGGCTATCGCGCCGGCGGCACCTTCAATCCCGATACAGTGCGGCCGGGACCGGGCGCGTTCTGGCCGATGCAGTCGACCGGCGGCATTCTCGGTCCCGACGTCCAGCGCCTCGACCCGGCCGGCGGCCGCCTCGACGTGTCGCGCATGGTGATCGAGGGCATGCAGCAGCAGGTGCGCGACGCGCTGATGGACACGCGCCTGCAGCCGTCGCAAGGCACGCCGAAGTCGGCCAGCGAGATCGCCGGCCTGATCCAGCAGAACGCGCGGGTGCATCTGTCCGGCTTCGCCCGGCTGTGGCGGTCGATCCATCCGGTGATCGTGCCGCGCTGCGCCGAAATCCTGCACTCCTTCGGCTACCTCGGCGGGCTGATGAGCTTCAACGAGCTCATCGTGTCGGTCTCGGTGCGCTCGCCGATCACGGCGCAGATGAAGGCGGCCGAGCTGATGAACCTCGCCCAGTACATCGAGATGCTGGTGGCGACCTTCGGCCCGCAGCGCCTCGAGGAGTTCGTGTTCGCCGACGAGGTCGACGACCAGATGGCGGAGGCGCTGTCGATCGCGCGGCGGCTGCGGCCGACCACCGCGCAGAAGGCGGAAATCCGCCAGCGCCAGCAGCAGCAGATGGCCGATGCCCAGATGGCGGAGTTCGCCAACCGGGCAGCTCCCGCAATCGTCGACAGGGGCTTCGAGGTGATCGAAGGCGGGAGGGCGGCGGCATGAGCGGTCCGCAGAACGTGTCGCCGCGGCCGCTGGCCATGGGCTCGCTCGAGGAGATCGAGCGCATGGTAGGGGCCAAAGGCTGGGACTTCTTCGAGGAGCGGTTCGGCCCGGCCCTGGTGGCGCAGAACTTCGACCCCGGCGACGAGTTCAAGCGGAACATGGCCGCCTTCGCGCGTACCGCCTTCGGCCGCGGCATCGTCGACTGGCTGCTGGACCTCACCTGCCGCGCCCCCTACCCCGTCACCTCCCAGGACATGCAGGACCTCGCCTTCGCCGCCGCCAAGCACCAGGCGCGCGCCGCCGTGGGCGAGACGATCGTCAAGGCCATCGCCGACGGCAACGCCCTCCTCGACCGCACCGAAGACTGACCACAGGAGCCATCACCATGCGCAATCTTCTCGACACCTATCTGTTCGCCATCCCCCGCAACGCCGCCGACGGCGCGGGCGGGGCTGGCGACGCCGCCGGCGGCTCGGGGACTCCCGCCGGCGGCAACCCGCCGGCCGGCGACGGCGGCGCGCCCGGGTCTGGCTCGCCGGACGCCGCCGCCTCGCCGCCGGCGGGAATCTACTTTCCCGAAGGCCTGCCCGACCACTTCAAGGGTGCCAGCGATCGCGAGACCATCGACAAGCTGGCCGGCGCCTGGAAGGACTACCGCAATCGCGACGCCGGCCGCGACGTGCCGGAGACCCCCGACGGCTATCTGACGCTCGACGGGATCGACGCCAAAGCGTTCACGCTCGACGAGCGCTTCAAGGGCCACATAGAGGCGCTGGCCAGCGACCCGGGCATGAAGGCAGCGGCCGAGGTGGCCAAGAAGTACGGCGTCGAGCGGCCGGCGATGTACGGCATGCTGCAGGCCGCCATGGGCGCGCTGCAGGAATCGGGCATGCTCGAGCCGATGGTGGACGTGGCGACAGAGCGAGCCGCGCTGCTGCCGGACGCGGCGAAGACGCTGCCGAAGGACCAGCAGGATGTCGCGATCGACAAGCGCATGAACGACAATTTCGCGTTCATCGACCTGATGGTGGCCAATCGCGGGCTGCCGAAACAGGTGGGCGAATACGCCCAGATGATGCTGGGCGACAAGGCCGAGGGCCACCTGTTCCTCGAATTCGTGCGCACGGCCATCCAGGGCGGCGGCCAGGGCCCCGGCCAGCACGGCGGTCAGGGCCCGAGCATCAGCCATGCGCAGCTGAAGGAGCGGCAGGCCGACCCGCGCAACGATCCCAACGACCCGCGCTTCGATCCCGCCTTCGAGCGGGAGACGTCGCGCCTCTACCAGCAGTTCAAGGCGCAGGGCGGCAAGTTCGACACCTGACCAATTGACGCCGCCGGGCCTGCGCCATGCTCGGCGGCGTGATTTCCCGAAGGGAACGACCTGGCGGCCGACGGCTATCCTTCACCGGACCTGTCCCACCCGCCGGCTATCCGAACCGTCGGGCCAGCTCAACCGAAGGAACAGGACATGGGACAGGTTTCCGAATTCTTCCGTCAGGAAATCAAGGACGGATACACACATCACCTGCAGTCGGGCGGCTCGCTTCTTCTCGGCACCGCGCGCCGCGGTGACATCAAGGCCAAGAAGGTCGAGTTTCCGATCATCGACAAGGTCTCCAAGGTGCGCAAGCTCACCGGCGCCATCTCGGACGTCGTCGTGCAGACCGGCGGCTTCGGCACCGTCGAGGTCGACCTCGAGGACTACGAGACCGATCCGGACTGGGTGTTCACGCCGGACCTCGAGAAGATCGGCGTCAACGTCAAGGCGGCGATGAAGGAACGCCTGGCGATGAACGTCGGGCGCTATCGCGACATGATTCAGTGGAACGCGATGGCCGCCTTCACCGCCGACGGCACCACCGATCACGGCTCGCCCGGAGCGACCGTCGATCCGCTGATGTTCTCCGAGGCCAAGGCGGCCATCGGCGGCACCGGCGGCATGCGGCAGAACATGATCTTCACCGGCATTCCGGCGCTCTGGATGGAGCAGCTGAACCTCTACCGCGAGTTCAACGACGCCAAGTATACCGGCCCGGAGCTGCCCTTCCTGAAGATGAGCCCGACCACGAGGACGTGGAACGGCATCCACTTCATCCAGCTGCCCGACGAGTATTTCTCGGGTCCCGACGCCAACAACTACTACACCCACCTGTGGCAGGCGGACTGCGTCGGCGTCGAGAACAACTGGGGCGACATCACCACGATGGAGCAGGTCTTCACCAAGCAGGGCAACCCCTGGATGATCAAGATCGGCTTCGGCGCCGCGGCGCTCGGCATCCTGCGCGTCGGCGTGCGCCGCATCGTGGCGAAGAAGCAGACCGCGCTCGAGCGCATCCCGATCCTGACGGAAGAGGTCTCGCCGTAAGGCGGAACGAACAGCCGGGCGGCGCCGCGCGCGCCGCCCTCCCTTTCAGCCAACACCGGGAATCGGAACATGGCACACAACGCAAAGGCGCTCTCGCGCTTCTCCTCCTCGGGCTACACCGACCAGACGGCCCGTTCGATTTTCTTCCTGGCGACGGCCGACGCGGCCGCCAGCGTGCTCACGGCCGGCTACTTCAACGACAGCCGCGCCCAGCTGGTGAAGGATGACGTGATCGTCGCGATCGTCGACATCAACGCCTCGTCGGCCCTGCTCCAGCTCATCGTCACGGCCGTGCCGGCAACCGGCAACGTGACTGTCGCTGCAGCCGAGGGCGCGCTCGTCGGCGGGCAGGCGAACATTCCCACGGTGCCGACGAACCTGGCCAACGACGCGAACGGCACCGCGATCGCCACGGCCGTCAACGGCAACGCGACGGCCATCAACGCGATCATCGCCGCGCTCGAGGCTGCGGGCATCACGCTCGACAGCTGATCGCGGCACCGACCAGAAAGGAGGCCGGGATGGAAGCGGAAATCACGCGCGCGATGATCGTGAACTGGGCGCTGATCGACCTCGGCCACCCGGCCTCCTTCACCGACGACGCCAACGACCAGCTCGGCGGCATCGTCGATCTCGTCTGGCCGCGCGTTGTCGACAGGACCTTCGGCCTGCACGACTGGACGTTCTGCCGGCGCACGAAGAAGCTGCCGCGGCTCGACGCGACGCCGGAAACGGGCTGGAAGCACGCCTTCACCCTGCCCGGCGACAAGGTCGGCGACCCGCTGAAGATGCTGTCGGACCCGCGCCGCGAGACGCCGCTGCGCGATTTCTACCTCGAGGGCAACGAGGTGCATGCCGACGTCACCGACGTATGGGCGCGCTGCCGCGTGCTCGTCGATCCGCGCTACTGGGACCCCGCCTTCCGCTCGGCCTTCGTCACCGCGCTGGCCTCGGCGCTCGCCGTGCCCGTGATGCACGACGAGGACGGCGCCGCCAACCTTTACGCCAAGGCCTTCGGCTCGCCGAGCCAGGGCGGCGCCGGCGGCGAGTTCGGTCGCCTGATCGCGCAGAACATGGCCGCATCGCCCGTCGGCTCGCCGCTTGCAGGCTACGACCCGCTCATCACCGCACGCTGGAGCTAGGCCATGACCATCAAGGGAGGGCCGCGCCAGAGTTCCTGCAACGCCGGCGAGCTCGACCGCCTCCTGGCCGGCCGCGTCGACATCAAGCAGTATTATTCGGGCGGGCTGGCCTACGCCAATATCGAGCCCGTGCCGCAATCCGGCTTCCGCGACATGGGCGGCACCTGGGACATCGCGCCGGTGCGCGGCCGCGTCTCGGCCTTCGAGCCGTCCGGGACCTCGACGAATCTCGGGCCGCATACCGGGGAGCAGACGATCTGGAGCGCCAGCGTGTCGCAGCCGGTGGCGGCGGTCCACGTCGCCGGCCTCGGCGCGGACGTCGGCGTGCACACCGCGGCGGTAGAGCTGCAGATCGGCGGCGACTGGGTCCAGGCCGGCGCCGCCGTCGCCATCGGCGTCACCGCGAAGACCCGCACCTTCGCGCTGCCGCCTGGCGCCGCGGCCGCGGCCACCGCCGCGCGCATCCGCGTGACCTTCTCCGAGGAAGCCACGGCGACGCTCGACGGCGTGACGCTGCTGACGGAAGGCACCACGCTGGACATACCCCGATACGGCAGCCTGCGCCACGATTCCGGCGAGCGCTACGACCTGTCGCTGCAGCCGCGTTTCCTCGACATCTTCGAGGACGACGACTTCCGGGCCGGCCTCTGGCTCGAGCGCGTCGGCGAGGACGTGCAGCCGAGAGTGCACTTCTACTGCGAGAACGCGACGATCGGCATCTTCGAGCGCACCATGCGACCGCTGCGCGTCCGACGCGCGGGATCGGCGCAGGAATGGACCGTCGACGACTGGCCGTTCGACGGCATTCCGAAGGTCGACCTCGGCGGAGTATATGACCGCGCGGACGACAAGTGGGAAGTCTTCCTGCGGTGGACGTCGGCCGGCAACGGCGAAAACCTCTACATCATGCTGACTGTCGACGGCGAGCGGACGCCGGCGATCCCGCTGCGCGACACGAACGGCGACCCGACCACGCCGGCGAGCTCGCCGGACTGGCCTGCCTTCGCCGCGGCGATCGAGGACGCGCTGGAAGCCCTGCCGTCGCTCGGGCCCGGCATCACGGTGGCGGAAGCCGTCATGGCGGGTCGCGCGCGGCGCATCGACATCACCTTCGGCGGCGCCCTTTCCGGCCGCGAGTACCAGGTGGACGCCACCATCACGAACACCGCCGAGACGTCCGCGCTGCCGGTCCATGTCGAGGTAGGCGAGACGGAATTCGAGCCGCTGCTGTCGGAGGGCCGCGGCTGGGTCGGCGTGACCGGCCTGGTGCAGGACCGCATCGCCTATGGCGACATCCGCGCCGAGCCCTCGGCGATCGCCATGAGCCAGTCGGCCGAATATTTCAATCTGAACATCGAGGCGCAGGGCGCGACCGCGGCGAGGCTCGACCGCCTGCGCGCCGGCCAGACGGCAGAACGCATCCTCGCCATCAAGGATGCGACCTACCTGCTGATCTTCACCGACCAGGCCGTGCACTTCGCGGCCAACCGGACGATCACGCGCACCGACCCGCTCAACTTCACCATCACGTCGGAGGCCGGCATCGTCGCCAATACGGAGCCGGTCGACCTCGAGGGGAAGATCTACTTCGTCAGCGCCAACGACGACGAGGCCGACCGCGACGGCAACCAGATCCTGTCGCTCGCCTATGACGAGCTGCAGACGCGCTTCGACCCGCTGCCGGAAAGCCTCCTCGCCTCGCACCTGGTGCGGCGCATCGTGCGCACCAAGCGCCAGAAGTCCGGCAGCGACACCGACGCCAGCCGCATGTGGCTGATGCGCGAGGACGGCGTGCTGCTGGCCGCCCAGATCATCCGCAGCCAGGAAATCCTCGGCCTGTGCCGGTTTCACGCGGCGGCCGGCGGCGTGGTGCGCGAGATCGAGGTGAACCGCCGCAACCGGCTGCGCCTGTGCGTCGAGCGCGGCGGCCAGCTGCGCCACGAGCGGCTGGACCCGTCGCTGTTCCTGCACGCCAGCCTTTCGGCGAGCTGCGACCTGTCCGGCATCGTCGCCGGCCTCGACGTGCATGAGGGCCGCACGGTGTGGGCGGTGGCGGAAGGCTATACGCTCGGGCCGTTCACCGTCACCGGCGGCCAGATCAACCTCGGCGACGTTTATGCCGGCACCGTGCTCGTGGGGCTGTTCCAGCCGCCGCTCTACGAAACCATGCCGCGCTGGCGCATCCTGCCCAACGACGAGATCGTGAAGCGGCCGGGACGCATCCATACGGCGATCATCGACGTGATCGGCACGACGTCGATCGCCGTCGGCGCCAACGGCCAGCCCGCGCGGGACGTGTCGCTGGCGCGGATCGGCGATCCGGCCGACGCACCGACGCCGCCGGCCACGCGCAAGCTCGTCGTCGCGGGGCTGCTCGGCATGAAGGACGGCACCACGCTGACCATAACCCAGACGCGGCCGGGCCGCCTGCAGGTGCGCGACTTCGTTCTCGAGGAGAAACTGTAATGGGCTTCATGCTTGCACCCATCGGCGCGTTGTTCGGCGGCGGCGCTGCGGCAGGCGGCGCGGCGGCCGCCGGCGGGGCGGCCGCAGCCGCAGCGCTTGGCCCCGGCATGTGGGGTGCGAGCCTCGCGACGGCCGTGCCGCTCGCCGGCGCCTTCCCGGCCGCCCCGATCGCCGCCGCCGGCGCCGCGGCCGCGGGCGGCTTCTCGCTGTCCTCCATCCTGCAGGGCGGGGCCACCGTGCTCGGCCTCGTCTCCTCCATCGCCGCCGGCGCGGCCGATCGCGACCAGGCGGAGATGATGGCCGCCGACGCCGAAGCCGAACAGTCCCTGGAGACGCTTAAGGGCATCGAGCGCCGGCGCAGCCTGAAGCTGGCGACGCTCGAGGCGATCGGCGAGATGGACGCGGCCTATGCCGCCAGCGGCGTCGACCTCTCCTTCGGCACGGCGGCGCAAGCCAGGCAGGACGCGCTGCGCGAGGCGGACCTCGGCTTCACCGCCGAAAGCGGCACCACGATGACCAGGCTGGCGCGACTGACGGAGCGGGCGGCAAGCTATCGCGCCATGGGCAAGCGCGCCATGCGCGCCGGCGTCATCAGCGGCCTTGCAGGAGCGCTAAGCAGCGGCGCCAGCATCGTCGGGAGGTACTGACATGGCCGGCAACATGCGCAGGCAGCCGGTCTCCTACCGGCCGTTCCGCGTCGAGCCGCTGCTGGCCGACGGGCTGCTGCCGGTGGCGCGCGGCGGCGGAGACCTCGAGCGCAAGGTCGCCGAGGCGATGTTCCGCGCAGCGGGCTTCTTCGGCGAGCGGGCGGACCGCGAGGCCGCGCGCGCGGGCGAGCGAGAGGGCGAGCAGGCGGCGCTCGCGGGACGGCCGGCGCTCTCCCTGGAGGGCGGCGACGCCGGCAACGTGCAGCTCGCGCCCGGCCAGCCCTACAAGACCAACGACCCGGTGGCGACGGACCTGCCGCCGCATGCGCGGGCCTTCCTCAATGCAATCGCCGGAGGCGAGAGCGCCGGGCAATACAACATCCGGTACACGCCGAAGGGCGGCGCGACGTTTGCCGACCTGTCCCGGCATCCCGGCATCCTCGAACCCGGCCCGCACGGCAAGAGCAGCGCGGCCGGCCGCTACCAGTTCACCCAAACGACCTGGAACCGCCTCGGCGGCGGCGACTTCAGCCCCGCCAACCAGGACAGGCGCGCGTGGCAGCTTGCCCAGCAGGACTACAGCGCCCGCACCGGCCGCAACCTGCTTGCCGACCTGCAGGCCGGCGGCCTCACCAACAGCATGCTTTCGGCGCTGACGCCGACATGGCAGGCGTTCAAGGGCAACCGCAGCCGTCACATCGCCACCTACAACGACTCGCTGCAGCGCATGGTCGGGCGCGGCGAGGTGACGCCGCCGCCGCAGAACGTGACGCCGCAGGTGGCGACCGAGGTGCAGGCTCCGAAGATCACGGTGTCGGGCGGCGGCTTCCGGCCGACCGGCCGCGACACGGTCTACGGCCGCGCTTTCGACGCCGCCGGCACCAAGACCTACCTGCAGGCGCTGAACAACGAGATCGAGCGCACCACGGAGCAGGTCTACCTCAAGTATCACGACGATCCGGCGACGCTGGCCGAGGCGATGCAGGTGCTGAAGGCCGAGCAGCTGCGCGAGCACGTGTTCGACGAGATTCGCGCCGAGTACGAGCTGACCTTCGACCGCCGCGCCGGCCGCCTCGTCATGCAGGCGCAGCGCGAGCTGGAGAAGAAGCAGGAGGCGGAGAACCGGGCGCAGTTCCTCGGCCGCGTCGGCGAGCTGGAGACGCAGGCCGCGCGCGCAATCGCCGGACTCGACCCCGAGGACCCGACGGCGGTGGAGAAGCTGGACGCGATCCGCCGCCAGCTCGACGATCACTACGACAGCGCCGTCGAGCACGACCTGATCACGCCGTCGCAGGCGCTCGAGGCGAAGACGCGCTCGAGCCGCAACCTCGCGCTCGGCTTCTACACAGCCCAGGCCAAGGCCCTGCACTCGGACGAGGTGGCCGCGCTGCGCGAGCGGATGAAGGCGGATTTCGCGGCCGGCAAGCTCGACGGCATCGACGGCGACGGCTGGGCGAGCCTCGAGTCGCGGCTGATCGGCCTCGAGGCGTCGAAGCGCACCGAGGAGGCCAAGGCGGCGGAGGACCTGGCGGAGCGCGGGGCGAAGATCGCCGCCCGGGTCGAGGCAGGCTTCGACTACGACCCGGCCGAGCTGGGGCGGCTGCAGCTCGACGCCGGCACCGCGCCGGACGGCGAGAAGATCGTGGCGGCGTCGCTCGAGAAGATCGGCGTCGCGGAAATCTTCCGCGACCGGCCGATCGGCGAGGCGCGCGCCCACGTCGCGCAGATGCGCGAGGCGCTGGGGCGGAACCCGTCCGACGCCAAGGTCTCGGCGCTCGCCTATGCGGAGAAGCGGCTGGGGGAGCTCGAATCCCTGATCGCGAAGGACCCGGTCGCCTACGAGATCGCCACCGGCCGCACGCGGCTCGCCGCCATCGACACCTCTTCGCCCGAGGCGCTGGCGTCGAGCCTCGCCCTGCGGCGCGACCAGATGGAGCGCGTGGCCGAGACCTACGGCGCGCCGTTCCAGTTCTTCCGGCCGCACGAGCGCACGGCGCTGGCCAACGCGCTGACCGAGGGGCCGGACGCGTTCCCGGACTTCGTGGTCGCGCTGCGGGAGGCGCTGGGCGACAAGACGCCGGCGGCGCTTGCCGAGCTTTCCGAGGACGCGCCGACGCTTGCGCATGCCGCCGACCTGTCAATCGCCGTCAACGACAACGCCATCGCCGTCGAGGTGGCGCGCGCCATCGCGGCGAAGCGCGAAGGCACCTTCAAGGCCAAGATGCCGGCGCAGGACAAGTTCGCCGTGGCGGCCGGCCCGTTCCTCGGCAGCGCGCTCGCCGGCCTCGACCGAACGCGCGCGGCCACGTTGAGCACGGCGCAGCTGCTGTTCGAGGCCGACGCCAACCGCATCGGCTTCGATCCGGCGCAGATCGACAAGCCGGATACGCCGGCGGCGATGGCCTGGCGCCGCGCGGTGGAGCGTGCGCTGGGGGCGCAATATGTCGGCGGCCGGCAGACGGGCGGCCTCGGGACGGTGAACGGCCGCACGATCGTGGTGCCGACCGGCATGGAGCCGGACCGGCCGCAGCGCCTGCTGTGGCAGCTGACCGACGACAGGCTGGCCGCGCTGCCGCCGATCCGCAGCGCCAACGGCGTTCCCGTCACCGCGCGCCAGCTGCGCGGCGCAAAGCTGGTGACGGTGGGCGACGGTGTCTACCGCGTCGCGCTCGGCGATCCCGACGGCTGGGACCCGCAATACGTGCTCGGCGAGGACGGCGATTTCTGGACGCTCGACATGCGGCAGCTGGAAGGCGTCGCCGGCGACCGGCCGAACTACACCATTCCCTTCTTCGGGCCGATACGGCCGCCCCCGGCACCCTATCCATGACCATCTTCACGGAATCTCCCCAGACACCGCTGCGGGCGACCTTCGCCGGCGGCGTCGGCTCGCTGGCCGACATCGCCGGCGCGGCGCGCGATTCGCTGCTCTATGTCGACAACGCCTATGCCTCCTACGACGCGCTTGACCGCGTCCTGGGCGAGCGCCGCACGGCGATCCACGACGCGACCGGCGTGCAGCTCGAGGATCCTTTGGCGGCCGCCCGCGAGGAGTTTCGCCGGCAGACGGCTGAACGGTCGATCGCGCCGTTCTCCGACCGCTGGGGCCACGACGACGCGCCCGACACGCTCGAGGCGATCTACGACCGTCATCTCACCCGCTTCCGCGACGAGCTCGCCGTGCTGTCGGAGAAGTTCCCGGACGCGCGGGAGGTGATCGCCGCGGACCGCAACCCGTGGGACGAAGCGGCGGAGCTGGCGCGGCAGAGCGACGAGCGGCTGGCCAGGCTGATGGCCAGCCGCAGCGGGCTCGGCAAGTATGGCGCGCTTCTCGGCGGCGGCATGATAGGTGCGCTCGCCGATCCGATCACGGTCATTTCGCTCGCTGCCGGCGGCGGGCCGGGCGCGGCGCGTACGGTCGCGGGCCGCCTGCTCTCCATCGCAGGCAAGGAGGCGCTGATCAACGCGGCGACCGAGGCCGCGATCCAGCCCTCGGTGCAGGCCTGGCGCGAGCGCGCCGGCCTCGACCACGGCATGGACGAGGCGATCCGCAACGTGCTGTTCGCCGGCGCCATGGGCGGCGCGCTCGGCGG
>CAZVAR010000091.1:7345-15703 GCA_964625225.1 uncultured Alphaproteobacteria bacterium | reverse complement strand
CAAGGTCGAGGACATGCTCAACACCGTGGTGCGCCAGGTCGCGCTCTTCGAATTCGAGGAACAGGTACACGCCGAGCGCAGCAAGGGCGAGCTGACCCCGGACCGTCTGGGCGAGATCTGGATGGAGATACAGCGGCGCAGCCTCGGGCCGGCGCTGCGCTTCGAGGACGTTTACCGGCACTACTGGTCCTACATCCCGCACTTCATCCATTCGCCCTTCTACGTCTACGCCTATGCGTTCGGCGACTGCCTGGTGAACTCGCTCTATGCGGTGTTCCAGCAGGGGCACCCCGGCTTCGAGGCGAAGTATCTCGACATGCTGCGGGCCGGCGGCACGCTGCGGCACCGGGACCTGCTCGCCCCATTCGGCCTCGACGCGAGCGACCCCGGGTTCTGGGACCGCGGCCTCGCCGTCATCGCCGGCATGATCGACGAGCTCGAGGCGATGTCCTGACGTGCCGGAATCGTCAGAGGGGAACCGATTCTCGGGCCGCGCCCGGCGCTACGCGCGGGTGGGGGGCGCGGTCGGCGGCCTCGCCGCCCGCATGGCGGGGCAGCGGCTCGGATTCGGCGACCGGGACCGCGGGCGCAACGCGGCCGAGCTCGCGGCGGCGCTCGGCGGGCTGAAGGGACCGCTGATGAAGGTGGCGCAGATCCTCGCCACCATCCCCGACGCCATTCCCCGCGACTATGCCGACCAGCTCAAGCAGCTCCAGGCGAATGCGCCGCCGATGGGGTGGCCGTTCGTCCGGCGCCGCATGCAGGCGGAGCTCGGGCCGGGCTGGGAACGGAAGTTCCGGAGCTTCCAGCGGGAGGCGGCACATGCCGCCTCGCTCGGCCAGGTGCACCGTGCCGAGGCGCTCGACGGTACGCCGGTCGCCTGCAAGCTGCAATACCCGGACATGGCTTCGGCCGTGGAGGCCGATCTGCGCCAGCTCCGGCTGATCTTCTCCATCTATCAACGCTACGACCGCGCCATCCGCACCGACAACATTCACGCCGAGATCGCCGAGCGGCTGCGCGAGGAGCTGGACTATCGCCGCGAGGCACGGCACATGCGGCTCTATGCCGACATGCTGTCGCAGGAGGAGGGCGTGTTCGTGCCGACTCCGGTCCCCGGGCTCTCCACCGACCGGCTGCTGACGATGAGCTGGCTCGACGGCCGGCCGCTGATGGCGATGGTCGATGCCCCGATCGAGCTGCGTAACCGCATCGCCTACAACATGTTCCGGGCGTGGTATGTGCCGTTCTACTTCTACGGCGTGATCCACGGCGACCCGCATCTCGGCAACTATACGGTCCGGCCCGACGGCTCGATCAATCTGCTCGACTTCGGCTGCATCCGGGTGTTCCGCGCGCCTTTCGTCAAGGGCGTGATCGATCTGTACCGGGCGCTTCGCGACGAGGACGAGGCGCTCGCCGTGCACGCCTACGAAACCTGGGGGTTCACCGATCTCTCGAAGGAGATGGTCGGCATTCTCAATCAGTGGGCCCGCTATCTCTACGGCCCGCTGATGGAGGATCGGGTCCGCCCGATCACCGAGCGTGGCGGCACCCAGTACGGCGCCGAGGTGGCGGGTCGCGTCCACGAGGCCCTGCGCCGCGCGGGCGGCGTGCGGCCGCCCCGCGAGTTCGTCCTGATGGACCGGGCCGCGATCGGCCTGGGATCGGTCTTCATGCATCTCCGGGCCGAGATCAACTGGTACGCCCTCTTCCAGGACCTCGTCCGCGATTTCGACCTCGCCAGTCTCGAGCGCCGCCAGGCCGCAGCCCTGAAGGCCGTCGAGCTCCCGCCGGCGGCCTAACCTGCGTCCCGGACGCCGGGCCCGGTCAGCGGCTGCGGGGCGCGACCGGCCGCTCCCCTCCGTCCCCATCCCGGGTAATCGTCACGCACGAGGCGCCGTGCCGATCCGATTGGAACCGGAATCGGCTCGTGCCATGATCCGCCGCCCAATGAGGAGCAGTCTCGTCCATGCAGGTCGTCATCCCTAAAGAACGATATCCGAACGAGCGCCGGGTCGCCGCCAGCCCCGATGCCATCAAGCGGCTGCGGGAGCTTGGATTCGATGTTCTGATCGAAACCGGCGCCGGCACGGCGGCCGGCTACCCCGACCGGGTGTTCGAGGAGGCCGGCGCGCGGATCGCCGGGGAGATCGGTCCCGCCCTGGGTGAGGCCGACCTGGTGCTCCGCGTGCGGCCACCGCGCCTCGACGAGGACGGCTGGGAGTTCCGGCGCATGCGCCCCGATGCCACCCTGGTTGGCTTCCTCGCCCCTTGGCAGGACCATGACCGGCTCGAGGCCTATGCCCGGCACGGCATCCGCGCCTATGCGATGGAGTTCATGCCGCGCATCACCCGGGCGCAGGGCATGGACGCCCTGTCGAGCCAGGCCAATCTCGCCGGCTATGCGGCGGTGATCGAGGCGGCGCACCGGTTCGGTCGTGCGTTCCCGATGATGGTCACGGCCGCCGGCACGATCGCGCCGGCCCGCGTCATGATTCTCGGCGCCGGTGTGGCCGGGCTGCAGGCGATCGCGACCGCGCGGCGTCTGGGCGCGATCGTGTCGGCCATGGACGTGCGGCCGGCGGCGCGCGAGCAGGTGGAGAGCCTCGGCGCCACCTTCGTCACCGTCGATTCGGACGAGGCGCACACGGCCGAGACCGCGGCCGGCTATGCGCGCGAGATGAGCGCATCCTACCGTCAGCGTCAGGCGGGCAAGCTGCACGAACATCTGAAGCGGATCGACGTCGCCATCACGACGGCCCTGATCCCCGGCCGCCCGGCGCCGGTGCTGATTTCCGCCGAGATGGTCGCGGACATGCGGCCCGGCTCGGTGATTGTCGACATGGCGGTCGAGCAGGGCGGCAATTGCGAGCTGTCTGAGCCGGGCCGCGTCGTCGAGAAGCACGGCGTGACGATCGTCGGCGACCTCCAGCTGCCGTCGCATGTGGCGACCGACGCCAGCGCCCTCTATGCGCGCAATCTTGCCAACTTTGTCGGCCTGTTGGTCGATCCCGAGACCCGCGGCATGAAAGCCGACAGCGACGACGAGATCGTGCGCGCGACGCTCGTCTGCCGCGACGGTCGCATCGTCAATCCGGTTCTGGTTCAGAAGGAGTAGGGCTGAATGGCCTTGGAGGACGTTGCGCAGGATGCTTCGGGCATCGCGCGCGAATTGCACCGTCTCGCCGTCGAGGCGGAGCGGATCGCCGGTGAGGCGTTCGAGGTCGCGAACCGCGCCGGACAGGCGGTGGATGGCCCGCAAGGCGCGGACCCGCTGCTGTTCGGCCTGACCGTGTTCGCGCTCGCCGCCTTCGTCGGATACTATGTCGTGCTGAAGGTGACGCCGGCGCTGCACGCGCCGCTGATGTCGGTCACCAACGCGATCTCCGGCATCGTCATCGTCGGCGCGATGGTCGCCGCAGCGCCGGCGATCTTCGGCGCGGCCAAGATCATGGGCTTCGTCGCGGTCGTGCTCGCTGCCATCAACATTTTCGGCGGCTACATCGTCACGCAGCGCATGCTGCAAATGTTCCGCAAGCGCTGAGGGGGCGATGTCAGGGGATTTCGCCTCGTACGCCTATCTGATCGCGGCCATCTGCTTCATTCTCTCGATCCGCGGACTGGCCAGCCCGGAGACGGCGCGCACCGGCAATTTGATTGGCGTCGCCGGCATGGCGATCGCCATCGTGGCTACCCTCGCCACACCTGAGGTTCCGACCTACACGCTCGTCTTCGCCGGGATCATCATCGGCGGCGTGATCGGCACGGTGATCGCGCTGCGGGCGGAGTTCACGAAGCTCCCGCAGCTCGTCGCGCTCTTCAACAGCTTCGTCGGTCTGGCCGCGGTGCTGATCGCCGGCGCCGCGATGCGTGCGCCGTCGCTCTACGGCATTCAGGTCGTCGAGGGAGAGATGGCGGTGGAGGACCTGATCGAGATCATGGTCTCCGCCCTGATCGGCGCCATCACCTTCACCGGTTCGGTGGTCGCCTGGGCGAAGCTCGAGGGCGTCGTGCCCGGCACCCCGATCACCTTTCCGGCGCAGACCGCGGTCAACGGCTTCATCGGCCTCTTCACGGTCATGGCGGCGTTTCTCTTCCTCGGCGTCGGCGGCGAGGGGCTGTTCTGGATTCTGGCGATCGTCGCCCTCATCTGGGGCGCGATGGTGGTGCTGCCGATCGGCGGCGCCGACATGCCGGTCGTGATCTCGGTGCTGAACTCGCTGTCGGGCTGGGCCTCGGTCGGCATCGGCTTCACGCTGAACAACCCGCTGATGATCGTGACCGGTGCACTGGTGGGTGCCTCGGGTGCTATCCTCAGCTACATCATGTGCGTCGCGATGAACCGCTCGCTCGCGAACGTGCTGTTGGGCGGCTTCGGCGGAGAGAAGGCGGCGGAGGCGGGCGCCGCCGCCGCCCACGGGCTCGTCAAGAGCGGCAATGCCGACGATGCCGCATTCCTGCTCAGGAATGCGGGCTCGGTGGTGATCGTCCCCGGCTACGGCATGGCAGTCGCCCAGGCCCAGCACGCTCTGCGCGAGATGGTCGACCTGCTCGAGGCGGGCGGTGTGAAGGTGCGCTACGCCATCCATCCGGTCGCCGGCCGCATGCCGGGGCACATGAACGTGCTGCTGGCGGAGGCCAATGTGCCTTACGACAAGGTGTTCGAGATGGATGCGATCAACCGCGATTTTCCGACCACCGACATCGCCTTCGTGATCGGCGCGAACGACATCACCAATCCGGCCGCCCGCAACGACCCGTCCAGCCCGATCTATGGCATGCCTGTGCTCGACGTCGATCGGGCCCGTATGGTGATGTTCGTCAAGCGCTCCATGGCCACCGGCTATGCCGGCGTCGACAACCCGCTATTCTACAACGAGAACACGATGATGCTGTTCGGCGACGCCAAGGCCATGTGCGAGGGCATCATCCGCGCGCTCGATTGAGATCGACCAGCGCAAAAGGCCGCGGCTCCGTCGGGAGCGCGGCCTTTTGCCGGGTATGGGCTCGCCGAGCCGGCGGGCGCGGTCGGGTTCGTCAGTAGCCCTCGCGCTCCATCCGCTTCCGCAGCAGCTTACGGTAGCGGCGTACGGCCTCGGCACGCTCGCGCGCGCGCCTTTCGGACGGCTTCTCGTAGGCACGGCGGAGTTTCATTTCTCGGAAAATGCCCTCGCGCTGCATTTTCTTTTTCAGCGCCCGCAGGGCTTGATCGACGTTGTTGTCGCGGACGGACACGTGCACGGCAGTTCCATGCCCCTTTCGCAGTTGCTAGGCTATGATTTGACGGACTTGATCTAGAGCGGGCGGGACATATCACAAGCACCCGGCCCTGTGAAGATCGTCTATCGGGATCGGACATCTGCGTCGGGCGGCCGACGGGCCGGGGGAAGGCATGGCTTTATTGAAGATCGCCCGCATGGGACACCCGGTGCTGCTGCGGACGGCCGACCCGGTCCCCGATCCGACCGCGCCCGAGATGCGGGGGCTGGTCGCCGACATGATCGAGACCATGTTCGACGCGGGCGGGGTCGGCCTGGCTGCCCCGCAAGTCCACCGATCGTTGCGGTTGATGGTCTTCCACGTGCCGGCCCATCTCGGGGGCGAGGCGGGCGAGGTTCCGGTCACCGTGCTGGCCAACCCGGAGCTGGAGCCGGTCGAGCCGGACCGGGAGCTTGGCTGGGAGGGGTGCCTGTCGGTTCCCGGCCTGCGCGGGGCCGTCCCGCGCTGGCGAACGATCCGCTATTCCGGCACCACGCCGGCGGGCGAACGGATCGAGCGGATCGCAACCGGTTTCCACGCCCGCGTGGTTCAACATGAAATGGATCATTTGGACGGCGTGCTCTATCCGATGCGGATGAACGACCTGTCGCTGCTGACATTCACCGAGGAGTGGGCGCGCCACTTGGCCGACCTGAATTTTGAGGACCGCAGCGAATGATCGATGTCACCGGTCCGGACCCGCTGATCGACAGCCTGCGGGAACGGATTCTGCTCGCGACGCTGCCGAACGTCCCGTTCGACGGCTGGTCTATGAGTGCGCTTCAGGCCGGCGCGCGACAAGCCGGCCTCGATCCTGCCGACGCGCGCCGCGCCTTCCCGCGCGGGCCGATCGACGCTATCGAGTACTATTCGGCGCTCGCCGACCGGCGCATGGTCGATGCGCTGACCCGGCTCGATCTTTCCTCCATGCGGGTGCGCGATCGTGTCGCCACCGCGATTTGCCTGCGATTCGAGCAGAATCAGCAGGATCGTGAGGCGATCCGCCGGGCGCTCTCGGTGCTCGCCTTGCCGCAGAATGCGACCGTCGCGGCCCGCGCGCTCCGGCGCACCGTCGACGCCATCTGGTATGCCTGCGGTGATACGTCGACCGACTTCAGCTACTACACCAAACGCGGCCTGCTCGCCGGCGTTTACAGCGCGGCTTTGCTGTATTGGCTCAACGACGAGTCAGAGAACTTCACCGATACCCGGGCCTTCGTCGAGCGCCGCATCGCCGACGTCATGCGGATTCCGCGGCTTCAGGCCGATCTCAGCCGCGCAACCGCCCATCTGCCGAACCCGTTCCGGTTCCTGCCGTCGCGGCTCTTTCGCGACGTCTCGCGCGCGCGCTGGCGCTAGGTCCGTGCACCCGACCGAGGTGTTTCCGCGGCTGCCCGACCTCGTGGGTGGGGATGCGGCGTTGGTCCGGCGGGGCCGCCATGTCGCGCTGGCCTTCATGGTGCATGCGGGTGCCGAGGCCTTCCGGATCGTGATCGACGGCGGCCGGGTCGCGGCGGTCGAGCGCGGCCCGTTTCTGTTGCGCTCGTCGGCCTTTTCGATCCGGGCCGAGCCGGAGACTTGGCGGCGCTTCTGGCAGCCGGTGCCGGAACCCGGCTGGCACGATCTGTTCGCCCTGAGCAAGGCAGGCCGGGCGCAGATCGAGGGCGATCTCAAGCCGTTCATGGCCAACCTGCAATATTTCAAGGACGTGCTCGCCGCGCCGCGTCGATTGCACGGCGGAGGTGCGTATGGCGGTTGAGCTGGAGCCGATCGTCGGCCGGTATCTGCGCCTCGATCTCGGCGGCCGGCCGCATCGGATCTATTTCGAGGAGGCCGGACAGGGCATCCCGCTGGTCTGCCTGCACACCGCCGGCTGCGACAGCCGGCAGTTCCGGCACATGATGACCGACCCGGCGATTACGGCGCACTTCCGCGTCCTTGCCTTCGACATGCCACGGCACGGCAAGTCCAACCCGCCGCCCGGTTGGCGCGACGAGCCGGACGAGTATCGGCTGAGCTCGGCTGCCTACATGGAAATGATCCGCGCCTTCTGCGCGGCGCTGGAACTCGATCGCCCGGTGGTGATGGGGTGCTCGATCGGCGGTCGGATCGTCCTGCATCTCGCGATCCACCACGCAGCGGAGTTCCGCGCCCTGATCGGCCTGGAAGCGGCCGGCCGGCAGACGCCCTGGTACGATCTCGAGTGGCTCAACCTGCCCGACGTGCATGGCGGCGAGGTCTGCGCCGCGCTCGTCTCCGGCCTCGTCGCGCCGCAGGCGCCCGAGGAGTTCCGCTGGGAGACGCTGTGGCAGTACATGATCAGCGGCCCGGGCGTATTCAAAGGGGATCTCTGGTTCTATCGGGTCGAGCCGGACATTCTCGATCAGGTCGCCCGGATCGACACCTCCGTGTGCCCACTCTACATCCTGACCGGCGCCTACGATTTCTCCTGCACGCCGGAGGACAGCGCTGCCACCGCGGCGCGGATTCCCGGTGCGCATTTCGAGGTGATGGAAGAGCTGGGCCACTTCCCGATGAGCGAGCACCCCGCCCGGTTCCGCCGCTACATCCTCCCGGTCCTCGACCGCATCCGCACGGGCGCCACAGCGCGGGCCGTGCCCTGAAACCGGTGGCCGCGGATGCGGTGCGTGGCCTGATCGACGAGCCGCCCGCTCCGCCGTTCCCGCTTCGGCGAACGAGCAGGGCAGGGTCGAAAGGGCATGTTCCTGGACGACGCACGCACCGGTTCCGCCGATATGCCCCCAGCGCTCACCGGGCTCCTGCGCGGCGCGCGGCGGCACCGGCTGTCTCGGCGTGCCGCATGGCCGGGGATCTTCGTTCGCCCGGGCTGCGGCGGCGTGTCGAAGCGACTCTTGTTTCGCTCCTCTGACGCGGTGCGGGCGATCGGTCGCGACGCGGACGCCTCAACGCTCCGGGTGATGGACATAGGACTATTTTCATGATAAACTGCTCGCGTCCCTTCTGTCGGAAGCGCTGCATGTCCGATCCTTTCGACCATCCCCATATGCACCCCCATGGGGCCGCCAGCGTGTCCCCCCCGGGCGCCCCGCCAGGGCCCCCGACGCCCCCGCACGC
>CAZVAR010000091.1:0-7335 GCA_964625225.1 uncultured Alphaproteobacteria bacterium | reverse complement strand
ATCTTGACCCCCACGAACCCCCATCAATCCCCACAAACCCACACGAACGCCCACGGACCCACACGAATCCCCACAGAGCCCCATCAACGCCCGCGAACCCCCATGCCTCCCACGCGCCTCATCCCCGCCGGCCGGTACTGGCTTCGGGGCGTGGACGTTTTCTTTGATTTCGAGAGGGTGCGGGACTAGTACTATGCCGCTTTTCGGACCCCTGTCGCGGAAATCCTCAATGCCATCAGGCGCGCGCACCCTCGACGAGCTTCGTCGGGAGATCGATCGGATCGACGACGCCCTGCACGACCTGCTGATGCAGCGTACGGCAGTGGTGGAGCAGGTCGCCCGCGCCAAGCACGCGGCGCCGGGCGACGGCGCGCGCACGCAGTTCTTCCGGCCCGGCCGCGAAGCGCGCATTCTGCGTCGCTTGCTCGAACGGCATCGCGGCCCCTTTCCGCGCGTCTCCCTCCTGCGTATCTGGCGGGAGATCATGGCCGGCCAGCTTCGGGTGCAGACCGAGATCGTGGTTGCGGTGCATGCGCCCGAGGGCCGTGCCGGCGCGGCCCGCTGGGACCTTGCGCGCGACCAGTACGGTGCCGCCGCGCGCTATCGCCGCTGCGCCCGCCCGCAGCAGGTCGTCGCTGCCTTGCGCGCCGGCGAGGCTTCGATCGGCGTCCTTCCCGTGCCCGAGGAGGACGGCGAGGACGGCGAGGAGCCGTGGTGGCCCCTGCTGGCCGATGATGCTTCCGTGACTCCCCGCATCCTGTCTCGCCTCCCGCTGGTCGCCGGGCAAGATCGGCCCGAGAGCCGCGCCCAGGCGATCGTGATCGCCGCGGGCGAACCCGACCCTTCGAACGAGGATCGCGGCTGCCTTCTTGCGGAAAGCGATCAGCCGACGGCGGCGGCGGCCGTTGTCGCCGGCCTCACGGCGGCCGGGTTCGTCGCCGTGCGGGCGCTGGCGGCGGCGGCCGGCGGCCGATTGCACCTGATCGAGGCGGGCGGGCTCGTCGCATCGGACGACCCGCGCCTCGCCGCGGCGGCGCGCGCGCCGGTTCGGCGCGTGCTGCCGCTCGGCGGCTATGCCGCGCCGGTCGTGGCGGATGCCACCACCCAGTCGCGCACCGAAGTCGCCTGAGATGACCAGCCCGCTCAAGCCGCGTCCCGGCATCCTCGACATCGCCCCCTATGTCGGCGGCGAGTCCGCGCTGCCCGGCCGGACGCGCATCATCAAGCTCTCCTCCAATGAGAACCCGCTCGGTGCGAGCCCGCGGGCGATCGCCGCCTACCGGGCAGAAGCGGAGCGCCTGCATCTCTATCCCGACGGCCACGCGACCGCCCTGCGCGAGGCGATCGGCCGCCTGCACGGCTTGGACCCGGACCGGATCGCCTGCGGCGCCGGCTCCGACGAGCTGCTGGCGCTGCTCGCCCGTGCCTATGTCGGCCCGGGCGACGAGGTGATCTTCACCGAGCACGGCTTCGCGATGTACCCGATCATCACGCGGTCGGTCGGGGCGACGCCGGTGGTTGCGCCAGAGACCGACCTGACCGCCAGCGTCGATGCCATCCTCGATGCGGTGACCCCGCGCACCCGTCTCGTCTTCATTGCAAACCCGAACAATCCGACCGGGTCCTACCTGTCGGCCGAAGAGATGGCACGGCTGCGGCGCGGTCTGCCGGAGCAGGCGCTGCTGGTGGTCGATGCCGCCTACGCCGAGTACGTCACCCGCAACGACTACGACGCCGGGGTGCGGCTCGTCGACGCCTGGCCGAACGTCGTGATGACGCGCACCTTCTCGAAGATCCATGGCCTCGCCGCCCTGCGCCTCGGCTGGTGCTACGGTCCGGCCGAGGTGATCGATGTGCTGCACCGGGTGCGGGGGCCGTTCAACGTCAGTGCGCCGGCGATCGCCGCCGGAGTGGCCGCGGTCGAGGACACGTCGCACGCCGCCGAGTCGTGCCGGCACAATGCCGAGTGGCTGCCCTGGTTCTCCGAGCAGTGCCGGGCGCTGGGGCTGACCGTGCCGCCGAGCGTCGGCAATTTCGTGCTGGTGCGGTTTCCCGACATTCCGGGCCGCGACGCCGAAGCCGCACTCCGTCACCTCAACGCCCGCGGGATCATCCCGCGCCGGATGGGCGGCTACGGCCTGCCCGACAGCCTGCGGATCACCATCGGACGCGCCGAGGACATGCGCGCGGTGGTGGACGCCCTTGCCCAGTTCGCTCCTGCCTGAGACCGATGTCGGATACCAGTGTTCTCTTCGACCGGGCCGCCCTGATCGGCGTCGGTCTGATCGGCTCGTCGCTCGCGCGCTGCATGAAGCGGCACGGGCTCGTCGGTCACATCGCGGCCACCGCCCTGACCCAGTCGGAGCTCGACACGGCGCAGCGCCTCGGTTTCGTGGACAGCGTCAGCCTGTCCCTTCCGGAGACCGTCTCCGGGGCCGATCTCGTCATGGTCTGCACGCCGATCGGTGCCTTCGCCGCGGTGGGCGAGGCGATCGCGCCGGCCCTGAAGCCGGGGGCGATCGTCAGCGATGTCGGGTCGACCAAGCAGTCGGTGATCCGCGATCTCGGCCCGCTCGTGCCGGAGGGCGTGCATTTCGTACCCGGCCACCCGATCGCCGGTACCGAGCATTCGGGGCCGGAGGCGGGCTTCGCCGAGTTATTCGAGGGACGCTGGTGCATCCTGACGCCGCCGCCCGGCACGGATCCGGCCGCGATCGACCGGATCGCCGAGCTGTGGCGACGCTGCGGCGCGAGCATCGAGATCATGGACCCGGCGCACCACGACCAGGTGCTGGCGATCACCTCGCACCTGCCGCACCTGATCGCCTTCACCATCGTCGGTACCGCGACCGACCTCGGCACGCACCTGCAGCAGGAGGTGATCAAGTTCGCAGCCAGCGGCTTCCGGGACTTCACACGGATCGCCGCCTCGGACCCGATCATGTGGCGCGACATCTTCCTGAACAATCGCGATTCGCTGCTCGACGTTTGCGCCCGACTCCAGGAGGACCTGGCACAGCTCCAGCGTGCGATCCGCTGGGGGGAGGGGGAGAAGATCGAGAGCCTCATCCGCCGGACGCGCGAGATCCGCCGCCGGCTGATCGACGCGAAGCAGGCCTAGCCGGTCTCGGCTGTCGCCGTTGGCGCGGCCAGCGCCGGCAGGGGCGCGATACGGATCGGGCCGACCGACAGCCAGCCGTCCTCGAGCCGCACCGGAACCTCCGTGGCGCCGTCACCGCTGCGGGCGGCCAGCAGGCGGGCCAGGAGCTTGAGCGGCGCCGCGTTCCCGGCCGGTATCCGGCCGCTGCGCACCAGTATGTCGATCGCGGCGTCGTAACCGTGAATGCGGGCGGACAGGCTTCCTTGGGGGCGGAGCGCCGCGTCGAGGGTCAGCCGGCCGGTGAGTTCGGCTGCGAGCGGGCCCCAGAGCAGGGCGCCCTGGTGGAGCACGACCGCGCCGCCGGCGGCTCGCCAGGCTGTGAGGGCGTCGGCGGTCAGGTCGGCCGGAAGCGGCGTCAGCGTGCCGGTGACGACGAGCCGGTCGATCGTCGCGCCGAAGAGGCCGGTCGGTTCCGGCACCGCGAGGCGGTCGATCTCGATCCCGAAATCGAGCGGAGCGCGGGGCGCGAACGGTTCGGGGGTCGACAGCCGCAGCCGGACGGCCGGCGCGTGGAGCACCGGTTGGCCGACGGAGTAGGGTGCGATGCCGAGGTCGCGCCCGGCGGCGGTCAGTACCCATCCTCGTGCTTGGTCGTCGGGTCCGAGCATGCCGCTGACGTCGCGGACCATAATGCGGAGGTTCGTCGCCGGCTGTCGGCCGGAAAGCTGTGCCTGCTGAACGCCGGGTAGCGTGAAGTCGACGACCTCCGAGCGCCATGGCGATGCAGCGAAGGTCGCGGCTGGCCCGCTCCAGGACAGCGCGCCGCCCGGGCCCGGCCGCACGACCTCCGGCCGTGCGATGGTGACGGCGACGCGGGTCGGGAAGCCGCCGACCTCGATGCCCGAATGCGCGATCGCGAAACCCTCGGCACGGCGGGCCGCAACCCAGTCGGCGATGGCTGCCTCCGTGCGGTCGGCGAGAAGGAGCCATGGGCCGGCACCCGCCAAGGCGGCGAGCAGGACCAGGAGGCCGAGTGCTGGGAAGGCGAAGCGCCGCAAGGCTAGCCGGTCGCGGCGAACGCAACGGTCACGGCGGTGCCGCCTTCGGACACGATGCTGACCTCCGCCCCGATCTGGCCGGCCAGCAGGCGGATCAGCCGATAGCCGTAGCCTTCCGGCGGGACGTCGGTCGCCATGCCGGTCCCGTTGTCGGCGACGCGGAGCAGGTGACGGCCCTGGCGGTGGTCCAAGGTCACCCGCAGGCGTGGCTCCGCGACGCCGCGGAACGCGTGCTGGACCGCATTCAGAAGAAGCTCGTTGGCGATCAGGCCGATCGGGATAGCGCGTGCGATCGGCAGGCGCAGATCGACGAGATCGAGCGTACGGTCGATCCGGCTTCCGCGCAGCCGTGCGGCGCAAAGCTCCTCGAGGTAACGTCGGAGATCGACCTCCGCGAAGTTCTGATTGCGATAGAGCTGATCCTGGACCAGTGACAGCGAGTAGATCCGCGCGCCGAGGTCCTGGAGCCCGGCCCGGGCCGCCGTGTCGGGCGTCTCGCGGACGAGCTGTTGCACGAACGACATGAGGATCTGGAGATTGTTGTTGACCCGGTGATACAGTTCCTCGATCAGCGCGTCCTTCTCGCGCAGCAGGGCCCCGGTCCGCTCCTCCGCCTCCTTGCGGGCGGTGATATCGGTGAACGAACATGCGATGCTGGCGTGTCCCGGCCGGGTCCCGGCCCGCATCACGGTCCAGATCTGTTCTCCGTCCCGACGGCGAAGCGCCACCTCGATACCGGCGCCGATCTGGGCCGCGGCCAGAACGGAACTCAACTGATTCGGCTCGACCAGGAACTCCTGTAGCCGGCGGCCGAGAACGTCTTTCGCCCCGATCAGATCACCGAAGCTCGGATTGGCATCCAGGATTCGGCCGTCGGTGCTGCACTGGCAGCAGCTCGCCGGGATCATTCGGAGCAACTCCCTGCAGCGGCGTTCGGCGTCCCGGTCCGCTCCCCGCTCCCCGGCGCCGGGCTGCGGGGCGTCCACGACCGAAGCGAGGCCCAGCCCGGACTGTCCGCCGTCGATGACGCCGCTACCGGCGAAGGTCACGATGGGGCAGTCGGGGAATCGATCGATGATCCGCTCGATCAAGTCGGATCGGGGCACTCCGGCCGCCGCGCCGTCGGTGACCAGCAGTTCGACCTCATCCAGATCGGACACCAGGTCCGCTGCGGCTGCGGTGCTTGCCTCGATGACCGTCGCTTGCGGAAATTCCTGCCGTACCTGCCCGGCAAGCATTCGACGGCGTTCCGGGTCGTCCTGGATCAGCAGGATTCGCATCGACGAGAACTATCGGAAAAGGACCTCGCTCCCTCGAAGCCATGAACCAGAGCGGCGCCATAAAGTTTCGTCGCTGCGACCGTCTCGTGAAGAGGGCGCCCGTCCGGCCGGTCAGGCGCAGCGCGAATAGCCGCACGACGTGCAGAGATCGCAGCCCTCCTGCCGGATGAGGGCGGCCTGGCCGCATTTGGGGCACTGTCCGAACGGCCGGGGCCGTGTGCCCTCCGCCGGAGCCCGCGGCTGCTCGACGGCGTCGGCCGGGAGGAAGCCGATCGCTACCATGTGGCGCTCGATCACGTCACCGATCGCGGCAAGCAGCGACGGGACGTAACGTCCGCCCAGCCACTGACCGCCGCGCGGGTCGAACACCGCCTTCAGCTCGTCGACCACGAACGAGACGTCCCCGCCGCGGCGGAATACGGCACTGATCATCCGCGTCAGCGCCACCGTCCAGGCGTAGTGCTCCATGTTCTTGGAGTTGATGAAAACTTCGAACGGCCGCCGCCGTCCGTCCTGGATGATGTCGTTGACCGTGACATAGATCGCGTGCTCGCTCTCCGGCCATTTCAGCTTGTAGGTGGCGCCGGGCAGCACCTCCGGCCGGGATAGCGGCTGGGTGATGTGGACCACCTCCGCGCCGCCGGCCGGCCCTTCGTCGGCGGCCGGTTTCGGCCGGCCTGCGGCGGTGGACAGCACCGCGCCGGTGACCGGGTTGGGCCGGTAGGTCGTGCATCCTTTGCAGCCGGTATCGTAGGCCAGAGCGTACACGTCCTTGAACGCCTCGAAGCTGATCTCCTCCGGCAGATTGATGGTCTTGGAGATCGAGCTGTCGATGTAGGGCTGGGCCGCCGCCTGCATCGCGACGTGCTCGGCCGGCGCGAGCGACTGCGCATCGACGAAATAGTCGGGGAGGGCGGCATGCTCGCCATGCATCCGGCGGAACAGCGCGACGGCGAAGTCGGTGACCTGCTCCTCCCGCCGACTGCCGTCGGGCATCAGCACGGTCCGCGTGAAACTGTAGGCGAAAATCGGCTCAATCCCGGACGATACGTTGTCGGCCAACAACGAGATGGTCCCGGTGGGCGCAATGGAGGTGAGCAGCGCGTTGCGGATCCCGTGTTGGCGAATCGCCGCCTGGACCTCGGGTTCGAGTCCCTGCACGAACGGGCTTGCAAGATAACGATCACGATCGAACAGCGGGAACGCGCCCTTCTCGGCCGCGAGGCTCACGGAGGCGAGGTAGGCGCAGCGGCGGAACACGGCGAGCCAGCGTTCGGTGAGGCGGATCGCCTCGGCGCTGCCGTAGCGAACCCGGCACATCGCCAGCGCATCGGCGAGGCCGGTGACACCGAGGCCGATCCGCCGCTTCTGCTGAGCCTCGTGCCGTTGCTGCGGCAGCGGAAAGTTCGACAGATCGTTGACGTTGTCCATCATGCGGACGGCCAAGGGAATGAGCCGCTCCAGCCGATCCGTATCGAGTGCGGCCGCCTCCGTGAACGGTGCGCGAACCAGTCGGGCCAGGTTTATGGAGCCGAGCAGGCAGGCCCCGTAGGGCGGCAGCGGCTGTTCACCACAGGGATTGGTCGCCCGAATTTCCTCGCAATATCGGAGGTTGTTGAGGCGGTTGACGCGGTCGATGAAGATGACGCCCGGCTCCGCCGACACATAGGTGGCGCGCATGATCCGGTCCCACAGCTCGCGCGCGCGGAGCGTCTTGTACACCGTGCCGTCGAACGTGAGGTTCCAGGGCGCATCGGCCCGCACGGCCTCCATGAAGGCGTCGGTGACCAGGACCGACAGGTTGAACATCCGCAGCCGGCCCGGCTCACGCTTGGCATCGACGAAGGCCTCGATGTCCGGGTGATCGCAGCGCAGGGTCGCCATCATCGCGCCGCGG
>CAZVAR010000090.1:0-15870 GCA_964625225.1 uncultured Alphaproteobacteria bacterium | reverse complement strand
GGCCGCATGCAGCTGGGCCTTGGTCCAGCTATAGCCCCAGCGGAAGCTGTACTGCTGCTGCAGGTGCTCGTGGAAGTGCTTGGCGCTCCAGCCAGCGTGGTGTGCGCGGTACTCCTCCAGCAGCCAAGCGATCTCGTCGACCGGCACCCGCCGCACCGAGGCCTTGCCCAGGCGCCGGTCGAGCGGCCCCTCCAGCCCCTCCTCCTCGTAGCGCCGTCGGTAGCACCGGAACTGCCGCTCCGAACAGCCCAGCAGCTCGCCCGCCTCGAGAGCCGACAGCGCCCGAGCCTCCCAGCGGCTCAACACGTCGCGAAACTTCTGCATCCGTCGTTCCTGTAGCCACGTCGTCCGGTTCATTGCCCCCGCTCCTCCGCGGAGACACAATCCGGACAACTCCTGTGCTACCTAAACCGGACAACTCAGCTGCTAGCGACAGCGATCTGCGGTCCGCTTGGCCGATCCGGGCTTGCGGCCTATCATGGCGGTTCAACGACAAAGGTAGGCAGGGGGAGAACGCTGATGACTGGTGCGGATGCGCGGTACCTCGTTTCGCGGCGGCGGCTGTTCGAGCTGGCGGGAGGGCTCGCGGCCGGGGCGGCGGTGCTGAGCGCCTTGGGGCCGGTGCTGCCGGCGCGCGCGGCCGAACGGACCTTGCGCTGGGGATCGTCCTCGCTGGGCTCGACCGGCTATGTGATCATCGAGGCGCTGGCCAGCACGGTCAGCCGCCACACCGACATCAAGAACTCCTCGCTCGCCACCGCCGGCGGCGCCGAGAACATGGCGCTGATCGGCAGCGGCCAGCTCGAGCTCGGCCAGACCACCTCGAGCGACTGGAAGCTCGCCACCGAAGGGCTGCCGCCGTTCCGCAGCCCGGTCGAGGCGCAGCAGATGCTCTCCTACACGGTCTGGAACATCCCGCTGCTGGTGCGTGCGGACTCGGGCATCGAATCGGTCGCCGACCTCGCCGGCAAGCGGGTGATGCCGGCCCAGGCCGGCGGCGGCACGGCGCTGATGGTCAAGACCCTGCTCGAGGCCGCGGGCGTCGCCGACAAGGTGCGCTGGAACTACGGCTCCTGGAACGACACCTACAACGCCTTCAAGTCCGGCGCGGCCGACGCGGTCGCGGCGGTGCTGACCAGCGGCCGGCCCTCGCCGCAGGTCACCGAGGTGCAGAGCGCGGTCGCTCTGCGCGTGCTGCCCTTCGAGGAGGAGGTGCTGCAGAAGGCGCGGCAGATAAACCCCGGCATCCTGCGCGCGGAGGTGACGCCGCAGCAGTGGAACGCGGTCGGCGACAAGACCCTGATGATCCCGTCGATCGCCGGCATCCTGGCGGTGCGGCCCGACATCGACGCCGAGACCGGGTACAAGATCGTCAAGGCGATCTACGACCATGCCGAGGACGTCCGCAAGGTCGGGATCCAGCTCCAGGACGTGCGGCCCGACTTCGCCACCAAATATCTGATGGCCGAGTATCCGGTCCATCCCGGTGCGGCCCGCTACTTCAAGGAAAAGGGGCTCTGGCGCGACGATCTGCAGGTCGCATCCTGATCCCGGCCGCCGGGGCGGCGGGCTGGCGGGCGATCGGCCGCGGCAAGGCCCGGCGATGATCCGCACGCTGTCGCGGCTCTCGGTCGAGGCCGGCGCGTCCCGGGCGCCGGCCGTCACCGCCGTCATCCTGGTCGTCGCGCTCGCGATGGCGGTGGTCCATATCGTCCAGATCTGGACCTTCTTCCTGCCGGCCGGCCAGTTCAAGAACCTGCATCTCGGCCTCGGCCTCGTCATCACCTTCCTCGCCCTGGCGGAGACGGCACCGCCCGGGCGCCGTGGCCTGCGCCGGCTCGATCTCGGACTCGCGCTGGTCGCGGTGATCCCGCTCGCCTACATCCATTTCGAATATCAGGCCCTGGTCGAGCAGCGCAGCTTCGGACCGAACCAAGCCGACCTCGCGATCGGCGTGCTGCTGATCCTGCTCTCCTTCTATGCGACCGGCCGGAAGTGGGGCTGGACGATCCCGGCCATCGGCGCGATGGGGCTGCTCTACGGCTATTACGGCCATCTCTTTCCCGAGGGGCTGCTCTATCACGGCGGCATCGGCTTCGAGCGGCTGATCGGCTATTCCAGCATTCCCTACTTCCAGGGCCTGCTCGGCTCGCTCACCGAGATCTCCGCGGGCACCATCTTCCTGTTCCTGCTGTTCGCCGGCGCTCTCAAGGTGACCGGCGGCATCGACTTCATCATCAAGGTCGCCTACGCCTGCGGCGGCCGCACCCGCTCGGGGCCGGCGCAGATCGCCGTCATCAGCAGCGGCCTGATGGGGATGATCTCCGGCAGCACCGTCTCCAACGTCGCGAGCACCGGCGCCATCACCATCCCGATGATGAAGCGCAACGGCTTCCGGCCGGAGGTGGCCGGGGCGGTCGAGGCCGTCGCCTCGACCGGCGGCCAGATCACACCGCCGATCATGGGCCTGACCGCCTTCCTGATCGTCGGCATCACCGGGATCCCCTATGCCGAGGTCGCGCTCGCGGCCGTGTTCCCGGCGCTGATCTACTATCTCTATCTGATGGTCGCTGTGCAGCTTCAGGCCGTGAAGCACCGGTTGGACGCCTCGCGCATGGTGGAGGAGGCGGGGGCGCTCGGCCTTGCCGGCGTCTCGGTGCGCGCGGCGCTGCTGCAGTACGGCCACCTGTTCGCGGCGATCGGCGTGCTGGTCTGGGCGTTGCTGGTCCAGCTCCCGCCGGCGACCGCCGCGCTCTACGGCCTCGTCACGCTGTTCCTGCTCGAGACGGTCAAGCAGCTCGTCCTGCATCGCGGCGCGCCGCTGCACGGCCTCGCGCGGGCGGCACGGCTGATGGTGCAGGGCCTCGAGGACGGCGCCCGCAGCGGCGCGCAGATCGCGATCGTGATCGCCGTCATCAACATCCTGGTCGAGGTGCTGGCCGTCACCGGCTTCGCGCAGAAGCTCTCGCATGTGATGCTGGATGCGGCAGGCGGCAATCTCGCCCTGCTGCTGGGGATGGCGGCCGTGACCTGCCTCGTGTTCGGACTGGGGCTGCCGACCTCGGCCGCCTACATCCTCGTCGCCCTGCTCGGGGCGCCGGCGCTGGTGGATCTGGGCCTGCCGCTGCTGACGGCGCACATGTTCGTCTTCTACTTCGCCAACGTATCGTCGATCACGCCGCCGGTCGCCGTCGCCGCCCTGGTCGGCGCCAACATCGCCGGGGCGAGCTACTTCCGGACCGCCTTCGAGAGCATGCGGCTCGGGCTGCCGGGCTTTCTGCTGCCGTTCCTCTTCGTCGCCCGGCCCGAACTGCTGCTCCTGCGCGGAAGCGTTCTGGACCAGCTCCTCGTCGCCTTGGCGGCGCTGGCTGCGGTCGTGGCGCTCAACATGGCGATCACCGGCTGGATGCTGACGCGGCTGGCGCTCTGGGAGCGGCTCCTGATCCTGCCCGCGGCCTTCGGGCTGCTGCATCCCGGATGGTGGACCACCGTGGGCGGCATGGTACTGCTGGCGCTCGTCCTCGGCGGACAGGCACTGCGCGTCGGCGGGCGGGCGGCGGTGCAGGAGGAACTGCCATCGTGAGCCCGGCCAAGCCGGGCACCGGGGCGGCTCAGCCGGCCCCAGTCCCTGCGCGCGTGCGCGCCACCAGCCGCAGGAAGCGGGTGCCGGTGTCGGTGCCCCATTCCCAGTTGGCGACAAGGCCGACCTTGCGGATGCGCAGCGGGCGCAGGCCGGGACGGATGTCGCTCAGGGCGCGGTAGAGCACAGGCTCGCCATCGACCCACGCCAGAAAGCGGTCGCCGTCGAAGGCGACACGCAGCTCGGCCGGGCGGCCGTACCAGAGGCGGTCGCCGACATTGCTCCAGACCGCGTCGTACAACTCCTCGAACCCGTCGAGCGTGAAGAAGGCGGAGACCGCCGCGGTGTCCACGAAATCGTTCAGCCAGACGTTGACGATCAGGTGATTGTCCGGGTCCTGCCAGAACAGGACGCCGCCGCGGCCGCGCTCGCGGTCACCGCGGCGGGTTCCAGGCGGCACCAGCGTGACCGCCAGATCCGCGAAGCCTTCGGCGGACCAGTCGACCGCGTAGGCGGTACGGTCCGGCAGCGGCGCGGCGACCCCGGCCAGGACGCAGGCACCTCGGCCGGCTACCACCGCGAACCGGCCGTGGCCCGTCAGCCGGTGCCAGCGGCCTCCACCCGCCGTGGGCAACCCGTCGAGATCGTCGGCCGGGGTCGCGAATGGCTCGTCGAACACCGGCACGTCCCCGGGGTCGAGCCGCGGCCACGGCAGGCGAAGCGGCGGGGGGATCGGCAGGGTGCGCGGATGCGCCTCCAGCGCCCGGAACCGGACGCCGGCGGGCGCCGCATCGGTCGCCAGCCCGATGCCGTGGGCCTCGACATGCGCCGTCACCTCCAGGCCGGCACCGAACGGGGGGACCCCATCGACGACGGCGCGGATGCGACGGCCATCGTCGCTCAGCTGGACGGACAGCGACGCACCGCCCCGCGGCGGCGCCGCTGCGGCCAGGCACCGGGAGCGGCCGGCCATGACCAGGTCGAGATAGCAACCGTCCGGCGCGATCGAGAAGCGGACATGGTTGTCGGCGTCGGCGGCACGGAGCAGCACGGCGACCTCGCCGCAGCCGGCCCATCCATCGATCCAGAGGTGCAGGAGCCCCACCGTTTCGCCGGCGGTGATCAGCGCCATGCAGCGCGCTGCGGCGGCCTTCAGACCGTCCGGCGTCCGGTCCAGCCGGCCGGCGGGGACCGTCCAGATGCCGCCGCGCTCGGCGGTGGATCCGTCGAGCGCGCCGCACCCGGTCAGCGGATCGGCCAGATGTGCCGAGCCGTACCACGCGCGCAGCGAGGGGATTTCGGCGACGGCGAGGCCGTGTACCACCGTGTCGGCGCTAAAACCGTACTCGCCGACCATGCTCTGATGCAGGCCGGCATGGACGGCATGCTCCTCCCCGGCCGGGTCGATCGCCAGCGGCCGCATCAACGGCCAGGCCGCCATGCCGCGCACTCCGGGCAGCGATGCGGCATAGTAGGCGGCGCCGCGATCCCGCAGCGCGACGACGAGCTGCATGGGCACGTTCTGCAGGCCGTCAACGACGATCGGCCGTCCGCCCGCGGAGCGGACACAGAGCTGCCCGTTCTCGACCATCTCGGCCCGGACCAGGAAGGCGCTCCCGGTTACGCTCGGGTCGTCCGGCACGGCCTGGCCGAACCAGCCGACCGCCAGATTTTCCGGGCGGCGTTGCCGCGCCGCGCGCGAGAAGCGGCTCATCGTCCAGGCGCGCACGCGCCGCAGGTCGCGGCGCGGCAGCCCGTGCCGCCGCCAGCTTCGCAGCCGTTGCAGCGCCGGCACGCCCGGGCGGCCCGCCAGCCAGCGCCCGACCCGCTTGACGAGGCTGTCGAGCGGATAGGGCTGCGAGCCGTGATCGCCGTTCAGCAGGGCGACCGTCAGCGCCAGGCCGGGCCGCCGCGCGAAGGGGCCGTAGGCGATGCCGAGGCGCCCCCAGCCCGGTCGGCACAGCGGGCGTAGCCGTAGCGCCCCGTCGGCGATACGCATGACGTGCTCGCGGTCGATGCCCGATCGCGGCCGCCCGTCCGGGCTGGGAGAGCCGACGACGTGCCCTTCGGGTACGGCATCGGTGAACGTATCGACCAGAAGGGACGGCGTTTCGGGAGTCGCCGCGGGCCACGGCTCGGCGGCCGTCGTGGCGGCTGCGGCGGCGGGCGGGTCAGCCTGCCGGGCGGGCATGAAACCGCTCCGGGTGCCGGCCTGGCAGCGCCGTGCGATAGATGTCGAGAACGCGCCGCGCCATCGTCCGTGCGCTCAACTCGGAGGCCTTGCAGCGCGCAGCGGCAGCGAGCCTGCGGGCGAGATCCGGGTCGCGCAGGATCCGGTCTGCGGCATCGAGCAGCGCCTGGGCCCGATGTTCCGCGACCAGCAGGGCGGTTCGGCCGGAGTCCAGGAAATCGTCGTAGGCCGGGGTGTGGTAGGCAGCAACCGGCCGTCCCGCCGCCATCGCCTCGAGGACGGCAAGGCCGAAGCCTTCGACCCGGGAGGCGGAGACGAACAGATCGGCGGCCGCCAGCAGCAGCGGCAGGTCCGTACGCTCGCCGAGCAGCCGCACATGCTGCTGCAGCCCGAGGGCACCGATCCAGGCCTGGAGCAGCGGCCGGTCCGGACCGTCGCCGGCCAGCAACAGCAGCAGGCGCGGCCAGCGCCGGCGCAGGCCGTCTGCCATCTCCAGCAGGTCGCGCTGTCCCTTCGCCGGCTCCAGCCGGCCGACGCCGATCAGCACGGGGGAGCGCCCGACCGCGCCGAGCTCATGGCGAAGCCGGCCGAGCTCGGCTTCCGGCGGCGTGCGGAAGAAAGCGCCGCGGACCCCGGGCGGGACGACCGTCACCTGCGACGGGTCCAGTCCAAAATAGCGGCAGCGCGCATCGCGGGCGGCTGCGGATACGGCGATGAAGTGCCGCGTCGTCGCCCGCACCAGCCGGGCGTTGGCCCCCCGCCTGGCACGATGCAGCAGGAAGCGGGGCAATCCGCTCAGGCGCTCGGGAGCCGGGAGCGGCGGCGCGGCACAGCCGTGGAAGGTGTTGACCATGGGCAGGCGGCAGCACAGGGCCACGGCCTGACCTGTGAGGCGGTCGCGCGGCGTGTCGTTAGTGTGGATCAGGTCGACGCGGGACCGTCGGGCCAGGCGAACGAGCTCGACGACGGTACGGCCCAGGCGGCCCTCGTTCGGCAGGGCGACGGTCGCGATGTTCAGGGCGCCGTATTCCGCCTGCATCGGGCCGTCGCCGAGTCCGCAGACCAGGTGTTCGACCCCCGTTTCCTGCATGCCTTCGATCAGGCCGAGAAGAACCTGCTGCCCGCCGCCCCGCGCGAAATCGGGCAGCAGGTGCATGACGCGGAGACCGGCAATGTTTATGACCCCCTCCCGTTGTAGTCCGCTCCTGCCGGATCCGGTCGGAAGAACAGCTCGTGCGGCCCGAGGAAGCGGCGCAGGAAGGCCGGGTCGAGCATCGCCCAGCCGGGCTCGCCGGTCAGGTTGGTGATCTGACTTCGATAGGCCGCGATCGCCGCCTTCTTCCGCCCAAGATGGTCGCCGGTTCGCACGATGCACGGCCGCAGGCGGGCAAGGCCGAGCACCGGGCGTATTCCCGCCTGCACCGCCTTGCGGGCCGGGCCCGCCCGGCGATCGACCCAGGCGGCCGGATCCTCGAACCAGATCGGGTACTCGAACACCGCGACGTCGCGGCCGGCTTCCGCGACGACGGCGCGTAGGGCGGCGTTGAGCGCCCGGTGGTCCTCGTGCGTATCGACCGCCGCCGACACGAACAGATCGGCGGGTCCGAACGCCGCAATCGAACGGCGTATATCGTCATGCAAGGCTTCGCCGGCGCGCGACAAGCCGCCATCCTCGTACCCGAGGAACCGGATGCTCTCAGCGGGCACGCCCAGGATGGCGCAGGCCGACAGAGCCTCGTCCCGCCGCAGCGCCGCGAGCGCGTCGGGCGCGAGGACTGCGGAACGGTGCGAATGCCGCCCGTCGGTCGCGATCACGACACCGACGCGGGCGCCGGCGTCCAGCTTTCGAAGAATCGTCGCGCCGCAGCCCAGCGTCTCATCATCGGGGTGCGGGGCGAACACCAGGCCGGGGCGGGAAGCGACCCGATCCGTGACGTCCTCGGCGAGCGCCACCAACGCGGCATCGTACGCGCGGGCGAACCCGGCGGCGGCATGCCCGAACAGGCGCGACTGGTGGATCCGATGGACCATTCCCATGCCCTTCGGATCGCCCAAGCTCCGGAAAGAGACAATGGCTGCTTTGCTGCCGCCGTCGGCCGTTCCGGTTGCGGCGACCCGGGACCGGGCGACCGGCGCATCGGCAGCTTTCTGTCGGGCCGCCGGGACTGGGGCAGTTTCGCCGCGCACACGGCTTACGGCCAATTTTCTCCTTTTCCGATTTTCCAGGTCGTTTCTATCGCCACCCTCCCTAGGGTGTTCGATGCGCGGGTCGCCCTCAGGAGAGTTTGCGCCGGTTGCGGGCATTCGGGCACGGATCGTCCGGATCCCGATCGGGCGTCAGCGGGGTTTCGACTGCGGCGATATCCGAAATCATCATTGGCTGGTGTCATGAGCGGCAACGAGAAGCACGCATACAAAATGGATAAGCCGATCGCTCTGAAGCCGGCGAGCGCCGGGGCCAACGTTTCCGAATTGGATTTCGCGGCGCCGCCATCGACTCCCGTCGATCTCGACGCCGCGGAGACGTCAGGGTCGAGCGAGCCGGCGGATGCCCTGCAGATGCGATTATCCGGCCTCGAGAGCACGATTGCGCAACTGCGGCGGACGGTCCGCCTGCTGCAGGACGGTTCCGCGGCCGGCCAGCAGGCGCTGGCCGCCCAGGATATTGCGCTGGAGGGCGTCAACGCGAAGTTGGAGCAACTGTCGCGCCAGCTCGACGAGCGCTATCAGAGCCTGCGGCGGCAGTCGGAGGACATGGCGCGCGCCAGCTACCGCGTCGAGGCGGCGTGCCAACGCCTCGAAGCTCAGTTGAAGGAGGCCCGGGACCGGCCGCGCCGCAAATCGGGGACCGGCGGCCGCCCCGGTCTCTGGGTGCCGGTCCTTGCCCTGGTCGCGTTCATCGCGACGTTCGCCTATGTCCGCGCCGACTTCACGACCGATCAGGTGTCGCGGATGTACGGCGACGCATCGAGCTTCGTGCAGCATCAGTTCGGCCGGCTCTTCAGCTCCGCCGACGGTGCGGTCTGCACCGATTGCTGATGCGGCAGCTCAGCCGGCGGTCGCCGCGGTAGCGGCGGCCGTCTTGTTGCGCTGACTCAGCAGCCCCTCATAGAGCGCGCCATAGCGGTCGGCCATCAGGGTGAGCGGGTAGCGAGCTTCCACGTCGCTCCTCGCCCGCATGCGGATGGGCGCTTCGTCCGGCGCTCCGGCCGGGTTCCGAGCCAGAGCGAGCGTGAAGGCGATTCCCTCGGCCAGGCTGTGCTCGCAACCGGCGTCGGCGAGGAATCCGGTCTCCCGGTCGAGCACGATATCCTCGAGGCCGGTCCGGCGGAAGCCGACGACGGGCGTGCCGCAGGCCAGGGCCTCCAGTGCGGTGTTCGGCAGATTGTCCTGCCGGGACGGAATCACGATCACGTCGGCCGCGCTGTAGACCACGGCCAGCGACAGATCGTCGTGCAACGTGCCCAGATGCCGGACCGTGATCCCGTCCTCGGTCCGGACATCGCGCTGGCCGCCGCCGAAAACGACGACTTCGAAGTTCGCCAGCCGATGCTTGCTGCGCAGCAGAGGCAGGGACTTGGCCAACAGATCGAACCCTTTGCGCGGCTCGCGGGAGCCGTGTTCTCCTCCGAACAGCAGCACGGGCCGCTCGCCCGGGATGCCGAGTGCCGCCCGCGCCAGGTGGCGCGGCAGCGGTCGGAAGGCTTGTGTGTCCACTCCGTTGGGAATGATGCGGATGTCCGCATCCGCCAGCAGACTGCTGCGGCGGGCCTCCGCCGCCAGCCAGCGGCTCGGCGCGACGAAGACGGCATCAAGGCGGCGCCACCGCCTCCGCTTGCGGTGCCAGGTCAGCCAGGCGAGGTCGTATCGCGACGCGCTGCCGAGGACCGGGCAGGCGCCGCAGCCGGCGATGAACCGTTCGCATCCGGCCGTGTAGTGGCAGCCGCCGGTGAAGGCCCACATATCGTGCATCGTCCATACCAGCGGCGCGCCCAGGCTGTGCAATGCGCCGATCGGGAGCAGGCCGCGCGCGAGCCAGTGCAGATGGACGATATCGGCATCGAACCTTCGGATCGCCCGTGCCGACCCGCCTGGCAGCCATTGCAGACTGAAGGCCTGCCGGGACCGGGCAGGGTAGAGCCGCAGCGGCAGTCCGTCGAGGAACGGCCGCGTTCGCGCCGTGACTTTCTCGAGCAGCGTCGTGGGGCCGACGATTTCGGGGTCGTGCAGCCGCCGTTCCTGCACCAGGACCCGAGAGGCGGCTCCCATGGCCAGGAGCTGCCGGTGCAGCGCGATCGCAGCCCGCGCGGCTCCGCCTTGAGAATCGGTTACGTTGACATGGACGATCCGAACTTGCTGTCGTCCGCGGAGGGACACGCCGAGATCGGAACGGGGCGCTGGGTAGGCCGCACGGTCGACCGCGGGCATCATGCGCGCTCGATCTTCGCCGCCAGCAGGCGGCGGACCTCGAGGGCGGCATAGACGGCCGCTGCGCCGTGGAACGCCTGTGCGATCAGACCGCGCTTCCAGTAGGCCGAGCGCCAAGCCTCCAGGGTCGCACGCGGGCGCAGCACCGCGTTCGTCCAGCCGGGCCAAGCGGCGATGCGGCGCGCCTGTCCGGCGGAACCGAAGCCTTCGCGGTGGACGAGGCGGCCGATCCGGCGCGCCTCCTCGTAGGTCGGGCGCTCCAGCAGGCGGGCCAGCGCTGCGAATGCCTCCTCGACCGATAGGCCGTCCGGGACCGTGCCGTCGAACAGGTCGGCGACCTCGGCGACGAACCGTTCCATACCGGCGCGCACGGCCGCTGCCGCCCGGGCATACTCGCCGTCGGGGTCGAAGCCGTCCAGCACCGGCTCCACCCGGTCGCTGGAGCGGCGATAGCCGAGCACGGTTCCGTGCGGGGCGGAGAACAGGAACTCGATGATTTCCAGACACTGGAGAATCGCCCTGGCCCTTCGGCCGGGCCGACCTTCCTCCATCGCGAAGCCCTCGCGGGTACCTTCACCGGCCTGCAGCCGCCGGCCGCGCAGCGTGCCGAAATAGAAGCCGTGCACCGCGCCGGCACAGCCGGCGTCGGATCGTAGCTTGGAGAGGGCGGCCTGCATCGTCCCGTTCCAACCGACGTCCGCGACCGCGATCGGGCCGGGCCGATACGCGCCCGCCGCCGCCAGATAGGAGTCGAGAAGGTGCCGCTCCCGCCGCGCCGCGGCCAGAATCGGGCCGTCGTATGCGAGCATCAGGCGACGCAGCTTGTCGCGATCGGAGTCCGAAACGACCGGCTCGTCGGGAGAGGCGAAGCCGGCGCGTCGGAGCGCGAGATCGTCATGTCCGATGGCAACGCCGATCCGGTCGAAATAGCTCCGTACTGGCAGGACGGTTGAGCCGCTGCACAGGAAGGCGATGGCGCGATCGTCGAGCCGGTCGATAGTCGGGAACACCAGCGAACGCCGGGAAACATAGAGGTAGCCGCTGCCGACTGCGGTTGCGTCCTCGGTGCCGATGCGGCCATAGACCGTCCGCAGGTTCCATCCGTCGCGCGCCAGGAAGAACAGGCGCTCGGCGTCGAAATGCCTCACGCGGCCGCGCAGCCACAGGGCGAACCCGAGGAACAGCGGACCCGCGCAGGAGAAGCCGAGCGTGTCCCAAGGGTCGAAACGATGCCCCGGTGCCGATGCCCAGCGCGTTGCGGCGCTCCCGACCGAGGCGACCAGACCGCGGCCCGGCGCTGCAGGCGGAACCGGCCGGTGGGGAACATACCAGATGCTGCGGATGCCCGCTGCCCGTGCCTGTCGCAAGTCGCTCCAGCGATTGTCGCCGATATGGAGCATGGCGGCGGGTCGGATGCCGAGAGCGGATACAACTTGCGGGAACAGGCTCCCGTGCGCCTTGGTCGCGAGTTGGCTGCTCGAGACGAACAGCGCATCGAAATGCGTGTAGCCGCAGGAACGGAGCAGGCCGGCGACGAAGCCCCGGTCGAGATAGGTATCGCTGACGAAGACGACGCGGCCCGCGGCGCAGGCCTTTCGGTAGACTGCATGGACGGTCGGATCGGCACGACAGGCCAGGCGCTCGGTCTCGCACTCGGCCCGGAGAAGATCGGTCGCGACGGCCGCATAGCCCGTGTCCATTTCGGCCAGCGCGGCATAGATCTCGGCCAGCGTGACCTCCTGGCGTCCAGCGGCGGCGGCGGTGCGGCGTGCGGCTGCTTCGGCGGCGATCCTGTCGCGTTGGAACGCGTCCGGGTCGAGCGCCGAACCCGTGCGGCGGCGAAACCGGCAGGCGGTCAGGGCGAACAGGTCTTCCGGCCGCTCCACCAGCCGCCGCAGGGCGGTGTCGAACACGTCGAACGACACCACCTCGATGCCCGCAGGCCGCGCCTCGAAGCGGCGTGCCAGGTCACGGCACGGCCGCGCCGCCGCCACGGCGATGCGGAGGGCACGCGGGGACCGGTGACGGGAGCCCGGTGCGCGTGTCATGGGCTGGCGACCGCTGGACGGGGTGCGATGACCCGCAGCATCGACAGCGCCTCGCGGACCGCCGGCCGCGCCACCAGCAGCGCGCTCGCGACATAGGCTGCCGCGGCCGCGAGCAGCGTACCGGAGATGAGGGCGACCGGTCCGAGGGCATGCGGCAAGGCTGCCCGCAGCGCCAGTGCCGCCCCCGCCATGACTGCGCAGGCCAGGAGCACGCGCCAGAGATCGGCCACGAGAACGCGGACGGGGGTTGCGGTCAGACGGCCCGCGATCAGCAGGTTCAGGGGGAAGAGGAGGTAGCCGCGCAACACGATGGCGGCGACGGCCCAGATCAGCGTCGCGTCACGGAGCGCAAAGACGACAGCCAGATTCGTGACCGTACCGATCGCGACCAGCAGAAGCTGGCGGTCGGGTCGGCCGAGCGCCCGGATCGTGGCCTCGAGAAAATAGATGCCGCCGATCAGTGGGCCGAGGGCGAGCAGCATCTGGATCACCGGTGTGGCGGGCGCCCATTGGCCGCCCAGCACCAACGGAATGATCTCCGGCGCGACGAGGATGGCACCGACGAAACAGGGCAGAGCGAACAGGGCAGCGATGCCCATGACCTGCCGCAGAATCTCGCCCAGCCGGTTCGGCCGGGTCTGGAAGCGGGCGAATACGGGCAACGCGACCTGGCTCATCGGCGTGACCAGGACGGTGGTCGCGACCTCCAACACCCGCCAGCCCACGGTGAAGTAGCCGAGCGCGGTCGCGCCGAAGAAGACGCCGATCATCATGCGCGGGACCTGCAGGCCGACATAGCCGGTCAGGCGGATCGCAATCATCTGGCCGGAGTAGTTCAACAGGTCGCGAAGATGGCGCCAGCGACCGGAGACCCCCGGGCGCCAGTCCATGCCGATCCACAGGACGGCCATCTCCGTGACCTTCTGGGCGAGCTGCAGGCCGACCAGACTCCACACCCCCCAGCCGGCCGCCGCCATGCCGATGCCGACGATGCCCCCGACGATGACCGTTGCCAGAGAGCGGTAGGCCAGCAGGCGGAACTGCAGTCGGCGCCGCAGGATCGCGAACGGCACCGCGGAAACCGCGGCCAGGACCGGCATCAGCGCAAGCACGCGGGTGATATCCTTCAGCTCCGGCCGCTGATACATCTTCGCCAAGGGTCCCGCGCTGGCGAAGATGGCCGCGCCGAGCGCCGCGCCGAGAAGGAGAACCGCCCAGAAGGCGGCATCGAGATGCGGCCGCTCGATGCGTTGCCGCTGTACCAGAACCTCGGTCGTGTGCTCGCCGACGAGCACGTGCGTGAGGGCGACCACGGCCATGGCCATGCCGAGCAGCCCGTAGGCTTCCGGCCCCAGCGTGCGCGCGAGGATCAGGAAGACCAGCAGGCCGAGGAACTCCCGGCCCGAGCTGCCCAGCACGGACCACAAAGTGCCCAGAATTGCGCTCTTCTTCAGGGTCATGTCGCGCACATGAGGCGTGGGTTCGGGCCCTGCCTCGGCGGCGGCAGATCCGGTCCGGGGATGGCCGGTCGCGCCGGCGCTCAAGGTCGGGCTCGCTCTGTGGACACTCAGGCCCTGCCGTAATGGTCGTCGAAGCGTACGATGTCGTCCTCGCACAGATAGGGACCGGACTGGATCTCGATGAGGTGGAGCGGCACCCGGCCGGGGTTCTCGAGCCGATGCATCATGCCGATCGGGATGTAGGTGGACTCGTTCTCGCCGAGGAGGAATGTCTCCTCCCCGCGGGTCACGCGCGCGGTGCCGCGCACCACGACCCAGTGTTCGGCGCGGTGGTGGTGCATCTGCAGCGACAGCCTCTGCCCCGGCTGGACCACGATCCGCTTGACCTGGAAGCGGTCGCCGGAGTCGATGGTCTGGAACGAGCCCCACGGCCGGAAGGTCTCGGGCGGCGCCATATGCTCCTGGCGGCCGGCCTTGGCGAGCTGCTCGACCGCGCGGCGCACGTCCTGCGCACGGTCGCGCGTGGTGACGAGAACCGCGTCGCGCGTCGCGACCACCACGGCATTCTCCAGCCCGACCGATGCCACCACCGGACCGGTGCTGCGGAGATAGCAATCGTGCGAGTCGATCGGGATGATGCTGCCTTCGACGACGTTCCCGAGCTCACTCTTCGGCAGGGCGCGCCAGAGCGCATCCCAGGAGCCGATATCGCTCCAGCCCACATCGATCGGCGCCACGGCGCCCGACCGGGTCCGTTCCATCACCGCAACGTCGATCGAGACCGAGGGCGTCGACAGGAAAGCGTTCCGGTTCAGCCGGCAGAAGCCCAGATCCGCCTCGCTGGCCGACACGGATGCGCGGCACGCGGCCACGACCTCCGGCGCATAGTTCTCCAGCTCGCTCAAGAACAACGCCGCCGGGAACAGGAACATTCCGCTGTTCCAGAGATAGCGGCCGGAGCGGACATATTCGCCTGCCGTTTCGACCTCCGGCTTCTCGACAAAGGCGCGAATCGAGAAGATGTCCGATCCCGGAGCGAGCGGCTCACCGATCTCGATGTATCCGTAGCCGGTCTCGGGCCTCGACGGTGCGACGCCGAAGGTGACCAGGCGGTCGCGGATTCCGGAGACGCTCGAAACGAGCGCGCGGAAACGATCCGGTCGCCCGACGACGTGATCGGAGGGGACAATCAGTAACATCGCGTCCGGCTCGTCCCGGGTCACCAGGATCGCGGCCGCGGCGGCGGCCGGGGCCGTGTTGCGGCCTTCCGGCTCCAGCAGGACCGCCCGCGGTGCGATGCCGAGCTGCCGGACCTGTTCAGCGACCGCGAACCGGTGCTCCTCGTTGCAGACGATTACCGGCGGCCCGAACTCGCCGTTTACCGGCAGCCGGGCGAGCGTCTCCTGAAGCAGGGTGCGCTCCGACACGAGCGGCTGAAGTTGCTTGGGGAGCAGGGCCCTCGACAGCGGCCAAAGCCGCGTACCGGTGCCACCGCACAGGACGACAGGGGTGATCCGGCCGTTCGGCGATTGCGGTTTCGCGTCACTCATGCTCAGGCCTCACGCGTGGCGAAGGACGTTCGTAAGAGCCGCGACCGGAGCGGGGCGGTCGGCATGCCATTGCCGCCTATCCGGCGCGGAAGGGGCGGCGCGGTCGGAGCCGGCGGGGATTACACCCTCACGGCCGAGCGGACCCGGTCCGCGCCCCAGTCCGCGATAGGTGAAACCGGCCGCCTCCATGCCCGCGCGGTCCAGCGCGTTGCGCAGATCGAGGATCACGGGTTGGCGCATGCGCAGGCGCAGTCGGTTCGGATCGAGCGCCCGGAACTCGTTCCACTCGGTCAGGACGACGGCCAGATCGGCCCTGTCCACGGCGGTATAGGCGTCCCCGGCCCAAACGACTCCCGGAAGCAGGGAGGCCGCCGCGGTCATTCCCTTCGGGTCGTATGCCTGTACGCGCGCGCCGCCGGACAGGAGTGCGGGCACGATGGCAAGGCTCGGCGCCTCTCGAACGTCGTCGGTGCCGGGCTTGAAGGTCACACCGAGCACGGCGATCGTGCGGCCGGCAACAGTGCCCCCGCAGGCCGCCGTAATGCGCTCAATCATCGTGCGCTTGCGCTTTTCGTTGATGTCCACCACGGTCTCGACGATCCGGATGGGGCGG
>CAZVAR010000089.1:0-15880 GCA_964625225.1 uncultured Alphaproteobacteria bacterium | reverse complement strand
CGATCGGGGTGAGGAGTTGCCGCAGGCTTCGCGGCGGGAACTTCTTGCCCCGAGGATGCCGGCGCGGCCTGCCGTCCCGAGCGGTAAGGAATTGCGGGCCACAGATGCGGGACACGGGCGGGCGGGACCTGCCCCTACGGAAAGGCGGTAAGGCGGAACCATGGCTGATTCCTTCGACCTCGTCGTCATCGGCGGCGGCCCGGGTGGCTATGTCGCGGCAATCCGGGCGGCCCAACTCGGCCTCAAGACCGCCTGCGTCGAGAAGCGCGGCAGCCTCGGCGGCACCTGCCTCAACGTAGGCTGCATCCCGTCCAAGCAGCTGCTGCACGTCTCGCATCGCTACGAGGAGGCTCGCGAGTCCTTTGCCGGCTACGGCATCACCACCGGCAAGGTCGCGCTGGACCTGAAGCAGGTTCTGGCAGGTAAGGACAAGGTCGTCGAGGGCCTGACCAGAGGCATCGAGCTGCTGTTCCGGAAGAACAGGGTCGAATACGTCAAGGGCACCGGCCGCATCGCAGCCCCGAATCGAGTCGAGGTGACCGACGGCAACGGGGCCGAGCGGGTGCTCGACGCGAAGAACATCCTGATCGCGACCGGCTCCGAGGTCATGCCGCTGCCCGGCATCGAGATCGACGAGAAACGGATCGTCTCCTCCACCGGCGCGCTGTCGCTGCCCAAGGTACCGAAGCATCTGATCGTGATCGGCGGCGGCTATATCGGCCTCGAAATGGGAATGGTGTGGCGCCGCTTCGGAGCCGAGGTGACGGTCGTCGAGTTCCTCGACTCGATCCTGCCCAACATGGACAAGGAGATCGCGAAGCAGATGACGCGCATCCTGTCCCGCAAGGGCTTCAAGCTGCGGACCGGCACGAAGGTGACCAAGGCCACGCCCGGACGCACCGGCGTCACGGTGGAGGTCGAACCGGCCAAGGGCGGAGAGGCGGAAACGATCGAGGGCGACGTGGTGCTGGTCTCGATCGGCCGGCGGCCATTCACGGAGGGGCTCGGGCTGGAGACCGTCGGGATCGAGCGCGACGAGCGCGGCCGGGTCCAGGTCGACGACCGATTCCGTACCAACGTACCGAACATTTTCGCCATCGGCGACGTGATCCGCGGGCCGATGCTGGCGCACAAGGCCGAGGACGAGGGGTCGGTCTGCGCCGAGATCATCGCCGGCCAGAGCGGCCACATCAATTACGACGCGATCCCGAGCGTCGTCTACACCTGGCCGGAAGCGGCCTCGGTCGGGAAAACCGAGGAGGAGCTGAAGGCGGCCGGGATCGAGTACCGGGCCGGCAAGTTCCCGTTCCAGGCCAACAGCCGCGCCCGCACCACCGGTGACACCGACGGCTTCGTCAAGATCCTGGCCGATGCGAAGACCGACCGGGTGCTGGGCGTCCACATCCTGGGGCCCGATGCGGGGACGATGATCGCCGAGCTGGGTCTTGCGATGGAGTTCGGCGCCTCGGCCGAGGACATCGCCCGCACCTGCCATGCGCATCCGACGCTGCCCGAAGCGGTGAAGGAAGCCGCGCTCGCCGTTGCCGGGCGGCCGATCCACATCTGAGCGCCGGCGACGTCGGAAGCGCCGGGATCCCGGGCTGCCTCCCGGGATCCGCCGCCGGGCGCCGGCCCTGCGCCAGCGACGGCACTGCCTCGACACCGCCCGGCCGGCCGACGGCACTCCGGCGGCTCCCTCCCAAACAGGCCGGTCGGGCCGATCCGGAGACTTTACTCGGTGATCGCGCGGATCACGCGGCAGGGATTGCCCGCGGCCAGCATGCCGTCGGGGATATCCCGCGTCACCACGCTACCGGCACCGATCACCGCCCTCGACCCGATCCGCACGCCCGGCATGATGAGTGCCCCTCCGCCAACCCACACGTCCGATCCGATCTCCACCGGTTTCCCGAACTCCTGCCGCCGACGCAACTCGGCATCGAGCGGATGCAATGGCGTGTAGATCTGTACCGCCGGACCGAAGATCGTGAAGCTCCCGATCCGGACCGGGCACACGTCCAGTACGACACAGTTGAAGTTGAAGAACACCCGCTCCCCGAGCTCGATGTTCGATCCGTAGTCGCAGAAGAACGGCGGCTGCATCCACACGGTATCGCCGCCCGCGCCGAACAGTTCACGAAGAATGCGCCGCCGTTCGTCCCGCTCCGCCTCGCGCGTGGCGTTCAACGCCTGACAGAGATCGCGTGCGCGCTCTCGGGCCGCGACGAGTTCGGGATCCAGAGGGTCGTACAGCTCACCCGCCAGCATCTTGGCCTTCTCGGAGCGTCCATCCTGTCCTGCCATCGGAACTCCTCCCTGCTCGGAGCCAGTATGGCGGGCTCGCTGCTCCGCGACCATCCGATCGCCCGGCGGAGGCGCGAGCGTCCTGCGGGAGCGGAAGCGAGGAGGAGGATGCGGCGGCCCCGGCCCGCGCCCGCCGGCCGGAACCGGGAGCCGGCAATCGCCACGCGGACCGGTTGCTGCACGCCTTTGCCGCCTCGCAACCTCGCTGTTGCATCGAGCGCGCCGGGCTGCATCGGCCGTGCCGGCCCGATACCGGTTACGGCCCAACCGGAACGGGCGGCCCCGGTGAAACCCGGGGCCGCCGGGGCGCCTACGGCTCCCAGGACTCCATGATCGGGTTGAGGCCGGCCTGCTTCAGGGCTTCGTAGCGCACTTTCATCCACTGGACCTCGTACTCGGTTTCGTCCTGCGAGCCGGTCTTCAGGTGCTGTGCCCAGGCCGCGTTGATGACCTCCTGCCGTTTCAGGTTGCGCTCGTGCACCTCCTGATATTCGGGCTTCCAGATTCCGACCTCCTTGTAGAAGCGGATGGCGCCCTCGTGATAGGGCAGGAAGACTTGGCCGAACACCTGCCGCTTGATGTCCCAGCCGTTCGCGCCGGGCGAGGCGTCCTTGTATTCGTCGAAATATTCGACCATCGCCTTGGTCATATTGTAGACGAGGTCCTCCGGCTGCTTTTCGATCGTGGCCAAGATCGGATAGGCCGTGTTGGCCATCTCCTGACCCTCCTTCGGAATCGTCGCCCCGAGCGTCGCCTTGTGCTTGAAGAACCAGGGCACAACGCTGTTGAGCCGCTTCCACCCCTCCTCGTCATCGTGCGGCACGGGAGGGAAATAGAGACCGCGCGGGCTGGCCTCGACCTTCAGGAAGGGCGGCGAGTTGGTGGCGCCATTGAGGGCGTCGAGCTGCCCCTCGATCATCGCGTTGATCGATGCGCCGTACCCCGACACCTCGACCTTCTGGACATCGTCCCAGGTGAGATCGCCGAAGGCGAGATAGGCCTCGACCGCCTTGTTGAGCGCCGGCGCGCCCTTCACCCAGGCGACCCGCTTGCCCTTGAGATCGTAGAGGGTCTTGATGCCGGCATCCTTCGCGGTCGCCAGCGAGGTGGAGGCGGCGTCGGAGACGTTGAGGATGACGAGGCGGATCGGAATCGGCCCCCAGTCGCGGCGGCCGAAGGTGTAGAGAGCCTCCTGCGAATAGACGCTGTCCGAACCGGTGGCGGTGAACTGAACCTTGCCTTCCCGCAGCGGCGCCAGCCGCGACACGTCGTTCTTGCCCGGCAGGACCCGGAGGTTCGAACCGATCTTGTTCTTGATGACGCTGCCGATTCCGACCGCCTGGTTGTAGCCGGTGGTGCCGACATCGTAGGCGGTCCAGACCACGGTCTGCGGCAGCTTCACCTCCGCCGCGCCCAGCGCGGCCGGCGCCGCTACCGTTCCGGCGGCAGCCAAGCCGACCAACAGCCCGCGATGCCTCGAAAGAAAGCCCATTTCTCCTCCCAATTCAGTTGTTGCGGGCTGGTGCCCGGGTGATCTCCGGCGCTATGAAAGGCCCGCCTTCGGGCAGGCCTTCCGACAGGCCGACTCGACCGAATCCAGCCTAGGGGACCATTTCCTTTGCCGTCAACGGAACCCGGCGCGGGGCCGGCCACGGCCGGCCGGGTCACGCTCGCCATGTGCCTCGCCGAGGTGCTCGGCATGGTGGCCTTCGCGGCCTACTCCGCCAATCTGCCCGGCTTCATCCGGGAATGGGAACTGAGCAACACGGAGGCCGGCTGGATCGGCGGGGTCTTTTCGCTCGGCAACATCCTGGCGATCCCGATCCTGGTCAGCCTGACCGACCGGATCGATGCGCGGAAGGTCTATCTGGCGTCGACATCGGTGATGGGGCTCGCCCATCTCGGCTTCGGGCTGCTGGCGGACGGTTTCTGGACGGCGATGCTGTTCCGGGGCCTGTCCGGGGTGGGATTCGGCGGAACGCTCATTCCAGGACTGCGGCTCTTGAGCGACCTGTTGAGGGGGCCGGCCCGGGTGCGGGCCATTACCCTCTACAGCGCCTGCGGCGCGATCGGCGGCGCCACGTCCTTCTTCATATCCGGGATCACGCTCGAGTGGCTGCCCTGGCGCTGGATCTTCCTGTTCGGGGCCGCCGGCTGCGCATTCGCGGTGCTGCTGGTCGCGCTCGCGGTGCCGGTCACGGCACGCAGGGCGCCGGTGCAGCAGGCCGCCCTGCTCGACTTCCGTCCCGTGCTCCGCAACCACTCGGCCCTCGCCTACATTCTGGCCAACCTCGGCCACAACCTCGAGAACTACGGTGCGCGGGGTTGGACCGTGGCGTTCCTGGTGTTCGCGGCCGGCGCGCAGGGTATGGTGTCGCTACCCTTCGGCCTGCCGGCGCCGATCCTGATGTCGGCGATCGTGCTGGTCAGCTTCTTCGGCAATTATCTGGGCGGATCGCTCGCCCAGCGCTTCGGTCGGCGGCGGACGGTGCTCTGCGTCGTCGTAGTCTCGCTGGTCGCAGCCCTGGCGGCCGGTGCTTCTCCGGCGCTCTCGTTCGGGCTGGCGGTGGCGATGGTGATGCTGCACAGCGTCACCATAAGCATGGACAATGCGGTGCTGAACGCCGGCACGATCGACGCCGCGGCACCGGAACTGCGCGGCGCCACCATGGCGGTCTACGGCGTGTTCGGCTTCGTCGGAGCGATGCTGGGGCCGACGCTGTTCGGCATCGTGCTGGACCTGGTCGGAAGCGGCAGCGTACTGGGTTGGACGGCGGCATTCGGCACGCTCGGGCTGGCCGGGCTGCTCGGCGCCGTCGGTCTGGCGGCAGGCGGCAGGCGCGACTAAGGTGCGGAAGGACGCACCCGGCGGCGTCGCCGGGGCCGGCTATCGGTTCCGGGCCGCGAACCGATCCGGGCCGGCTTCGGCTTCTTCGAGCAACCAGTCCCGGAACCGGCGAATGCGCAAGTCACCGGCGTCCGCCTTCCGGTACAGCGCCTGATAGGAACGGCCGCTGGGCAAGAAGCCGAGCGGCGCCGCCAGCCGGCCGGCGGCGAGATCGTCGGCCACCAGGGGCAGCGGCCCGATCGCCACGCCGAGGCCGGAGGCGGCCGCCTGCAGGAGGAAGTAGAAGGTCTCGAACCGTCGCTCCGGCGCGACCGGCGGGGCGGTGCCTGCCGCCCGCGCCCACTCCGCCCAGGCATCGGGCCGGGTCGCAGTGTGCAGCAGGGTATGACGCGCAAGATCGTCCGGACAGGAGACCGGCGCGTGCACCAGCACCTCCGGGCTCGCCACTGGGCCGACCTGCTCGGCGAGGAAGGGCATGCTTTCCATATCGGCCGGGCACGGCACCGGCGAGACGCGGATGGCAAGATCGGTGTCGAGGGGGGCCAGATTCTCCGGTGGATTGGGGGCCGATAAGCGCACCTCGAGCTCGGGATGGCGAGCCTGGAAGCGGTAGAGCCGCGGAATCAGCCAGCGCATCGCAAACGTGGCGATACAGGAAACGACCAGCGGCCGCGCCCTCCGGGCGGACGACACCTTCGCGACACCGGCCGTCAGCAGCTCGAACGCGGCAGCAACCGACGGCAGTAGAGCTTCGCCTTCCGGCGTCAGGGCAATGCGGCGCGACCCCCGTCGGAACAGCGCCGTGCCGAGATACGCTTCCAAATTCGCGATCTGTCGGCTGACCGCGCCGTGGGTCACGCCGAGTTCCGTCGCTGCATGTGAAAAGCTGGCATGCCGGGCGGCCGCCTCGAAGGCGCGCAGGGCGTTGAGCGGCGGCAGGCGATGCGGCATGTGAGATTTCCTCACCGAAGGCGGTCAGGATAAGTCGTTTGTCACGACGGCGCGAGAGGTAGAGGATCGGCCAGCAAACCACCCGACGAACTGCCTTTCGGAGAACCGAATGAAGCTTCTCGTCCGCCCGTCGCGCTCCGAGGATCTGGAGGCAATCCAGACGATCTACGCACATCATGTGACGCACGGCCTCGCCTCGTTCGAGGAGGTGCCGCCGGATCTCCCCGAGATCGGACAGCGGCGGGAGGCGGTTCTAGCGCGAGGCCTGCCCTGGCTCACGGCAGAGATGGATGGGGCCGTGGTCGGCTATGCCTATGCGACGCCCTACCGGACGCGTTCGGCCTACCGCTACGCCTTGGAGAACTCCGTCTATGTCGCGCCGGACCAGGCGCGACGCGGCATCGGCCGGGCGCTGCTCGCGCGACTGATCACATTGTGCGAGGCCGGGGGATACAGGCAGATGATCGCCGTCATCGGCGACAGTGCCAACCGCGCTTCGATCGGTCTTCACGAGGCGCTCGGGTTCCGTCGTGTCGGGCTACTGCCCGCGGTCGGGTTCAAGTTCGGCCGCTGGGTCGATATTGTGATCATGCAGCGTCCGCTCGGTCCGGGCGACGCGACGCAGCCAAGCTGACGGTCCGACCTACGGGCATGCAGATCGGTGCCGCTCGATCGTAAATACGAGAAACCAAGGGGAGGAGAACGCGTGCGTCTGTCGCCGGTCGGTCTGGTGGTCGCGATGTGCCTGTCGGAGGTGCTGACGATGCTCGGCTTCTCCGCCTTCGCCGCGCTGCTGCCCTTCTTCCGCGAGCTCTGGCAGCTCTCCAACACCGAGGCCGGCTGGATCAGCGGCATCTTTTTCGCGGGCTACACCGCCTCCGTCCCGGTGCTGGTCAGCCTGACGGACCGGGTCGACCCGAAGCGCATCTGGCTGTTCTGCGGGGTGCTGACGGCGGTCGCCAATTTCGGGTTCGCCTTCCTCACGGACGGGTTCTGGAGCGCGATGCTGTTCCGCGCGTTGGCCGGGATCGCCCTCGCCGGCACCTACATGCCGGGGCTGAAGGCGCTCAGCGACCAGCTCGGAGCGGCCGGGCAGTCGCGGGCAGTTGCGTTCTACACCTCGTCCTTCGGGATCGGCGCTGCGGTCTCCTTCCCGCTCGCCGCGGCGCTCGCCGACTGGATCGACTGGCGCTGGGCCTTCTCGCTGCCCGGAGTCGCCGCGGCGCTGGCGGTGCTGCTGGTCGCCGTGGCGCTGCCGCGCAGCGGGCCGCAGCAGCTCCAGAAGCCGGAGACGGCGCTCCTCGACTTCCGCCCGGTGCTGCGCAACCGCTCCGCGCTCGCCTACATGCTCTGCTACACGGTCCACAATTGGGAACTGTTCGGGCTGCGGTCCTGGGTGGTCGCCTTCCTGGTGTTCGTGGAGGCGCAGAACGGCGGCGGCTGGCTGGCGCCGACGATGGTCGCCTTTGCGCTGACGCTGTTGGGGGTGCCGTCCAGTATCTTCGGCAACGAGGCCTCGATCCGTTTCGGCCGCCGGCGCGCGGTCGTGGCGACGATGACCGCGTCGGCGATGATCTGTTTCGTGATCGGCTTCTCCTCCGGCATCTCCTATGCGCTGGCGACGATCCTGTGCCTGCTCCACGGCATAACAGTCGCGGGCGAATCCTCTTCGGTGACGGCCGGTTCGATCGGAAACGCCCAGCCCGGCTATCGCGGCGCCACCATGGCGCTGCACTCGACGCTGGGCTTCGCCGGCGGCTTCGTCGGGCCGCTGGTGTTCGGCCTCGTGCTCGACCTGGCCGGCGGCCAGAGCGTGTTCGCATGGGGCGTCGCCTTCGCCCATATGGGCGCCGTCATGCTGCTGGGGCCGCTGGCCATCCGCCTTCTGCAGCCTGCCGAGCTGCCGGGAGACGGCGCGCGGCAACCGAAGCCGGCATAGTCCCGGAGCGAGGCCGGTCCCCGGACCAGCCCGGCCTGTGACCCCGGTCACTGCCGGCCGGTGCCGGGCTTGCGCGTCACGTGCCGAAACCGTAGAAGCGGCGCCGCCGTGGCTTCGCCCCGGCGAAGCGTCTCCTGGTGTGGGGGTATGATCTTGAAGAAGTCGTTCGTCCGTGTCGGCGTCGCCGTCGCGCTCGGTATCGCGCTGACCGGCCCGTCCGGGGCCGCTCGCGCCGACGAGATCGCCGACGAGATCCGCAACGCGCTGGAGCTGTACGAGAGCGGGAAGGTCGCGGAAGCCAAGGACGCGCTGGAATTCGCCGCTCAACTCCTCGCGCAGAGAAAGGCGAGCGGGTTGGAGGCCCTCTTCCCGGAACCGCTCTCCGGCTGGTCCGCCGAGGATACCGGCTCGGCCGCCGGCGCCATGCCGTTCGGCGGCGGCATCACCGGCGCAAGGCGCTACGTCAAGGGCGGCCAATCGGTGAACATCACGATCATCGGCGACTCCCCGATGATCCAAGGGCTCGCCATGATGTTCGGCAATCCGGCCATGGCCGGCTCCGCCGGTGCCAAGGCCCAGCGGATCAAGGGGCAGAGGGCGCTGGTGACCCCGGAGGGCGACATCAAGATCCTGGTCGGCCAATTCCTGGTCCAGATCGAGGGCTCGGCGCCCGCCGCAGCCAAGATGCAGTACGCCAACGCCCTGCCCTTCGACGACCTGGCGAAGTTCTGACCGCTACGCCCCCGCCTCTTCGGCCAGCCACTCGCGGAAACGTGCCAAACGCGGGTCGGCGCCGGCGCGTTCCGGCCAGACCAGCCAGAAGGGATGGCCGCTGCGCCGGACCGGGCCGAAGGGGCGGACCAGGCGCCCCTGCGCCAAGTCGTCCGCGACCAGCGCTTCGATGCCGATCGCGACGCCGAGCCCCTCGATCGCCGCCTGGAAGGCGAGGTTCAGCGTGTCGAAACGCAGCCCCTGGTCCGGGTCCACGCCGGTTTCGCCGGCCGCCTTCAGCCAGCGCCGCCAGTCGTCCGGGCGCGGGGCCGAATGCAGCAGCGTGACGCGCCCCAGGTCGGCGGGCGCGCGCAGGTCCGCAGCCCGTGCCAGCGCCGGGCTGCACACCGGGAACAGGTCGACCTCGGCCAGCTTGAGCGCGGCGCAGTCGGGCCACCGCCCGGTCCCGACCCGGACCGCGGCATCGAACCCGTCACGGGTAAAGTCGACCGGCGCCAGCGACGTCGTCAACTGCACGTCGATCTCCGGATGGCGGTCGTAGAAGCGGCCCCAGCGCGGGATGAACCAGCGAATCGCGAAGGTCGGGTGGGCACAGATCGCAAGCGCGCCGCGCCGGCCGCCGCGCAGCCGGTCCGCCGCCGCAGCGATCCGATCGAGTGCCTCGCGCGTTTCGGCGAAGAAGGCCTCGCCTTCCGGCGTCAGGGTCACCTGCCGGTAGCCGCGTCGGAACAGCGCGATGCCGAGCTCCGCTTCCAGCGCCTTGACCTGTCGGCTGACCGCCCCGGGGGTGACGGCCAGCTCCTCCGCAGCACGTAGAAAACTCAACCGTCGCGCCGCCGCCTCGAAGCTGCGGACGGCGCTGAGCGAAGGCAGGCGGCGGCGCATGGAAGCCTCGATTGAGATGAAGTCAACCGAAGTCTGCCGATTAATCGGTTGAGCAGGCAAGCGGCCGTCCCCAGGATGGAGTCCGGGCCGATGCAGCGGCACCGGCGTTCCGACAGGCATTCCTACTCTGGTGAAGGGTTCCGATACTTGTCCTCGGCCGCGAGGTGGTGGCATGTCCGTCGTCCGAGCCGGAACCATCGGATCCCGTCCGGAGGACCGCCCTGAGGGTGCGGCGGGCGCCGTCTCGACCGCCGCTCCGGCCAATCCCGGCGTCCGAACGATGCACGGTCATCGGGATGTCGTCACGCAGGACCGCCGATTGCCGACGAATGCGCATGAACCTCGACGCGCGTCGGCGTTGCGACGCTCTGCCCCTCCGAACCACCGCCGTCCGGGAGACCGAAGCCCATGAACCCGCCCTCGCCCACCGCTCTCCGCCTCGCCGATACGGCTCCGGCCGCGCCGAAGCGCGGCTCCGACTGGATCGCCCCGGACTGCCGCGGCCTCAATTTCTGGCGCATCGATCACGCCCTCCGGGACCTGCTGGCGCTCCATCTGGCACCCGAGGTGCTGGCGCATTTCACGCCGCATTTCGACCGGCTGGGCGAACTCGCCGGCGGGCGCCTCGACGAGCTGGCCGATATCGCCGACAAGCACGGGCCGGTGCTGCACACCCGTGACCGCTACGGCCGCGACGAGGACTGGATCGAATACCACCCCGCCTATCGCGAGATGGAGCGGATCGCTTTCGCCGAGTTCGGGCTGCACGCGATGAGCCATCGCGGCGGCGTGCTCGGCTGGCCGGAGCCGGTCCCGCCGCTGGTCAAGTACGCCTTCCAATATCTGTTCGTGCAGGCCGAGTTCGGCCTGATGTGCCCGATCAGCGTCACCGACACCTCGACCTTCCTGATCGGCCGCTACGGCGACGAGGCGCTCAAGCGGCGATTCTTCGACCGGATGGTCAGCCAGGACATGGCGACCTTGCTGAAGGGCACGCAGTTCATGACCGAGAAGGCCGGCGGCTCCGACGTGGGCGCCGCCGAGCTGCGCGCGGTGCCCGAGGGCGACCATTGGCGCCTCTACGGCGACAAATGGTTCTGCAGCCATGCCGATGCCGACGTGGCGCTGATTCTGGCGCGCCCCGAAGGGGCGCCGGCCGGAACGCGCGGCCTCGGCCTGTTCGCCATGCCACGCCGGCTCGACGACGGCAGCCCCAACCACTATCGGATTGTGCGGCTCAAGGACAAGCTCGGCACCAGATCGATGGCGAGCGGCGAGATCGTCCTCGACGGCGCAGTCGCCTATGTGGTCGGCGACGCGACGCGCGGCCTGAAGCAGATGATGGATCAGGTCAATCTCTCGCGGCTCAGCCACGGCGTGCGGGCGGCGTCGATGATGCGGCGCTGCCTCAACGAGTCGCTGGTCGTGGCGCGCAACCGGTCGGCGTTCGGCCGCACGATCATCGACTTCCCGCTGCTGCGGCGGCAGCTCATGAAGATCCTGGTGCCGACCGAACAGGCGCTGTCCGGCTTCGCCTGGACCACCGCGGTGATGGACGCGGCGCGGAAGGCCGACGCCGACGCCGAGAAGCTGCTGCGCATCCTGACGCCGGTGCTGAAGTTCCGCGCCTGCCGCGACAACATCAAGGTCGCAACCGGCGCGATGGAGGTGCGCGGCGGTAACGGCTATATCGAGGACTGGGTCAATGCCCGCCTGGTGCGCGACGCGCATATTGGCGTGCTCTGGGAGGGCACCAGCAACATCAACGCCCTCGACGTGATCACCCGCGCCGTCGCCAAGGAGGCGGCGCACAAGACGCTGCACGCGGCGTTGCAGGAGAAGCTTGCCGCCCCAACCAATCTGCCGGTGCCGGAGCCGTTCCGGGCGCGGCTCGGCGGCCTGCTCGACCGCGCGGTCCGGTTCGCCGAGGAAGCTGCCGAGCGGCCCGAGAACGAGACGCTCTGCCGCATGGCCGCCGGTGCGCTCTATCATGCGACCACGGCGGTGCTGCTGGCCTGGGAGGGATCGGAGATCGGCGGCCGGGGCGGCGATGCGCGACGCCTCCTGATCGCACGCTTGGTCGCCGACCATCGCCTGTCGCCGCGCGACCCGCTGGCCGCGGCAAACGAGGCCTGGGAGGCGGAAGTCGCCGACCTGCTGCTGTCCGACACCCCGGTGCCGCTGGCCCGCGCGGCGGCGCTGGTCGGGTAATCCTCGGGAGCCCGGGCGTTCCCGGCCGCCTATCCCCTGCTCGCGAAGAACGGAAAAGGGCGGCCGGCAACAGCCGGTCTCTCTTTACGCCCCGGCCGACTCGATCGCCTCCTGCGCCTCCAGCCAAGCGGTCTCCGCCGCCTCGATGTCGGCAGCGATCTCGGCCAGCCTGATCTGCAGCGTCGCGACTTCCGCGCCGCCGCCGGCATAGAACGCCGGGTCGGCCAGCTTCGCCTCGATCGCCTGCTTCTCGGCAGCGAGACGCTCCAGACGCCGCTCCGCTTCGCGGGCGGCCTTGCGCTGGTCGGCCAGGGAGGCGCGCATCTCGGCGCGGGCGCGCCGCTCGTCCTTGCGCGAGACCGTGTCGGCACCGTTCACGGCACGCGCCTCACGCCGCTCGGCCCGCCGCTCCTCAAGCATGCGGCGGCGGTAATCCTCGACGTCGCCGTCGAACGGGCGGCAGGCGCCGTCGGCGACCAGCCACAGGCGCTCGGCGCACAGTTCCACCAGGTGCGGGTCGTGGGTCACGAGCAGCACCGCGCCCTCGAATCCGTTGAGCGCTTCGATCAGCGCCTCGCGCGCGTCGATGTCGAGATGGTTGGTCGGCTCGTCGAGCAGCAGGATGTGCGGCGCCTCACGGGTGATCGTGGCGAACAGCAGCCGTGCCTTCTCGCCGCCGGAGAGCGCGCCGATCGGGACGTCTGCCCGCTCCTGCGGGAAGCCGAACCGGCCGAGATGGGCACGGACCTTGGCCTCCGGCGCACCCCTCATCTCGGCGGCCATGTGCTGGTAGGCGGTCCGCGTCAGGTCGAAGGCATCGGCCTGCTCCTGCTCGAAATAGCCGACGCGGAGCTTGGGCGACTTCGTCAACTCGCCGCCGATCGGTGGCAGGACGCCCTGGATCAGCTTCAGGAAGGTCGTCTTGCCGTTGCCGTTGGCGCCGAGCAGGGCGATCCGGTCATCGGCCGAGATGCTGAGATTCAGCCCTCGCAGCACGGGTGCGCCACCATAGCCGACCGCCACCTTGTGCAGAGTGATCAGCGGCGAGGGCAACGGTTCCGGACTCGGAAAGTCGAAGCGGATCGTCCCGTCCTCGCGGACCGCGCCGACCAGCTCCATCCGCTCCAGCGCCTTCAGGCGCGACTGCGCCTGCCGTGCCTTGCTCGCCTTGTAGCGGAACCGGTCGACGAACGCTTGCATGCGGGCGCGCGCCGCCATCTGCTTCTCGTGCACGGCCTGCTGCAGGGCGAGCTTCTCCGCCCGGGCCCGCTCGAACCGGTCATAATTGCCGCGATAGAGGGTCAGCTTGCCATCGTGCAGGTGCAGGATCGAGTCCGCGACCGCATTGAGCAGATTGCGGTCATGGCTGACCAGCAGGATCGTGCCGCGGTAGCTCCCGAGATGAGATTCGAGCCAGATCCGCGTCTCCAGGTCGAGATGATTGCTCGGCTCGTCGAGCAGCAGCAGGTCGGGCGCGGCGAACAGCGTCGCGGCAAGCGCCACGCGCATGCGCCAGCCGCCGGAGAAGCTGTCGAGCGGCCGCGCCTGCATGGCCGTGTCGAAGCCGAGGCCGGCAAGGATCGAGGCCGCCCGCGCCTCCGCCGAGGCCGCGCCGATATCGGCGAGCCGGGTATGAAGCTCGGCGATCCGGGCCGGGTCGGTCGCGGTTTCCGCCTCGGCCAGCAGCGCGGCACGCTCCGCGTCCGCCGCGAGCACGAAGTCGAGCGGCGTGCCCGGACCCTCGGGCATTTCCTGCGCGACCGCGCCGATGCGGGTCCGGCTGCCGACCTCGATGCGGCCGCCGTCCGGCGTCAGCGTGCCCGCGATCAGCCGCAGCAGCGTCGACTTGCCGGTCCCGTTACGACCGACCAGCCCGACCTTGTGGCCGTCGGGAATGACGGCGCCGGCGCCATCGAACAATGTGCGACCGGCGATCCGGTAGGTGAGATCGGTGATCCGAAGCATGATGACCGGATAGCAGAGACCGGAAACGGCCGCGAGCCCTTGCCGTTCCCCGACCGGTGTTCCCCCGCCGCGGCGACGGACCCGCGCGCGCTGCCGAATACCCGTGCTCTCGCCCGGAACGGCTCCGGCCATGCCGGGACGATTCCGACAGCGGCAAGGTCGTGATCGACGGCCGACCGCCCCGGCATGACCGGGCGAACGTCACCGCGGCAATTCGCTGCGGCCCATCAGGAACTCGTCCACGGCGCGGGCCGCCTGGCGGCCCTCGCGGATGGCCCAGACGACGAGCGACTGGCCGCGGCGCATGTCGCCGGCGGCAAAGACCTTCGGGACCGAGGTCGCGTAGCGCTCGGAATCCGCTGCAACGTTGCCGCGGGCGTCGAGCGCGACGCCGAGGCTTTCCAGCAGGCCCTGCCGCACCGGATGGACGAAGCCCATGGCGAGCAGTACGAGGTCAGCCCCCAGTTCGAAATCGCTGCCGGGCACCTCGACCATCGCCATGCGCCCCTGCGCATCCGCTTTCCACTCGACCCGGACCACATGCAGCGCGCGGACGCGGCCCCGCCCGTCGCCGAGGAACGCCTTGGTCGCCACCGCCCAGTCGCGCTCCGCCCCCTCCTCGTGGCTCGACGAGGTGCGGAGCTTGAGCGGCCAATAGGGCCAGACCAGGCTCTTGTTCTCCCGCTCCGGCGGGCGCGGCAGGATTTCGAGCTGCGTGACCGACGCAGCGCCCTGGCGGTTGGAGGTGCCGATGCAGTCCGAGCCGGTATCGCCGCCGCCGATTACGACGACGTGCCGGCCTTCCGCGCTGATCGCCTCGCCGGCGGGCACGGTGTCGCCCGCCACCCGCCTGTTCTGCTGGCGCAGGAAATCCATGGCGAAATGGATGCCGGCCAGTTCCCGTCCGGGAACGGGAAGGTCGCGGGGATGCTCGGATCCGCCGGTCAGGACGACGGCGTCGTACTCGTCCAGCAGCGCCTGCGCCGGCAGATCGATGCCGACATGCACGCCGGGCCGGAAGTCCACGCCCTCGGCGCGCATCTGCTCGATGCGCCGGTCGATCTGCCATTTCTCGAACTTGAAGTCCGGAATGCCGTAACGCATCAACCCGCCGATACGGTCCTGCTTCTCGAACAGGGTCACGTCGTGCCCGGCGCGGGCGAGCTGCTGCGCGCAGGCCATGCCGGCCGGGCCGGAGCCGACGATCGCCACCCGCTTTCCGGTCTTGCGGGCCGGCGGCTGCGGTACGACCCAGCCTTCGGCGAAACCCTTATCGACGATCTGACATTCGATGGTCTTGATCGTGACGGGACTGTCATTGATGTTGAGGACGCAGGCCTCCTCGCAAGGCGCAGGGCAGACGCGGCCGGTGAACTCCGGAAAATTGTTGGTCGAATGGAGGTTGGTCAGCGCCGTCCGCCAGTCGTCCCGGTAAACGAGGTCGTTCCAGTCCGGGATCTGGTTGTTGACCGGGCATCCCTGATGACAGAACGGGATGCCGCAATCCATGCAGCGTGCCGCCTGGACCCGCAGGTCCCCATCCGGCAGCGGCTGCACGAATTCGCGCCACGACTTCACCCGGTCCGTCGCCTTGAGGTAGGGACGGTCGCGGCGCTCGAACTCCATGAATCCGGTGATCTTGCCCATCGCGCCCCTCCTACTCGGCCGCGACGGCGGCGCGCTCCGCCGCCAGCTCACGCAGCGCGCGGCGGAACTCCACCGGCATGACCTTGACGAAGTGCTTCAGGTTGCTCTCCCAGTCGGCGAGAATCGCACGCGCGCGGGCGCTCCCGGTATAGTGAAGGTGACGCTCGATCATGCCCTTCAGCCGGGCCGCATCGTTGCCGGTCATGTCGGACAGGTCGACCCCGGTCGACATCGGCGCCGGGTCGCCCCCCTCGCAGGGGATCGGCTCGAGCTCGACCTGCTCCCGGTTGCAGCGGGCTGCGAACTCCCCGTCCGGGTCCCACACATAAGCGATGCCGCCGCTCATGCCGGCGGCGAAGTTGACGCCGGTCGGACCGAGCACCGCGACGACACCGCCG
>CAZVAR010000088.1:0-16079 GCA_964625225.1 uncultured Alphaproteobacteria bacterium | reverse complement strand
CATCCCTACACCCGCGGCCTGATGGCCTGCATTCCGGTGCCCGGCCGAACCGCCCGCGGGACGCATCTCGGCTCCATCCCCGGGATAGTTCCGAGCCTCATCGGCGATCTGCACGGCTGCAGCTTCCGGGATCGCTGCGCGCATCGGCGGCCCGGACTCTGCGAACAGGATCTCGAACTGCGCCGCCTCGGATCGGAGCAGGCGTATCGCTGTGTGATGTCGCCGGCCGAATCCCGCGCCGAAAGCGACCGGGAGCTCGCGGTTTGACGCCCCTTCTCGAGACACGCGACGTCCGCCGCACCTTCACCATCCGCGCCGGCATGATGCAGCCGAAGAAGACCCTGCACGCCGTCAACGGCGTGACTTTTTCGGTGAATAAGGGCGAGGTGGTCGGGCTGGTCGGCGAGTCCGGCTGCGGCAAGAGCACGCTGGCGAAGATGCTTCTCGGCCTGCTGGAGCCGACCGCAGGCGAGATCCTCTTCGACGGCCGGCCGCTCTACGGGATGGGCCGCCTGGAGCGCGCACGACGGCTGCAGCCGATCTTCCAGGACCCGTACTCCTCGCTCAATCCGCGCAAGTCGATCGGGGATATCATCAGCCTGCCGCTGCGTGTCCACGGCCTCGGCAGCAGCAGCGAGCAGCGGCGCAAGACCGAGCAGATGATGGACCTGGTCGGGCTCGCCCGACGCTACCTGAACAGCTACCCCAGCCAGCTCTCCGGCGGGCAGCGGCAGCGCGTCGCGATCGCCCGTGCCCTCATCATGCGGCCGGAGATCGTGATCTGCGACGAGCCGACCTCTGCGCTTGACGTCTCGGTGCAGTCGCAGATCCTGAACCTGCTGCTGGATCTGCGGCAGGAGCTCGGCCTGACCTACGTGCTGATCAGCCACAATCTCGCGGTCGTGGAGCATATCGCGACGCGGGTGGCGGTCATGTATCTCGGCCGGATCGTGGAGGAGAGGGACACCGAACACCTGTTCCGTGACCCAAAGCACCCTTACACCAAGGCGCTGCTCGCTTCCGTGCTGACGCCGGAGCCGGGCCTCGGCGTGCCCGACGCCCAGCTCGGGATCAATTTCCCGAACCCGATCGATCCGCCGCCCGGATGTACCTTTCATCCGCGCTGCCCGGCGGCGATGCCGCAATGCAGCCGGGTGGCACCATGGCCGGTCGCGGTCGAGGGGGGCTTTGCGGAGTGCCACCTGTACACCGATGCCGACGCGGCAACGCCGACCGGTGTCGGCGAGAAGAAACGTGCCGAAGTCGGCGCAGCGGGAGGGAACTACGCATGACCGAGCTCTGTGAGCTGAGCGCCGTCGAGCTGCGCCGGCGGATCGGCACGAAGGAGATTTCGCCGGTAGAGCTGCTGGAGTCATGTATCGCCCGGATCGAGGCGGTCAATCCGGCGGTCAATGCCATGGTGGCGACCTGCTATGACCGCGCCCGCGCCGAGGCGAAGGCGGCCGAGGCCGCCGTCCTGCGCGGCGATACGCTCGGCCGACTGCACGGCCTGCCGGTCGGCATCAAGGATCTGCAGGACACCGAGGGCCTTCGCACGACATACGGTTCGCCGCTGTTCGCGAACCATGTCCCGGAAAAGGACGAGCGGCTGGTCGCTGCCATGCGCGCCGCGGGCGCCATTGTGGTCGGCAAGACCAACACGCCGGAATGGGGCGCGGGTGCCAACACCCGCAACCCGGTCTATGGCGCGACCGGCAACCCGTTCGACCCGAGCCTGATCTGCGGCGGATCGTCCGGCGGTTCTGCCGTCGCCCTCGCGCTGGACATGGTGCCGATTGCCAGCGGCTCCGACACCGGCGGATCCCTGCGGATCCCGGCCGCTTATTGCGGCGTGGTCGGCTACCGGCCATCACCGGGTCTGGTGCCGTCCGATAAGCGCGCGTTCGGCTGGACGCCGATCTCCGTGCTGGGGCCGATGGGGCGGACCGTGGCGGACACTTGCCTTCTATTGGCCGCACAGGTCTCGAGCGACAGTTGCGACCCGTTCGCCGGGCCTGTCGACCCGGACGATTTCGCCGTACCCCTACCGGTCGATCTCGGCTCGCTGCGCGTCGCCTGGACCGAGGATCTCGGCTTCGCGCCCGTCGACAACGATATCCGGGCCGTGTTCCGCAGCCGCGTCCAGGCATCCGGCGGCTTCTTCCGCGAGTGCGTCGAGGCGACGCCGGACATGGGCGATGCCAACGGTGTTTTCGAGGTCATTCGCGCAGTCAACTATCTCGGCCGGTACAAGCAATGGTACGACGAGGATCCGGACAAGCTCGGTCCCAACACTCGCGCCAATTACGAGCAGGGACTCGGGATGAGCCTCGCCGATTTCGCCTGGGCGCATGCCGAGCAAACCCGGATCTATCGCCGTGTGCAGCAGTTCTTTAAGGAGTTCGATCTCCTGCTGCTGCCCGTCGTGCCGGTCACGCCGTTCCCCTGGAAGCAGCTCTTCATGGACCGCATCAACGGCGAGAAGCTGCGGACTTACTTCCATTGGCTGGCGCCGACCTACGGGATCACGATCACCGGCCACCCTGCCTGCGCGATTCCCTGCGGCGTCGACCACAAGGGTATGCCGTTCGGCCTCCAAGTGGTCGGCCCGCACAAGAGTGATCGCTTCACCCTGGGCGCAGCGCACGCGCTAGAACAGGCGTTCGCCGGCGTGCCCTCCCTGCGTCGCCCCCTGCCCGACCTGTCCCGTCTCCGAGGCGTGCGGGGCGACTTCGCCGTCTGACCCGGACCGTCGAAGCTCGCACCCGGTAATTGCGAGCCCTTTGCCGGTGTTCGCACCACCGGTATGCGGCTCGGTAAACGACGTTGCAGCCGTTCGAAGCCGCGGCCGCGAGCGGACCGGCTCCGAACCTGCCCTGCCCTCGCCGGATCTCGTATCCGAGGTCCCGACGAGCTTGATTTCGCCGCAGCCGCCGTCGGACAGGCGCGCGGCCGTTGCGGCCCTTTCGGCACGATGGGCGGCACCCACCGCCATCCCCGCGGCGATGGGCCGCACCTGAGCGCTCGCCGTACCGAGGCGCGATACGCGCCCTGCCGCTGTCGTCACCGCTTCTGAACTGCCGCCCTGGTCCGATCGACCCGAAACCGGAGGGCAAGCCGACGGTTACCGGGTGCCGGAGACCGGCGGGACATGCTGGCGAAACATTCGAAACGCAAATTCGGCAGCGGCGAAATCGTCGCGCAACGGGCCGTCGATAGCGTGCCCGACCTGAACAGGTGACGCCGGTTCGCCACCGCAGCCGATGGCGCGCCGATTGAAGCCGGCGAAACAGGCTCCCCGCCCGAGTAGACCGGCCACCGGAGAAGGAGACCCGGATGACGATGTACGACAATCGTGGCGTGCCGGTATCGACCGCGAATCGGCGCCTGCTCGACCGCTATGAAGCTGCACTCGAGCTACTTAACGGGTTTTACCTCGACCCGCTTGCAACGATCGACGCGGCCATCGCCGACGATCCCGACTTCGTTATGGGCCATTGCTTCCGCGCCGGCCTCTTTCTCATCTCCACCGAGAAGGCGGCCGACGCAGAACTCCGCCGGAGCGTCGAGGCTGCCGTGGCGCTCGGCGCGCAGGCGAATGCACGCGAGCGCGGCCGCATCGCCGCGGCACAAGCGTGGCTGAATGGCGACTTCCAGCGGGCAGCCGACCTTTACGGCAAGGTCCTAATCGACTGGCCGCGGGACCTCCTCGCCCTTCAGTTGGCGCACCAATGCGATTTCCTCCTGGGCCGTTCCCGGATGCTGCGCGATCGCGTTGCCCGTGTCATGCCGGACTGGGATGAGACGGTGCCGGGCTACGGCTACGTGCTCGGTATGCACGCCTTCGGACTGGAGGAGATGAACCATTATGGCCGCGCGGAGGATACTGGCCGGCGCGCGGTCGGGCTGAACCGGCGCGACCCGTGGGCGATCCATGCCGTGGCTCACGTAATGGAAATGCAGGGCCGGCTTACCGAAGGGATCGCCTGGCTAGCCGAACGCTCCGACGATTGGGCACCGGACAACGCCTTTGCCTTCCACAATTGGTGGCATCTTGCGCTGCATCACCTCGACCTCGGTCAAACCGAGCGGGTGCTGGAGATCTACGACGATGCGATCCGCCCCGCACGGTCGACGGTTGCGCTCGAGATGGTCGATGCCTCGGCGCTGCTGTGGCGGCTCCATCTGCGCGGGCACGACACCGGCGCGCGCTGGCGAGAGCTGGCCGACGCCTGGGAACCAATGGCGGAGGATGCCTATTACGCCTTCAATGACTTCCATGCCGTGATGGCGTTCGTTGCCGATGGGCGCCGGCAAACGGCGCGACGATTGCTGGCCGCGCTGGAGCGGAGCGCCAGCGGCAGCGGAACCAATGCCATGGCGACACGCGATGTCGGGCTTCCGTTGTGCCGTGCGCTGCTTGCATTCGGCGACGGGAAGTATGCCGATGCAGTCGATCTGCTGATGCCCGCTCGCGCCATGGCGCATCGGTTCGGCGGTAGCCATGCCCAGCGCGATGTCATCGACCAGACGCTGATTGAGGCTGCGCTGCGCGACGAACAGCACCGTCTCGCCCGTGCCCTTCTCGCAGAGCGTACCGACCTCAAGCCGACCAGCCCGTGGAACTGGCTCATGTTCGCGCGCGCACTGGATGGGCTCGCCGAACCGGCAGCGGCCGGACAGGCGCGGGTTCGCGCATCGGCCGCCCGCACCCGGTTCCGCCCCGACCGAGCCTTGGTGGGCGCTCGTTAATCCGACCTGCAAAGGAGGAAGCAATGGCACGGTTCAAGTCTCGCTTCACTCGGCCTCGAAGCGCCGCCGCCATCCTGGCTGCCGGCGCCAGTGCTGCCGCACTGCTCGCCTCGGCACCGGCCGCCGCCCAAGGCAGCCCGGCAGGGGTCCTGAAGGGACTATGTCTCGCGGCGGCTAAGACGGAAACCAAGCCCTTCGCCGTCGAACCGGCCCGAGCCGCCGATCCGCTATGGTTCCTTCGCCCGGAGCTCGGCAGTCCGCCGATCTATGACGGACTCGGGGAGCATAGCTACCGGATCAGCACTGCCGTCCCGGAGGCGCAGCGCTATTTCGATCAGGGCCTGCGGCTCGCCTACGGCTTCAACCATGCCGAGGCGGCGCGCGCCTTCCGCGAGGCGCAGCGCCTGGATCCCAATTGCGCAATGTGTTTCTGGGGCGAAGCCTATGTGCTCGGCCCTAACATCAATGCGCCGATGATCCCGGAGGCAGCAGCGCCGGCCCATGCGGCGGCTCGAAAAGCGCTGTTGCTGGCTGGCAGTGCCGGCCCGGCGGAGCGAGTGCTGATCGAGGCGATGGCGAAGCGGTACGCCGCTACGGCCCCGGCCGACCGCACCGCGCTGGACCGCGCCTATGCGGAGGCGATGGCCGACGCCGCGCGGCGCTTCCCGGACGATGCCGACATCGGCGTGCTCTACGCCGAAGCGCTGATGGACCTGCAGCCCTGGGATTATTGGCAGCCGGGCGGCCGCGAGCCGAAAGGCGACATTGGCCAGGCGATCGCCTCAATCGAGCGGGTACTGGAACGGAACCCCGACCACCCGGGTGCCATCCACTTCTATATCCACCTGGTAGAGGCGTCGGACCGGCCGGAACGAGCAGAGCCCTATGCCGACCGCCTCCGCACGCTGGTTGCCTCCGCGGGACATCTCGTCCACATGCCGTCGCACATCTATTACCGGGTCGGCCGTTTCGGCGACTCGCTGGCGGCGAACACCAAGGCGGTCGCCGCGGACGAGGCCTATCTCGCCAAGGTACCGGCGCAGGGTATCTATCCGGGCGCCTACTATCCGCACAACATCCATTTCCTGATGACCTCTGCGCAGATGGGCGGCGATGGTCGGACCGCGGTGAGCGCGGCCGAGAAGCTGGAGCGCGCGATCGACGACGCCGTCGTCCGGGCGGTTCCGTGGACGCAGCCGATCAAGCAGGCACCGTTCTTCGCTCATGCCCAGTACAGTGCCCCGGACACGATCCTGGCCCTGCCTGATCCGGGTGACGAGTTCCCCTTCGTCAAAGCCGCCTGGCACTATGCGCGTGGTGTCGCCTTCGCAGTCAAACGCGACGACACCGCGGCCAAGGCCGAAGATGCCGCCATTGCCCGGATCGAGAAGACGGCCGAGATTGCGCAGCTTGAACAGGCTGGGGTACCGGCGAGCATGGTGCTGGGGATCGCCCGCCTCGTTCTGGACGGCCGCGTCGCTCTGGCCGGAGGCGATCTCGCACGGGCGCAGCAGGCCTTTGCTCAAGCGGTCGCGCTGCAAGACGGCATCGCCTATATGGAGCCGCCGTTCTGGTACTATCCGGTGCGGCAGTCCCTGGGCGCGGTCCTTCTGCAGTCGGGCGACGCCGAAGGGGCGGAGCAGACATTCCGCGCCGCGCTGAAGCAGTCACCCAACAATAGCTGGGTCCTGTTCGGACTGCGCGAGGCATTGCTAGCGCAAGGCGACCGAGCCGGCGCCGCCGATGCGGACCGGCGCCTGCAACAAGCCTGGGTGGGCGATCGCGAACCGCTCGACCTGAAGCGGCTATAGGCCACCATAGCCGGCATCGGAGAACCGGCGGCGGCGCCCGGCGCGCTGCCGCCGATGCCTCATTCTCGGCCGGAAGATCGCTGCACCGCCGATGGACATCGCTGCCGGTACAGGAACATCGTGGGTCCAACGGACGGTCGGTTCGGAGAGAAGGGCACGCCGGAACACCCAGGCGGACCCCAGGGACCGGCTGCGACCTCCATCGAAGTCACGGGTGCAATGCGGTCCAGCACTCGTGCTCGATACCGGGCGGGGCAACATCACTGCGAATAGGATGCCCGCCCGACCGTCGCGACTGCGGCACCCGCCGAACTCGCTTTCCCGGCTCACGGCAGTCGGACGTTGCTTGCGATTCCATCGCGGCGAGCAGGCGAAGGACGGGAGTCTGGGGCCACCCACTTGCAGTCCCGGCGCAAACCGACCAAAAAGCCTTCCAGTTCATCGGCACTAAGGGCTTTGCCAATGTATATCGACGGTGAGTGGGCCGCAGCGGCGGACGGTGCGACCTTCGAGGTGTTCAATCCGGCAACCGGCGAGAAGATCGCCGATGTGCCGGATGGCGGCCGTGACGATGCCCGCCGTGCGATCGAAGCCGCACACCGGGCCTTTCCCGGCTGGGCCGGCCGCACCGCGTACGAGCGTTCCGCTCTCCTCTATCGTGCCTGGCAGCTCATGATCGAGCGCAAGGAGGAACTGGCGCGGACCATGACGCGCGAACAGGGCAAGCCGATCCGTGCGGCGCGCAATGAAGTGCAATACGGTGCAGACTTCCTGCTCTGGTACGCCGAGGAGGCGAAGCGCGTCTACGGTGAGACGATCCCTGCCCCTCGGGGCGACCAGCGCTTCATCGTCCTGCACCAGCCGGTCGGTGTGGTCGGCGCGGTAACGCCGTGGAACTATCCGATCTCGATGCTGACCCGGAAGATTGCGCCGGCACTGGCCGCGGGCTGCACCATCGTGCTGAAGCCGGCCGAGGCGACCCCGACCTGCGCCATCGAGATGTTCAAGGTCCTGCACGACGCCGGCATCCCGAAAGGCGTGGTAAACCTCGTCACTGCGGGGGACCCGAAACCGATCGGCGAGGAGTTCGTCTCCAATCCTCTGGTCCGCAAATTGACCTTCACTGGCTCGACCGAGGTCGGCAAGCTGCTGGCGCGCGGTGCCGGCGAACAGATGAAGCGGATATCGCTGGAGCTGGGCGGCCACGCACCCTTCCTGGTGTTCGAGGACGCTGATCCGGTGCATGCGGCCAAGGGCGCCTCGCTGGTCAAGTTTCTCAATACCGGGCAAGCCTGCATCAGCCCGAACCGCATCTTCGTCCAGCGCAGCATCGTCGAGCCCTTCACCGAGGAGTTCGTCGGGCGCGTCACGCGCATGCGTGCCGGCAACGGTATGGAGGACGGGATCAGCATCGGGCCGCTGGTGAATACTAAGGCCGTGGAGAAGGTCGATCGGCAGGTGCGCGACGCGGTCGACAAAGGTGCCAAGCTCCTCTGCGGCGGCCACCGGATGATGGACAGCGGTCTCGACCGCGGCCATTTCTATGCGCCGACGGTGCTGGCAGAGGTCCGACCCGACATGCTGATCTACCGCGAGGAGACCTTCGGCCCGGTCGCGCCGATCATCGTCTTCGACGATGAGGAGCAGGTCCTGAAGATGGCGAACGATACGCGGTACGGACTTGCCTCCTACGTCTACACCCGCGACATCGCCCGGGCGATGCGGGTGTTCGAGCAGTTGGAGTTCGGGATCGTCGGCATCAACGATATCAACCCGACTGCGGCGGCAGCGCCGTTCGGTGGGTCGAAGCTGAGCGGCCTCGGGCGCGAGGGCGGCAAGGAAGGGATCGCCGAGTATCTCGAGGTCAAGCTCGGCGGTTTCTCGATCTGACGCAGTGGCCGGCGTATCAGCGGGCGCCGGTACGGCCAGCTCGCGGCGGGTTGTGGGGAGTGCCACGCCAAGGAGGGCCGGGCATGACCCCACTCCGCAGATCATCCCGCGCCGGGTGACCGCGGGTTGACCGAACGACCGACGCTGCGACGCCGAGGGTCCATCTCCCGGCGCAGACCCGTACACGGTCGCGTGCGCCAATGAAGTGATGACACGAAGCTTCAGGGCAGGTGCGGCAGCCCCGGGTCCGATATGGTGGAGATCGATTACAGGGGCGACGGCCCGGACCCACGCCCGCCGGCGCTAGGCCGCTGCAGCTCGGCGATCGTAAAGCCAACCAACAGCCAGAAACCGCCTACGAGCAGCCCTGCGGCTACATCGGACGCGTAATGAACGTCGAGGAACACGCGGCTGAACGCGATCGCGACGACCAGCACCAGTGTCCAGAAGGTTACCTCGAAGCGCTGCCGTGTCGTATCGAGGTTACGTGCGATCGCATAGGCGACGAAGCCATAGACCGCCATGGCGCCGGCCGCGTGACCGCTGGGGAAGGATGGCGAGAGCGCTGTCGCGACCGTCGTAAACTCTGGGCGATCACGGTCGAAGCCGAACTTTCCGAGCCAAGTGGTCGTCTCCGACCCGAGAATGACGACCCAGAGCGGCAAGATCAGTGTCGAGCGGCGATCCGCCCAAAGAAACCCGGTCGCGACGATCGATACGGCAACGAGCGCCGACTGCCCACCGAAGTCGGTGACCCAATAAAACACAACGAGGAGAAATGTCGAACGGTAGGGCGCCAGGGCAGCGTCGATCGCCACGTCGGCCGCAATGACTTCCTCTGTATCCAGAATGTCCTCGACGATCCCGGCCAGCAGCGCGATCAGGTACGCCGCTGCCACGAGCACGAGAGTCAATGGCAGTCCTTCGAACCGATCGGGCGCGAGACGCCGGCAAAGAAAAGCGTAACCGCGCGGGAAGCGCTCGCGCATGGCCGTTCGGATCGGATGTACGCGCGCCCATGACCGGGACCCGACCACCCGCTTCGGCGCGCCGGCGGCCACCCGGAGCAGCCAGCGAAAGCCGAGCCAGGTCAACCGCCAGAGCAACAGCAGAAGGACGAGCGCGACGAGCAGTGCCACCGCGGCTGCCTGGTCGGACATGGGCACCGTGTGCATCCTGGGACGATCCGGACTTGAATGGCATAATCGCCGAACCGGTACCGGCATTCGAACCGGTTAGCTGCCGCCGCGGCATCGGGTGGCGCACCCAGGGCCTTCACGTCACGCCTCGACGAGCCTGCCTAGCGTAGCGTCTACTCGATTGTCGGCGCTCGCCATCCAGAAACGGTGCTCAGAAGGTCGTCGAGGTGTTGCAGGCGGAGCGCCTATGACCGGCCCTTCAGCTCCGCCGCCCGGCCCTGATGTTCGGATCGACCGCGCGCAGTTCTGCGAGCAGCCGCTCGTCGACCTCCCCGGTCACCGGAAACCCGGCGTCACGCTGGAAGGCCCGTACTGCCGCGCGCGTGTTCGGTCCGGCGATTCCGTCCAGTGCACCATCATAGTAGCCGCGCACCTGAAGCTCCCGCTGAACGGATAGGACCAGGTCGCGTACTTCGCTGCCCGCGGAGGTCGCCGCACCTCGGCGAGGAGATTCTTGCAGTGTGCCGCGCCCGGCCGTGGTGGGAGCGTTTCCTGCCGACCGTGCAAATTTCAGGTGGTCCAGAAGCTCCTTGGAGGGAACGCCGTCAACCGGCAGCCCCGCGTCTCGTTGGTAGCTGCGGATTGCGGTGCGCGTGCGTGCACCAGCGATGCCGTCGACCGGCCCCGCGTCGTAGCCGCGATTATTCAGTTCCTCCTGAATGCCGACGATCAGGGCGCGGCGCATCGGTCGTGGCAGCTGGTCCGCGCTCTGCGCAAGTTGAATCAGCTCTACCTCCATCGCGGCTTCGGCCACGAGCGGCCCGGGCCCGGCCAATGCGGGAACGGCCATCGACATGCAGGCGAGGCCGGCGAACGCGACGCGCAACGGACCGCCCCTCTTAGCCCGATCCATTCCTTACCCCCTCCCCTCGCAATCCGATCAGGATACCATGGACCAGCTTCCGTCCGGATTCTGACAGGCGATGCCTCGTGCCTCCTCGTAGCGGCCGTCGACGTAAATCGTCGTATTGTATTCACGGCACAGCCGACCGTCGTGCGAGCGCCCCTCCCGGATCGGCGTCACGGAGCCATAACTGCCGGTGTCGGGGTTGTTCCAGGTGATCCGCTCGCCTATCGGTGCGGTGGTTGCCTGATTGTATGCCGCCTCTGCATAGGGGCGGTCAGCACGGTCAAGGCTCTTACCGATCTCGCTGCCCAGGAACGCGCCGAGGAGCGTACCGGCGCCGGTCGCGATGAGTTGCCCGGTACCCGAGCCGATCTGCGAACCCAGCACGCCACCCGCCACACCGCCGGCGACCGCGCCGACGGTCTGCTTGGTCCCCATTCCTCCGATGCCCTCGCCGCCTTGACAGGCTCCCAGGGCAAGCGGTCCGGCAATGAGTACGACAGTGATCCTACGCAAGTCATACCTCCTGCTCGATCCAAAGGGCCAGCTAAGAACGCGGTCCGTCCGGGGCAGGTTCCGGGGCCGTCGATATCGTCCTGGCCGCGCTACACCGAAACCCGCCCAGACCATGCCGCGACGGGTCACGATGCGCAATGCCTCCTGACCGGAGAATGAACAATCGGCTGGGGCGCCGAAAGGCCCGCCCCCGTTACCGGCGCCGTCGTCAAGGCGGTCGGCGGCACGGCCCGATCGCGGGCTGCGTTCGACCGCCGCCTGCGTGGAACCGGGTCGCCCGGGAACCCGCCGCCGCCGCATTCGTTCCTGGAGGGTGTCTGGTGCGGACGCGCGAGTATACTCGAGCTTCGCGTGCCCGGACCGGCATATCAGGCCATATCGGTCGCTGCGAGACAGAACATTGTACGGAGCGAGTCGCGTGCCCCTCGGACCGCGAATCTATAATTTGTTTCCTCTGCTCGCCGGTCCGATGCAATGGTGGAAGGAGCATCTGGCGCGCATCACCCGGATGCACTTCGACTGGGTCTACGTGAATCCTTTCCACTATCCCGGATTCTCGGGAAGTCTCTACGCGATCAAGGATCCCTACGAGCTTCACCCGATCCTTCGAGACGATCAGCCGGGACCGGCTGGTGACATCCTCAGAACGTTTACGGCGGCGGCCCACGAGCACGGCCTGCGGCTGATGATGGATTTGGTTGTCAACCATACATCCAAGGATGCACTTCTGGTCGAACAGCACCCCGACTGGTTCGTTCGCGAGGCAAACGGGGCATTGCGGTCGCCGCGCGCCGTCGACCCTTCCGACCCCAGAAAGACGACGGTTTGGGGTGACCTGGCCGAGCTGGACTATAGCCGACCGGACCTCCGGCAGGCGCAGGTTGAGTATTGGGCAAGCTATATCCGCACGCACCTCGCGCTCGGCTTCGACGGCTTCCGCTGCGATGCAGCTTACCAGGTTCCGGCGGACTTCTGGCAAGCGCTGATCCGGGAAGCACGGACCGTGCGTCCGGACTGCGTGTTCGTAGCGGAGACGCTCGGCTGTACGCCCGATCAAGTGCTGGCCCTCCGGGGAGCCGGCTTTGATTTCCTGTTCAACAGCTCCAAATGGTGGGACTTCCGCGGAGATTGGCTCCTCGAGCAGTACCGGCTCTACCAACAGGTTGCTCCGACCATCGCTTTCCCGGAGAGCCACGACACGGAGCGACTTGCGTCCGAGCTTCGGACCGACGACCGGGAGATTCTCGAGCGGCAATACCGCCTGCGCTACCTGTTCGCCGCCGCCTTCTCGACCGGCGTCATGATGCCCATGGGCTACGAATACGCCTTCCGCAAGCGGCTCCACGTCGTCGAGAGCCGACCCGGCGACTGGCAATGGGAGGCCGCCCGTCCGCGGATCGACCTGACGGAGTTCATCGCTGCCGCCAACGAGATGAAGGCGTCGGTGCCGGCGCTCAATGTTGAGGGACAGCAGCGGCTGGCCACGGCGCCGCACGGCCGGGTGGTGGGGCTGGTACGCTTTGACCGGCTCGACGAGCGGATCGCGGATTCCGCCGCAATCGTGTTGGTGAATCCGGATTGGAATCACGAACACGGCATCGATCCTGGCCCCCTTCTGGGCGCAACCGGCGGGCGGTTCGACGGCTTTACCGACGTGACCCCGATGGCCGAACCGCTCGGTTTCGAGCCCGGACAACCGGTCACCCTGTCGCCACTCGATATCCGGATCTTTCGCGGCGAGGCGGTTCGACATCGCGTCTATCCGACGCCGGCACCGGACGTATCACAGCGCCGAATGGATGAACTCGCCGCGAACCGGGTCGCCATCGAGCGGGTCTATCCCGAGATTGACGGAGGCCGGCACCCGGTGAAGCGGGTGATCGGGGACGTCGTAGACGTCTGGGCGGATATCTTCTGCGACGGTCACGACAAGATCGCTGCCGCCGTCAAATACCGATTGGCCGGGGAACGGGACTGGCGCGAAGCACCGATGACCTTCGTCGACAACGACCGCTGGCACGGACGGTTCGCGCTCGACCGGATCGGCCGGTGGGAGTATGTGATCGAGGGCTGGCGAGACCTATACGCCTCCTGGCGCGATGAGATCTCGAAGAAGCGGGACGCAGGCCACGATGTGGCTCTCGAACTGATCGAGGGTCGCCACCTCATCGAGCAGGCCGCTGCCCAAGCCGAGGCGCCACACAGCCATGCCTTCGCCGAGGCGATCTCCCGGATCGAAGCGGCTGCTGACAGCGATCTCTTCGGTGCACTGATGTCGGAAGAGGTTTCCCGACTGATGCAGGCGGCCGGGCCGCGCACCAACCTTTCCCGTTATCCGCAAACACTGGAAGTGATCGCAGATCGCACCGCCGCCCGGTTTGCCGCCTGGTACGAATTGTTCCCGCGCTCGCAGAGCGGCGACCCGAACCGGCACGGCACGTTCGACGACGTAATCCGGCGGCTACCCTATGTGCGCGACATGGGCTTCGACGTTCTTTACTTCACACCCATCCACCCGATCGGCAGGACCAATCGAAAAGGGCGCAACAACAGCCTGACGGCCGCACCCGGCGACCCCGGCAGCCCGTATGCGATCGGTGGACCGGAAGGAGGACACGATGCCCTCCATCCGGAACTTGGAACCTTCGAAGATTTTGCGCGCCTCGTAGAGGCGGCGCACGAGCACGGGCTGGAGATCGCCCTGGATTTTGCGATCCAGTGCTCGCCTGACCACCCCTGGCTCAAAGAGCATCCGGAATGGTTCGATTGGCGGCCGGATGGCACGATCAAATATGCAGAGAATCCTCCGAAGAAGTATGAGGATATCGTCAATGTCCACTTCTATCGCGACGCCTATCCGGCGCTTTGGTACGCCTTACGCGACGTCGTCCTGTTCTGGGTCGATAAGGGAATAAAGACCTTCCGCGTCGATAATCCGCACACCAAGCCCCTCCCCTTCTGGGAATGGATGATTCGTGAGGTCCAGGACCGACACCCGGACGTGATTTTCCTTTCGGAAGCGTTTACGCGACCCAAGATGATGAAGCGGCTTGCCAAGATCGGGTTCACGCAATCATACACCTATTTTACGTGGCGTAACCACAAAAACGAAATAATCGAGTACCTTACCGAGCTCACGCAGGATGAGCCGAGGGAATATTATCGCCCGAACTTTTTTACCAATACACCTGACATCAATCCGGTGTACCTGCAGTCCGGTAGGCGAGGAGCCTTCATAGTGCGAGGTTTGCTCGCGGCGACGCTTTCGAGCGTCTACGGAATCTACAGTGGTTTCGAACTCTGCGAAGGGACGCCGATTCCGGGTAAGGAGGAGTATCTCAATTCCGAGAAGTATGAGCTCAAGGCCTGGGACTATGATCGACCTGGAAACATTCGCGACTTTCTGACCAAGCTGAACCGGATCCGTCGCGATAACCCCGCGTTGCACGACTGGCGGAATGTCCGTTTCTACAACGCCTGGAACGATAACATCCTGGTTTACGGCAAAAGTACACCGGCAAAAGACAATTTTCTCTTATTCGCGGTCAATCTCGATCAGGACCATCCCCATGGCTGTACGTTCGAGGTTCCGCTATGGGAGTTCAACCTGCCCGACAACGGGCGGGTCGAGGTTGAGGATCTACTGACCGGCAGCCGCTTCGTGTGGGACGGTAAAATCCAGGAGGTTTGGCTCGATCCCGCGGTCAACCCGTGCGCGATATGGCGAATCCGGCCGCCTGGGCTGTGATGGATGCCGCGGATGCGTCGAAGCCCAACCATGGCCGTCGCCCGGCCCGGGTTCGGGAACATGGGATCCGCCGGCCATCCCGAGAGAACAATCTGGTCCACTCTCCGCGTGCGCGGTCGATGACGACACGAAGGAACTGCCCGGCATGATCGATCGGAGCGACCGGCTCTGGTACAAAGACGCGGTCATCTATCAGCTTCACGTCAAAGCCTATTTCGATTCCACCAATGACGGGATCGGGGACTTCAACGGCCTGCTGCAGAAGCTGGACTATATCAAGGATCTCGGCGTCACGGCGATCTGGCTGCTGCCCTTCTATCCGTCACCACTCCGCGACGACGGTTATGACATCGCCGAATATCGCGACGTCCATCCGGCCTATGGCACGCTGGCCCACGCTCGCCGGTTCGTGAGGGAGGCGCATGCGCGCGGCCTCCGTGTCATCACGGAGCTGGTAATCAACCACACTTCGGACCAGCATCCCTGGTTCCAGCGCGCTCGCCGCGCCAAGCCGGGCTCTAATCACCGGAACTATTACGTCTGGAGCGACACCGACCAGAAATATCAGGGCACCCGCATCATCTTCCTGGATACGGAGACCTCGAACTGGACCTGGGACCCGGTGGCAGGCGCCTATTACTGGCATCGCTTCTATTCGCACCAACCGGACCTGAATTTCGATAATCCCCGAGTACTGCGGGAAGTGATTAACGTGATGCGCTTCTGGCTCGACATCGGCGTCGATGGCCTGCGTCTCGACGCCGTGCCCTATCTCGTCGAGCGGGAGGGCACGAACAATGAGAATCTGCCGGAAACGCACGCGATTCTGAAGCGGATCCGCGCCGAGGTGGACGCCAACTATCCCGACCGAATGCTGCTGGCCGAGGCCAATCAATGGCCCGAGGACACGCAGGAATATTTCGGCGACGGCGACGAATGCCACATGGCTTTCCACTTCCCGCTAATGCCGCGCATGTACATGGCAATCGCCCAAGAGGACCGCCATCCGATCACCGACATCCTGCGACAGACGCCGGAGATTCCACCCAACTGCCAATGGGCGATCTTCCTGCGCAATCATGACGAGCTGACGCTGGAGATGGTGACCGACCAGGAGCGGGACTATCTCTGGAACTTTTACGCCGCCGACCGGCGGATGCGGATCAATCTCGGCATCCGCCGCCGCCTTGCGCCGTTGATGGGCAATGACCGGCGCAGGATCGAACTGATGAACGGGCTGCTGCTCTCCATGCCGGGGACGCCGGTGATCTATTACGGCGACGAGATCGGCATGGGCGACAATATCTACCTAGGCG
>CAZVAR010000087.1:0-16085 GCA_964625225.1 uncultured Alphaproteobacteria bacterium | reverse complement strand
GGTCTCGGCCAGGGTCAGAGGGGTCTCGGACAGGAAATGCCCCTGCCCCGCGGCCAGCACCTGATGCACGCCATGACCCAGCTCGTGCGCGAGCGTCATCACGTCGCGCGTCTTGCCCTGATAGTTCAGCAGCAGATAGGGGTGCGCCGCTGGGACGGTCGGATGGGCGAAGGCGCCGGGCGCCTTGCCGGGCCGGGCCGGGGCGTCGATCCAGGCTTCGTCGAAGAAGCGGCGCCCGATCTCCGCCATGGTCTCGGAGAAGCTGGCATAGGCCGCGAGGACGGTGTCGCGCGCCTCCGACCAGGGAATCGTGCGATCCTCCGCCTCGGGCAGCGGCGCATTGCGGTCCCAATAGTCGAGCACGTCCCCGCCGAACCACCGTGCCTTCAGCGCATAGTAGCGGTGCGACAAGGACGGATAGGCATTACGGACGGCCGCAATCAGCGCGTCCACCACCTCGTCCTCGACCCGGTTCGAAAGGTTGCGCGCGGAGACCGGGCGCGGGAACTTGCGCCACTTGTCCTCGATCGCCTTGTCCTTGGCCAGGGTATTGGTCACGTGCGCGAACAGCCGCACGTTCTCGCCCAGCACCCGGCCGAGGCAGCGCGCCGCGTCGCGCCGGACCTCGGCGCTGCGGTCCGAGAGGAGGTGCAGCACCTCGGCGCTGGTGAGCTGCTTCCCATTCAAGGGAAAGCGGAGGGCCGCCATCGTCTCGTCGAACAGCCGCACCCAGGCGGCGCGGCCGGTGACGTGCTTCTCGTGCAGCAGCCGCTCCAACTCCTCCGAGAGCTGATGCGGGCGGAAGGCACGAACATTGCGCAGCCAGGGCTCGTAGCGGGCCAGTTCGGGCGCCTTCAGCTTCGCCTCGACGTCCGCATCCTCGAGGCCGTTGAGCTCGAGCGTGAAGAAGATCGTGTGTGTCGAGATCGCCGTCACCCGCTCCTGCACCGACTGGTAGAAGCGGCCGATCTCGGGGTCCGCCATGTCGCCGGAATGCACGAGCTGCGCGTAGGACATGGCGCGCGAGAGCACCTCGTCGATGCGCTCCAACTCGGCGACCGCGGCGCCGAGTTCCGCCCCTCCCAGTTCGGCAAGCCGGCCGCGATAGCGCTCGGCGAACGCCTTCGAGTCCGCCTCCGCCGCATCGAGGTCGCGTGCCAGCTCCGGCGACTCCGGACCCGGATAGAGGTGCGTCAGATCCCAGCTCGGCAGGTGCCCGAGATCGGGTGTCTCGGCCGGCGCGGCCGCCGCTGCGATGCTGGCGGGCGCGAGGCGCCGACGGTCGGTCATGCTGTAACTCCCTGCAATCGGAGGCGATATAATGCCGGCGCCCGGGGCCGCCAAGGTCGGGGGCCGGGACGGGGGCAACGTGGAAGGGGACGGAATGGCGGCTTCCAGGGGCGCGGCAGACGAGTTGCTGGCACGGTACGACCGGTGGCGCAGCCTGGTCGCCATGTTCTTCGAGCAGGCCGACCGGTTGGGCGACCGGCCGTTTCTCTGGCGCAAGGTCGATGGCGTCTACCGCCCGCTCACCTGGCGCGAGACGGCCCGCCAGGTGCGGGCGGTCGCGCACGGGCTGCGCGTCCACGGCGTGCGGCCGGGGGACCGTGTTGCCCTGGTGGCCGAGAATCGCCCGGAGTGGCTGATCGCCGATATCGGCATCATGACGGCCGGCGCGATCACGGTGCCCGGCTATACGACCAACCTGCCGGACGACCATCTGCATCTGTTCTCCGACAGCGGCGCGCGCGCGGTCATCGTGTCGACCGAGGCGCTGGCCGAACGGGTGATGCCGGCGGCGGCCCGGGCGAGCGCCACCGGGCTGGTGATCCCGATGGAGCCGCGCCGGCTCGCCCAGCAATCCGGGCTCACCGTCGTTCCCTGGGAGCGCCTGCTGGCGGACGGCGAGACGGCAGGGGGGGACACCTTGCCGGAGACCGCGACCGCGGCGCGCACCGATACCGCCTGCATCATCTATACGTCGGGGACAGGAGGCGTGCCCAAGGGCGTCGTCCTGAGCCACGGGGCGATCCTATGCAACTGCATGGGCGCCTTCGACCTGCTTTGCGAGCTGGGACTGGACGAGTCGGAAGTGTTCCTCTCCTTCCTGCCGTTGTCGCACTCCTACGAGCACTCGGCCGGCCAGTTCTTTCCGATCTCGATCGGCGCCCAGATCTACTACGCCGAGAGCATGGAAGCGCTGTCGCGCAACATGGTCGAGGCGCGGCCGACGCTCATGACCGCGGTGCCGCGTCTCTACGAGGTGCTGCACGACCGCATCCGGCACAGCCTCAAGCGCGCACCGCCGCTGCGGCAGAAACTGTTCTGGAAGGCCGTCGAGCTCGGCCGGCGCCGCTACGAGGATCCGGCATCGCTCGGCATTGCCGAGCGGATGCTGGATCATGCGCTCGGACTGGTGGTGCGACGGCAGGTGCGGCAGCGCTTCGGCGGCCGGATCAAGGCCCTGGTTTCCGGCGGCGCGCCGCTCAACACCGAGATCGGGATGTTCTTCACGGCTCTGGGCCTGCGGCTGCTCCAGGGCTACGGGCAGACCGAGGCGGCGCCCGTCGTGAGCTGCAATCGGCCGCACAAGGTGAAGCTGCACACGGTCGGGCCGCCGCTGCGCGGCGTCGAGACCCGGATCGCCGAGGACGGCGAACTCCTGGTCCGCGGCGAGCTGGTGATGAAGGGTTACTGGCGCAACCCGCAGGCCACCGATGAAGTGCTGCGCAACGGCTGGCTGCATACCGGCGACATCGCCCGCCGGGACGAAGACGGGTACATCGAGATCACCGACCGGAAGAAGGACATCATCGTCGTGTCCGGGGGCGACACGCTGTCGCCCCAGCGCGTCGAGGGGTTTCTGACGCTGCAACCGGAGATCGCGCAGGCGATGGTATACGGCGACAAGCGTCCGTACCTGGTCGGCCTGATCGTTCCCGACCAGACGTTCCTCACCGCCTGGGCGAAGGAACACGGCCGGTCGGCCGATCCCGCGGCCCTTGCCGAGGATCAAGAGTTCAGCAAGGCTATCGGCGCGGCGGTCGAGCGGGTGAACCGGATGCTCCCGGCGATCGAACGGGTGCGCCGGTTCGTCCTCGCGCCGTACGCATTCACGGTTGAAAACAACATGATGACGCCCTCTCTCAAGCTCCGCCGACACGTCATCAAGCAGCACTTTGGAGATCAGTTGGAGGCCTTATATTAGGAACCGTTTTCCCCGCCACCGCTTCTTGATATGGCAGGCCGACGCGCCAAACCGGACCTTCGAGGAGAGTATGATCCGAACGCTTCAAACCCTGGCGGCTGCGGGCGCACTGATGCTCGCCACGGCGACCGGAACGGCCCAGGCCATGCCGCCGGCGGGGACCTACACCTACACGGTCCTGCACCCCGACCATGGCGAGATCGGTACCTATACCAACACGATCCGGCAGAACGGCGACACCGTGATCGTCGACACCAGCGTCGATATCGAGGTGAAGCTCGCCTTCGTGCCGGTGTTCCGACTGAAGGCTGATCGTCGCGAGGAGTGGCGCGAGGGCCGGCTGGTCGAATATTCGAGCGTGACCCGCCGCAATGGCGAGGAGATCCGGGTCACCGGCCGCGCCAATGGCAACAGCTTCGTCATCGAAGGACCGAACGGCACCTACACGGCTCCGGCCGGCGTGTTTCCTACCAATCCCTGGACGATGGACATCACCAAGGCGGATATGGTGATGGCGTCCGAATCCGGACGCGTGTTCGATGCGACGCTCGCCGGCGGCAGCGAGCAGACCATTACCATCGGCGACCGCCAGATTCCGACCACGCATTTCGAGGTAGTGGCCGACACGAGACACGATCTCTGGTTCGATCCGCAGGGCCGCGTGGTGCAGTTCGCCACGCGTGACGATGAAGATACGATCTCCTTCGTTCTCAGCCGATAGGCCCGCGGACGATGCGCATGCGACCCATCACGACCCTCGCCGCAGCCGTCCTGCTGGCGCTGCTGCCCCTTGCCGCGACCGGCGCGCCGATGCCGCCCGCCGGAGAATACACGTACCGGATTCACCACCCGGAATACGGTGAGATCGGCACCTACACCAACCGGATCACCCAGAACGGGGATACGGTCAACGTCGACACGACGGTGCGGATCGCGGTCAAGCTGGCCTTCGTGACCGTCTACCGACTCGAAGCGGACCGCAGCGAGCAGTGGCGGGACGGCCGCCTGGTCGCGTTCTCGAGCGTCACGGAGAAGAACGGCAAGATCAGCCGCGTCGCCGGCCGGGCAGAAGGCGACCGCTTCGTGATCGAAGGTCCGCGCGGGCGCACCGCCGCACCGGCCGGCGTCTGGCCGGACAATCCCTGGTCCCCCGCGATCGCCCAGGCCGATGCGATCATGGGCACGGTCAGCGGCAAGCTGTACGAGCCGAGAATCACCAACAGCCGCCAGGAGACGGTACCGGTCCAGGGGCAGCCGATTCCGACCCAGCATTACGAGATCGTCACCGGAGAACCGAACGATCTCTGGTACGACGCCTCCGGCCGCCTCGTGAAGTTCACCACGGTCGAGGACGGCGACGTCATCACACTCACCCTGCGGTAGACCGCCCGCCTTTCCCTTGCTCCCGGTCTTAGGCATGCTCGTTCCGGGGGCAACGGAACGGGCGCGGTGTGAACCGGAACGCAGACTCCACACGGCGGGCGACGCGCTGGCGGTCGGGCCTCGGGCTCGCCGCAGCGCTCGTCGCCCTCAACGTCGCCCTTACCGTGCACGGCGTCTGGCCGGGCCCTCTGGTGCGCCCGGTTGCGGAACTCTCGCCGGAACTTCCGATCCTGGTTCTGCTCGCCGCCGGCATCGCCGAATACCGGGGCGGCCTCGGCCCGACGGCGCGCCGGGTCCTCGCCGGAACCCTGCTGCTGCTCATCCTCGGGCGCTATGTCGACGTAACGGCACCGGTCCTGTTCGGGCGCGAGATCCATCTCTACTGGGACCTCCGGCATCTCCCCTCCGTGGCGGAGATGCTGTGGGCGGCCCTCCCGGTCTGGCAGGTCGTGTCGGCAGCCATGGCTGCGCTGCTCGCCCTCGTCCTTCTCGCCCTGGCCGTGCGGCTTTGCGTGCGGGCGATCGGTACGGCGTTCGCAAGACCCGTCCCGAGGCGGACGACGGCGGCGCTGGCCGCGGTCACCCTCGCCGGACTCGGAATCGGCATGGCCAGCGAAACCGTGCAACTGGAGCAGCGCTTCGCACTCGCCGTGACGCCCGTTTACGCCGGTCAGCTCGCCTTCCTGCTCGCGGCGGCCGAGGCGAAGTCGGAGTTCGCGCCCGTTCCGCCGGATCCGGCAGGCGACGCCGCCCTGCGCAACGCGGCGCGCTGCGGGTTGGACATCTATGCGCTCTTCATCGAATCCTACGGCGCGACCGCATTCACGAGCCCAACGTTCCGGACCTTGCTGGCACCCCGTCTCGCCGCGCTCGGTCGCGCGATCGAGGGGCGCGGGTTGAGCGTCGCCTCGGCGCTGGCGACGTCACCCACCTTCGGGGGCACGTCCTGGCTGGCCCATGCGAGTCTGCTGACGGGGATCCAAGTTCCGGACCAGCGGACATATCACCTGCTGCTGGCCTCCGGCCGGGCGGGACTGCCGAAGCGCTTTCGCGAGGCGGGTTATTGGGCGGTCGCCCTGTTCCCGGGCCTCAAGCGCCCCTGGACCGAGGGGGCAGCCTACGGCTTCGACCGCATCTACGATGCGGCCGCGATCCACTATCGCGGCCCGGCCTTCGGCTGGTGGGCGATCCCGGACCAGTTCTCGCTGGAAACACTTTATCGCCGCGAGATCGCGCCCCCGGGCCGGCGGCCGCTGTTCGTGGCCGGCGCGACGATCCTGAGCCACATGCCGTTCCGCCCGATTCCGGACTATGTCGCGGATTGGGACAGGCTGGGCGACGGGCGGGCGATCCCGCCGCCGGCCGCCGACGAGTCGGGCGACCTCATCGCCGCCTACGGCGAGGGCATCGCCTACCAGCTCGATGTGCTGCGCGGTTTCATCGCGGGGCGGGCGCCGGAGCGGCTGCTGATGCTGGTCCTGGGCGATCACCAGCCGCTCGCTGCCGTCGCCGGGCCGAACGCCTCGCATGCCGTGCCGGTGCACGTCATCACGGGGATACCGCCCCTGCTCGGGCGCTTCACCCAGGCCGGCTTCTCAGCCGGCCTCGACCCCGGCGAGGGCGGCCCGGCCGGGACGATCGCCGACCTGCACGGCCTACTGATCGAGGCCGTCGCCGCCCTGCCTCCCTGTACCGAAGCGCCCCGATGAGCTGCGCGTCGACCGGCCTGCCGTCCCGGTATTTCGATGGCGAGGCGCGCAGTTGGGATGCCGCGCACGGACCGGAGTCGCCGCGCCGACGGGAATATGCGGCGCGACGGGCCTACCTGCGGGCGCGCTGCCGAGCGCTGGGACGCCCGCGCGTGCTCGACCTCGGCTGCGGCACCGGTCGCATGCTGATCGACCTGACCGATCTGATCGAAGCCGGGCTCGGCGTGGACATCGCACCGGCCATGATCGCCCACGCCCGGTCCCTCGCCGCCGGCCGTCCCGGACTTCGCTTTCTCACCAGCGATGCGGCCGCAGCCGCGCGGGACGTGCCCGGCCGGTACGATCTCGCCTTGTTCATCGGATCGCTGGAGCATATGCCGGACCCGGCCGCCGCACTCGGCGCAGCGCGGCGGGCGCTGACCCGTGGGGGACACCTGATCGTCATCATGCCGCACCCCGGATCTCCGTTACTGCGGCTGGCGCGCCTCACGTCGGGCCGTGCTCCGGTGCCGACGCGACACTTCTCCCCCGGGGCGCTCGCACACCTCGCGACGCGGGCCGGCCTGGCCCCGGCCGGCATGCGGCCCCTGCCCTTCTCGCCCTGGCCGGGCCGCCTTCCGGCCCCCATATGGGGTCCCGCATGGCTGCAGGGCGCCTACGCCGCCGAGTTCACCGCCTCCACACTTTGAGTGATTCGTTCATCCGAAGCAGCGCAGCGGCAATAGAGCTGCGCGGCGCGGCGGCAAATGCAGCCACCGTTGCGAACCGCCGAAAGATGCCCGCGCGCATTGCGAACGGGCTGCACTGTAATAATCTCATAGCCAACCACAAGCGATCGGGACCGGGGCCGCCATGCCGCTTGCCAAGATCACGCTGGACGATAAGTACACGGCCGAACGCGGTCGCGTCTTCATGACCGGAACCCAGGCGCTGGTACGGTTGCCGCTAATGCAGCGCCGCCGGGATGCCGCCGCCGGACTGAACACCGCCGGGTTCATTTCCGGCTATCGCGGCTCGCCGCTGGGCGGCTACGACCAGCAGCTCTGGCGTGCGCGCAACCTGCTGGACCAGAATCACATCCGCTTCCAGCCGGGCGTCAACGAAGATCTGGCGGCCACCGCCGTCTGGGGAACGCAACAGGTCGGCCTTTACGGGGACGCCAAGTATGACGGCGTCTTCGCCATCTGGTACGGCAAGGGCCCGGGCGTCGACCGCTCGGGCGATGCCTTCAAGCACGCCAACCAGGCGGGCACTGCGCGCCATGGCGGCGTCCTGGCACTGGCCGGCGACGATCATATGGCGAAGTCCTCGACGACGGCGCACCAAAGCGAGTTCGCGTTCATCGACGCGATGATTCCGGTGATCAACCCGGCGGGCGTGCAGGAATTCCTCGATCTCGGCCTGCACGGCTGGGCGATGTCGCGGTTCGCCGGCCTGTGGGTGGGCTTCAAGTGCATCGGCGAGACCGTCGACAGCGGGGCGACCGTTTACGTCGACCCGGAGCGGGTTCGGATCGTCACGCCGCAGGATTTCGAAATGCCCCCGGGAGGGCTGAACGCCCGCCTGGTGACGGCGGAGTTTCTGGCGGTCGAGGAACTGCTGCACAAGCACAAGATCCCGGCGGCCCTGGCCTATGCCCGCGCCAACCGCCTCGACCGAGTGGTCTTCGGCGGGCCGCGCCGGCGGATCGGCATCGTCACCTGCGGCAAGTCCTATCTCGACGTGCGGCAGGCGCTCGACGATCTCGGCCTCGACGAGTCGACGGCGCAGGAGATCGGACTGTCGCTGTACAAGGTCGCGATGACCTGGCCGGTGGAGCCGGAAGGCCTGCGGGCATTCGCCGCCGGGCTCGACCTGCTGATGGTGGTGGAGGAGAAGCGCAGCCTGATCGAGTGGCAGGCGAGGGACATTCTCTACGACCTGCCCGCCGACCGCCGGCCGACCGTAATCGGCAAGATCGACGAGCGCGGCGCGCCCCTGTTTCCCTCCAACGGCGAGCTGACGCCGGGCATGATCGCGCATGCGATCGGCGACCGGCTCGACCGGCTGCCCGTCCCGGAGGACCTGCGGCGGCAGGTCGGCGAGCGGCTCGCACGGCGCGACGCCATCACCCGAACCGCGGCGGGAAACGGACCGGCGACGATCGCACGGATTCCCTATTTCTGCTCGGGCTGTCCACACAATACCTCGACGCGCGTGCCGGAGGGCAGCCGCGCCGGCGCCGGCATCGGCTGCCATTACATGGCGCAGTGGATGGATCGCAGCACGTCCGGCTTCACCCACATGGGTGCCGAGGGCGCCAACTGGACCGGACAGGCGCCGTTCGTGACGACGCCGCACGTCTTCCAGAACATCGGCGACGGCACCTACTACCATTCCGGGCTGCTGGCGATTCGCGCCGCGGTCGCCTCCGGCGCCAACATCACCTACAAGATCCTCTACAACGATGCGGTCGCGATGACCGGCGGACAACCTTTCGACGGGCCGCTGACTGTTCCGATGATCGTGCAGCAGGTCCTGGCCGAAGGCGTGCGCAAGGCGGTGGTGGTCAGCGACGAGCCGCAGAAATATTCGGATGGCGCCGGCTTGCCGGCCGGTACCGCCATCGAGCACCGCGACGCGCTTGACCGCGTGCAGCGCGCCCTGCGCGAGGAGCCGGGCGTTACCGTCATCGTCTACGACCAGACCTGCGCCGCCGAGAAACGCCGCCGCCGCAAGCGCGGCACCTTCCCCGACCCCGACAAGCGGGTGTTCATCAACGAGCTGGTCTGCGAGGGCTGCGGCGACTGCGGCGTGAAGTCGAACTGCGTCTCGGTCCAGCCAGTCGAAACCGAGTTCGGGCGCAAGCGACAGATCGATCAATCCGCCTGCAACAAGGACTTCTCCTGCCTGAACGGCTTCTGCCCCAGCTTCGTGACCGTCTACGGGGCCAAGCCGCGGCGCCAGAAGCCGACCGGCGTCGAGGGGCCGCAGATGGTGCTGCCCGAGCCCGCCCCGCCCCCGACCGACGAGCCTTACGGCATCCTCGTCACCGGCATCGGCGGCACCGGCGTGATCACCATCGGCGCCCTGCTGGCGACCGCCGCGCATATCGAGGGCAAGGCGGCGACGGTGATGGACATGACCGGGCTTGCCCAGAAGAACGGGGCGGTCTGGACGCACCTGCGCATTGCCGACAATCCCGAGGACCTGCACGCGGTGCGCATCGCCGCCGGCGGCGCCCGCCTGCTGCTGGGGTGCGACCTCGTCGCCTCGGGCCACGCCGACACGGTCGCGAAGCTCGCCCGCGGCGTCAGTCGCGCCGTGGTGAACACCAACCGGACCTTCACCGGCGACTTCACCCGCAATCCCGACATGCGGTTCCCGACCGACGAGTTGCTGGGGCGCATTACCGCCGCGGTCGGCGAGGATGCGGTCGACTTCCTGGACGCGACCCGGATCGCGACGGCACTGATGGGCGACTCGATCGCGACCAACCTGTTCATGACCGGCTACGCCTTCCAGAAGGGCTGGCTACCGCTGTCACTGGCGGCGATCGAGGCGGCGATCGAGCTCAACGGCATCGCCGTGGAAGCCAACAAGAAGGCCTTCGCGTGGGGCCGCCGCGCCGCGGCCGACCCGGCGACGGTACAGCGCGCGGTCGAGCCGGCCGAGCGGCCCGAGCCGGCCTTCGCCCGGACGCTGGACGAGATCGTCGCGAAACGCGTCGCCTTCCTGACCGAGTACCAGAACGCAGGATATGCGCAGCGCTACGAGGCGCTGGTGCGGCGGGCGGAGGCGGTCGAGCGGGAGAAGGCGAAGGGCTTCGACGGCCTGGCCGAGGCGGTGGCCCGGTACTATTTCAAGCTGCTCGCCTACAAGGACGAGTACGAAGTGGCGCGACTCTACGCCGAAGCCGACGGGTTCTTCCGCAAGAGCCTGGAACAGCAGTTCGAGGGCGACTACCGGATCGAGTTCAATCTCGCGCCGCCCCTGCTGGCGAAGCCGGACAAGGAGACCGGCCTGCCGCGCAAGATGCGGTTCGGCCCCTGGATGATGCCGGCCTTCCGGGCGCTCGCGAAACTGAAGTTCCTGCGCGGCACGGCGCTCGACCCGTTCGGCCGCAGCGAGGAGCGTCGGACCGAGCGCAAGCTGATCCAGGATTACGAGGCGACCATCGAGGAGATCCTGGCCGGGCTGACGCCCGACAATCATCGGCTCGCGGTCGAGATCGCCAGCATCCCCGATGCGATCCGGGGCTTCGGCCACGTCAAGGCCGCGCATCTCGAGCGCGCGAAGGCGCGCGAGGCGGAGCTGCTGGCGGCGTTCCGCGCTCCGGCGCCGGCGCAGGCGGCGGCCGAGTAGCGCGGCCGCGCCTCAGCGGCCGGGCACGGCAGGCGGCGGACGGAGGCCGGCCAGCAGCAGCAGCGCCCAGAGGATCGAGACGCCGACCGCGACCACCAGCGCCCAGCCGGCGCCGATCGGAACCGCGAGGAAATAGACCGCGGACAGGAAGCCGACGAAGCCGATCATTGCCCGCAGCGAGGCCGCCAGCATCGCCGCGGCCGCCATGCCCCCGTAGCGGCGGTGGAGAATCCAGCCGAGCGTGGTGAGCGTCACCGGATAGACCACCCCGAACCCGGTCGCCGCCGGACCGATCACACTGCTGAGCGTGACCACGGTGGCCACCAGCCCGCCGGTCAGGGCCGCACGCGCCAGCAGGTCGCGGCGGGTCGGCCGCAGGACCCCGATCCCCGCAGGCCAGACCGGCCGGCCGGCCAGGCGGAACGCCGCAGCGAAGGCGACCAGATTGATCAGGAGCGCCCCCCACCAATCGAGCTCGACGCCGCGCACGAACAGGACCACCGTGAACCAGACCGCCGTTGCCGCCGCCAGGCTCGCCAGGGCGCCGAGGCGCGGCGCGGTCCGGACGAAGGTGACGATGAAGAGCACGGTTCCCGCCTGTGCCGCCACGCTGTGCAGCGCGCTCTCGGCAATGAAGCCGTCGCTCGCCTGGAGCGCCAGAAACAGGTAGCCGGGGCCGGCGGCGACGGGAAGGCTGAGGATCACGCCCCCGACCAGCGGCCCGGCCCGCTCCGCCGCCACGGACGCGCTCACGACCACCATGGCCGTCAGGGCCATCTTGACCAGCAGGGGAACGACGAACTCGAGGAGGAACATCGGGGCTCGCGGGCTCACGAGGGGGAGCCGCCACCTTAGCGCGCCGGCGCGCCGGGGCAACGGCTGTCGGCATGCGCGGCGCCCATGCCCCGGCTGCGTGCGCGGCGGCTCTCGTCGCACGGCCGAACATCCGCGCTGCTTCGGGACCGTGCCGTCGCTACACTGCCGCCCCGAACAGCAGCGGCAGGAGAAGGTCGATGCGCGCAATCGTGATCGTCGAGAAACAAGGCAAGCGGGCGCTGGAGTTCCGGGACGACGTGCCGGTCCCGGAACCGGGGCCAGAGCAGATCCTGGTGCGGGTCCGCGCGACCTCGCTGAACCGGGCCGATCTAGCCCGGGCAGCCTCGCACTACGGTGCCGCGGGTGCAGCCGCGCTGCCGGTTGCGGGGCTGGAGTTCGCCGGGGAAGTCGTGGCGGTCGGCCAAGGCGTCACCGCATGGAAGGCCGGCGACCGGGTGATGTCGATGGGCCCCGGCGGCTATGCCGAATATGCCGTCGCCAACGCGGGCGTCGCGATGCCGGTACCTGACGGGTTCACCTGGGAGCAGGCCGCGGCCTGCCCGGTCGTGTTCCTCACCGCGCACGATGCGGTGGTGACCAACGGCGCCCTCGAACCGGGCGGGGCGATCCTGGTCAACGCGGCCTCGTCCGGCGCCGGTCTCGCCGCGCTGCAGATAGCCCGGGCGAAGGGGGCCGGCACGGTGATCGCCAGCTCGACTTCGCCGGAGAAGCTCGAGGCGCTGCGCGACCATGGGGCCACCGTTCTACTGGACGCAGCGCGCCCGGACTTCGTGGCGGCGGTGCGCGATGCGACCGGCGGCCGCGGCGTGGACGTGATTGTCGACCATGTCGGCGGTCCGGTCATCGGGCAGAACGTCGACGCCGCGGCCATCCTGGGCCGAATCGTCAGCGTCGGGCGGCTCGGCGGCATGCGGGGCGAGATCAACCTGGACGAGCTGGCGCGCAAGCGGCTTCGGCTGATCGGCGTGACCTTCCGGACCCGCACCGTCGAGGAGCATGTCGAGATCGTGCGCCGGTTCCTGGACGACCTCTATCCCGGATTCGCCGACGGCCGGCTGCAGCCGGTGATCCAACGCAGCTTTCCGCTGGAGGAAGCGGATCAGGCGCAGGCGTACATGCGCGCCAACCGCCATCTGGGCAAGATCGTGCTGACCGTCGCGTGAGCGGCGAGCGCCCTACTGGCCGGTCAGCCGGTCCATCCGGTTCAGCTCGTGGCGCAGGTCGCGCAGCTCCTCCTGCTGACGCAGATTCATCGGATCACCCCTGCGCTCGAGCTGGAACCGGCGGCCCTCCAAGTCCGAACGATAGTTCTGCATGGGGACCCGGTCCGTCGGGTGCGTCGGCGGTGCCGAAAACCGATAAGGCGCCAGGGGTGACCGAGCCGGGTCATGCAATTCGGAGAGGCATGCCGGCGCCGGTGCCGCCATCGAGAACAGCGCCGCCAACAGCAGCACGCCGCCGCGCCTAGCGCCGGTCGCGGTCCCCTCCCGGCTCCACGTTCTCGGCCCCGGCGCGGGTGCCGCCATAGGTATCGGCGCCGTAGGGCTGTGGCGTTTCGCGCTCGTGCCGCTCGTGGTTGCCGGTATGCTGTTGCTGCCGCGCGCGTGCCACATCGTCCTTGACCTGCTCCTTGCCCGCGGCCGGGCGCCGATCGTCGCCTCGTTTTCGGTCCTGCATTGTCTCCGATCCCGTTCAATGTCGTAATCCCCGACCAAAGAAAGCGGCCAGGGCGCTCGCCGGTTCCGCAGTGCCCGCCACGAAGGAGGTATCGCCGATGAAATGGGGCGTCTTCAGCCTGAGCCAGATCCCCGATCAGACGCAGCGGGTCGAAGCCTTCGATGCCGATCTCAAGCTGTTCGAGCTGGCCGAAAATCTCGGCTACGACAAGATCTGGATCGCCGAACATCTGTTCTCGACTTATGGCGTGGTGACCTCGACGCAGGTGTATGCCGCGGCCATCGCGCAGCGCACGAAGCGGGTCCGGATCGGCACCGCCGTGGTCGTGATCCCGTTCAACCACCCGCTGCGCACCGCCTCCGACTTCGCGCTGATCGACGTGCTGTCGCACGGCCGCCTCGACTTCGGCGTCGGCCGCGCCTACCAGCCGCACGAGTTCATCGGTCTCGGGCTGCCGATGGAGCGTAGCCGGGCCATGTTCAACGAGGGCCTCGACATCGTCCTCAAGGCATGGACCCAGGAGCGCGTCGCCCACCGCGGCACGTTTTGGACGGTCCCGGAGGCGGTCGAGGTGCTACCGAAGCCGGTGCAGCAGCCGCATCCGCCGGTGTACCAGGCCACGGTTTCGCCCGAGAGCTTCGACCAGGCGGCGCGCGGCGGCTGGAATCTCCAGTTCGCGACGCCGTTCACCTACCGCACCTACCGCGAGCGCTGGATGGAGGCGCTGGAGGAGAACGTCCAGCATTACGAGGCGCTGTGTGCGGCGCAGGGCCGCGACCCGAAGGCGGCCGAGCGCATGATCCTGGTGCCCTTCTTCGTCGACGAGAGCGGCGCGCGGGCACGCGAGATCTATGCGCCGCACGTCGAATGGTTCTACGCGAAGGTCAGCGCCAACCAGCTCGCCGGGGCGCCGCAGGGTGGCGTCGTGGAAGGCTACGAACTCACCATGACCGAGGGGCGGCGCACACGCGAGCTGGGCTATCTCAGCTTCGACAAGCTGCACCAGTACGGCGCGGCGATCGCCGACGATCCCGACACGTGCATCGACAAGCTGCGGACGCTGAAAGACCGCTTCGGCATCACCGAGTTCGCCCTCTGGTTCAACATCGGCGGCATCGATCCCGCGCATTGCGAGCGGGCGATGCGTCTGGCGGCGGAGCGGGTGCTGCCGCACGTCTGAGCGCGGGCAGCAGCGACGGTCGCCGCGAGCGGCCGGCGGCCGGACCTCGGCTCAGCCGGTCTCGAAGATCGGCGCGCCCAGCACCTCGGGCCGCGGCTCGACGCCGAGGCCCGGGCCCCGATTCGCGGCGGTGCGGCCGCGCACCACCTCCGGACCGCCTTTGGCGATGCTCCGGGTGACCTTCAGATAGGACGAGGTCACCGAAAAGCGGAACCGCTCCGGGGTGGAGTGGGCGAGATGCAGGATGGCGGCGCCCGTGATGTCGCCGCCCGGCATGTCCTCAATGGTGAGGCCGATGCCCAGCGAGACGCAGAGATCGCGGAGCTGCTTTGCCTTGGTCAGCCCGCCGACTTTGCCGATCTTGATGTTGACCACGTCCATGGCGCCGTCGGCATGCGCACGGACGAGGGCATCCACCCCGTCGATGCACTCGTCGAGCACGAAGGGCAGATCGGTGTGCCGCCGGACCCGCAGGCACTCCTCGTAGGCAAGGCAGGGCTGCTCGATCGCGACGTCGAGGTCGCGGACCGCGCGCGCGACCCGCAGCGCCTCGTGACCGAGCCAGCCGGTGTTGGCGTCGGCGACGATGAGATCACCGGGCGCCGTCGCGCGCGCCAGCCGGATGCGGGCGATGTCCTCCTCCGGCGTCGAGCCGACTTTGAGCTGGAAGGCGTGGAACCCCTCCTCCCGGTGCGCCGCGATGCGGTCGGCCATGCGCTCCGGCGTGTCCTGCGAGATCGAGCGGTAGACCGGGAAATCGGGCCCGAATCGTCCGCCCAGCAATGTGCAGAGCGGAAGCCCGGCCGCCTTGCCGAGAATGTCCCAGCAGGCGATGTCGAACGGGCTCTTCACATAGGGATGCCCCTTGAGGGCATAGTCCATCAGGCGGTTGATGCGGCCGATCTCGCGCGGGTCCTGGCCGATGAGCTGCGGCGCAAGCTCGGCGATCCCGGTGCGTGCCCCCGCCGCATAGGCCGGCAGATAGACCGGTCCAAGCGGGCAGACCTCGGCCCAGCCGGTAATGCCGGCATCCGTGTCGATCCGCAGGATCGTACTGTCGAAGGAGGTGACGGCCTTGCCCTCGGACCAGGCATAGCTGCCCTCCTCGAGCGGCAGATCGACCCGATAGGCGGCGATCCGGACGATACGCATGTCGCTCCCCAGGCTCCGGTATATCGGGAAGCGTAGAGGAAGGCGTGCCGCAGGCCAACTGCCGATCCACCCGATGCGGGCGCCGGACAGCCGGAGCGCAGCCGCCCTTATCCCACAGCCGCGGCGGCGGTCGTGCGGCCGGAGGCCTTCTCCGCCCGCCCCCAGAGGTCGTAGTCGCCGGCCTTGGTGATCGTGACCGGCACGATGTCGCCGGGCTTCAGGCCGGCCGCATTGCGGATGACCACCGTGCCGTCGATTTCCGGGGCGTCGCCCTTGGAGCGGCCGATCGCCTTGCCGCGGCTCTCCACGGAATCCACGATCACCTCGATCGTCCGACCGACCTTCTCCCGCAGCCGCTCCGCGCTGATGCGCTGCTGCACCGCCATGAGGCGCTCCCAGCGCTCCTCCTTGACCGGCTCCGGCACGGGATCGGGCAGGTCGTTGGCGGCGGCACCGGCGACCGGCTCGAAGGTGAAGCAGCCGACGCGGTCGAGGCGGGCCTCTTCGAGCCAGTCCAGCAGGAAGGCGAAGTCCTCCTCGGTCTCGCCGGGAAAGCCGACGATGAAGGTCGAACGCAGGGTCAGGTCCGGGCACT
>CAZVAR010000086.1:0-16275 GCA_964625225.1 uncultured Alphaproteobacteria bacterium | reverse complement strand
GAACCAGATCTGCATCGCGGGCTTGGTGCAAGCGCTCTCCGAAGGGCTCAATTTCGGCCTGCGCGCCGGGCTCGACGTCAACAAGGTCATCGACGTCATCTCCAAAGGTGCGGCGCAGTCGTGGCAGATGGAGAACCGCGGCCGTACCATGATCGAAGGGAAGTTCGATTTCGGCTTTGCCGTCAAGTGGATGCGGAAGGATCTTGCGATCTGCCTGGAAGAGGCCAAGCGCAACGGAGCCAGGCTGCCGGTCACGGCACTGGTGGATCAGTTCTATGCTCATGTCGAGGAGCGCGGCGGCGGCCGCTGGGATACCTCCAGCCTCATTCATCTTCTGATGAACAAATAGCGGCCGGCGGCGCACCCCGCGGCCGCGTTCAGGAGCGGCGTTCCTCGCGCTTCGCCTGCTGCCAAAGGGCTTCCAACTCGTCGAGAGAGCTTTCGCCCGGGGTCCGGCCCGCCCCGGCCAGCAGTGTCTCGACCCGCCGGAAGCGCCGTTCGAACTTCCGGTTCGCCCGGCGCAGAGCGGCTTCCGGATCGACGTTCAGATGGCGCGCGAGGTTCGCGACGGCGAACAGGAGATCGCCCACTTCGTCTTCGAGCCGGTCGGGAGCGGCGCCGCTCGCGATTTCGGCCCGCAGCTCTGAGACTTCTTCAAGGATCTTGTCGACGACGTGCGCGGCTTCGGACCAGTCGAAGCCGACGCGGGCGGCGCGCTTCTGGAGCTTCTCCGCGCGCGTCAGCGCCGGCAGAGCGGAGGGAACATTGTCCAGCGCGCTCGGCCGTCGTCCGGCCGCCTCGGCCTTGCGCCGGCGCTCCGCATCCTTCTGCGCCTCCCAGGCGTTCCGTTGCGCGGTGGCATCGTCGATCTCGGTGCCGCCGAACACGTGCGGATGCCGTGCGACCATCTTGTCCGCGATGCCGGCGGCGACCGCCGCGAAGTCGAACGCTCCGGCCTCCGACGCCATCTGCGCGTGATAGACGACCTGCAGCAGAAGGTCGCCGAGTTCCTCGCGCAGCGCCGCCATGTCCGCCTCGGCGATCGCGTCGGCGACCTCGTAAGCTTCCTCGATCGTGTAGGGCGCGATCGTCTCGAAGGTCTGCTCGATGTCCCAGGGGCAGCCGGCGACCGGATCGCGCAGCCGCCGCATGATGGCGAGCAGCCGGTCGAGCGCGGAGGCGGCCGCGGAGGTGGAGGAGGAGGAGGAGGACTTCGTCGGGCCGGGCGGTTCGGTCACAGGCGTGTCCTTGAAAGTCGCATAATAAACGTTATGGGAAATCATTGCTGGCCGGCGATGGTCATGTCTCGATCTCGATCACCAGGCCGTCATAGGCGGGCTCGACGCCCGGCGGCAGCCGGGCCGCCAGCTCCGCGTAGTCCAGCATATGGTTCATGTGGGTCAGCACTGCGCGCTCGGGCCGCACGCGCTCGATCCAGGCCAGCGTCCGTTCGAGATGCGCATGGCTCGGATGCGGCTCCAGTCGCAGACAGTCGACGATCCAGACGCGCACGCCCGACAGCGCGGCAAAGGCTGCCTCATGCAGATCCACCACGTCGGTCGAATATGCGATCGGGCCAAAGCGGTAGCCGGTCGACACGCAGGAGCCGTGATCTTGCCGGAACGGCACGATCTCCGGTCCGGCGCCGATCCGGAACGGGCCGTCGATCGCAATCGGATCGAGCCATGGCCGGTAGAAGCTGCTGCCTTCCGGCAGCGGCCGGAAGACGTATTCGAAACGGCGAGCGATCTCGCGCAGCGTCTCCTCGGTCGCGTAGGCCGGGATTGCACGGCCCATTTCATGATTCACGGCCCGCAGATCGTCGATCCCGTGCACGTGATCGGCATGTGCATGGGTATAGAGCACCGCGTCGAGTGCCCGGTACCCGGCGTCCAGCATCTGTGCACGGAGATCGGGTCCGGTATCGACCAGAATGCTGAGCCCATCCTGTTCCACCAGGATCGAGGGTCGGCGGCGCGCATTCCGGGGGTCGGCGGGGTCGCAGCGGCCCCAATAGCCGGTGATCAGCGGCACGCCCCCGGAGCCGCCGCAGCCGAGTATCGTCACGCGCATGCGGCGGCCGGCCTCGGCGCCTTGCGGAACAGCCGGAAGACCCTGGCGGTCATCTGCCGCGCGAACCCCGGCGATCGGCAGATCGGCGACAGCAGGGAACGCGGTTGGGCGTTCTCGGGCGGCGGAAGCCATCCGGCGTGTGTCATCAATACGTTCATCGCCGATCTCGACATGTCGGAGGAACAACGGGTAGTACGGGATCTGCTGCCCAGACGTGCAGCCTTATGCGCACGCACGATCCGCACAAAAGTCACGCCTATCGGGAAGCCCTTCATCGCGTCGTCTCGTGGGCCGAGTGGTGACGCGCCAAGGGGTCCGCGGAAGGCCGGACACCCTCCCCGCCGCGGTCGCCTGGGACCGCGTCCCCGGGAGGCAGGCGGGATATCGCGGCGCGTGCCGACGGCGGTAGGCGTTGTTGACCCTCAAGAAGCCGCCCTACATTCCTTTCAGAAGCCGACAATGCTCGGGTGATCCCGTTAATTCGTCCTGTGTGTACCTGCCAACGTGCGGAGGGTGACATGTCTCTCGATCGTTTCCGCAGGACGCGGATGGTCATTCTCGGCCGACAGGCCACGACGTACCAGGCGGCGCGGGCAATGGCTGACAACCATATCGGCGCGATACTGGTGAGCCAGCCGCAAGGTCTGGCTGGCATTCTCACCGACCGTGATCTCGCCCTTGGCGTTCTCGGAGGCGACCTGGACCCGAAAACGACGCCGTTGAGCGAGGTTATGTCCGAAGGGGTGGTCACCTGCGACATCGGCGCGGATCTCGATGAGGTGGTCCGTCTGATGCGCGAGCATGCCGTTCGTCGCATTCCTATTACCGAAAACGGGCGGCCGGTCGGGCTCGTCACCTTCGACGACCTGGTGGTGGACGGCTCGGTCGGACTGGAGGATCTGCGCTCGATCGTCACCGCCCAGCTCGAGGTCGAGGCACCGCACAAACCTGCCGGAACGCTGCACCCGACATCTCCGGCGCGCGCGGAGGGTCAGGCCGTCGGTCGTGCCCGCGCGCTGGTACGCGCCAAGGCGCGGGCCGACGCCACGTGCGGTCGCTTCCTCGCGGCTGTTGCCAGCGCCACCGGGCTGGATCGTGAAAAATCGGAACAGGCCTTGCTGCTGGCGACCTGCATGCTTTGTCGCCGCCTGACCCCCCACGAAGCTCGGGATCTCATGGCGCAACTGCCATCGCGACTGCAGCCCGGGCTTGAACAGTGCCTCGACGGACCCAACCGAGCGGTGACGGCCGATGCCATCGAGACCGAAATCGGTCGGGCGCTCGGTCTCGAAGCCGAGCGGGCGGCCGCGGTCCTGCGCGCGGTTTGCAAGGTCATCAGCGACAATGTGGCTCCCGGTCAGATCGAGAACGTCCGGGCCCAGATGCCGGAGGACATGAAGGATCTCTTCCCGCCGCCCACGCGATAAGTGTGGCGGGATCCCACCGATGGACCCGTCGCACCCCGCATGCCGCGCGCGCCCGCATCGAGCGCGTGCCGCATAAGGCGGGCGCGATGCCGGGAGGGATCGGAACCGCGAAGCCGGAGGCCGGTCCCGTACCGGACACACAATCGGGATGCGCACCGTGGAGGCGACGACCGATGTCGCTGATCGGCGCGTGTCGTCGCCGTTGGAGCCGTGGGTCGGGTCCGGCATGCGGTTCATGTGGGGCAGTGCGGCGCGCTCGGGCCGCACGCGCTCGATCCAGGGCCGCAGCCGGGTATCGTCACGCGCATGCGGCGGCCGGCCTCGGCACCTTGCGGAACAGCCGGAAGAAGTTGTCGGTCGTCTGCCGCGCGAACTCCGTTTCGGAAACCCCACGCAACGCCGCGAGAGCCGCAGCGGTGTGGGTCACGAACGCCGGCTCGTTCCGCTTGCCGCGCTTCGGCACGGGTGCGAGGAACGGTGCGTCGGTCTCGACCAGGAGGCGATCGGCCGGAAGATCGCGCAGCACCTCCCGAATGGCCTCGGCGTTGCGGAACGTCGCGATTCCCGAGGCCGAAACATAGAGACCGAGACCGATGGCCGTCTCGGCGAGCTCGCGGCCGGAGCTGAAGCAATGCAGCAGTCCCGGCACCGCACGGTCGGCGCAGGCGTCGCGCAGCATCGCGATCATGTCGGCGTCGGCGTCGCGGGTGTGAATGATGAAGGGCAGCCCCGTCCGCCGCGCCGCCTCGATATGCACCCGGAAGGACTCGCGCTGCATGTCCCGGGGACTGCGGTCGTAGAAGTAATCCAGCCCGGTCTCGCCGATCCCGACGACCTTGGGGTGCGCCGTGATCTCTACCAGACGCTCCACGGTCGGCACCCCCTCCTCCGCCACATGGTGCGGATGAATACCCGCGGCACAGTAGACTTCCGGGTAACGCTCGACGATCGCGAGGGTCTCGGCGAGCCTGCTGATGCGGGTACAGATCGTCACCATCAGCCGCACGCCGGCGGCCCGGGCGCGCGCGATCACCGCATCGAGGTCGTCCCGATAGTCCTCGAAGTCGAGATGACAATGGCTGTCCACCAGCATCAGCGGGCCGCCTCTGCGTCAGCGGCATAGCGGGGAAACACCCCGGTCGGCGTGGGCAACGGATTGCCGGGCACCAGCGCCCCGCTTTCACCGAGCGCCGCGAAGCTCCGTGCCGTCGCCGGGACGGCAAGCTGGTCGAGAATGCGCGCGGACGCGTCCGGCATGAAGGGTTGCGTATAGATCGCCAAATGCCGGATCGCTTCGGCCAGCACGTACAGCACGGTCTCCATTCGTGCGGGATCGGTCTTGCGCAACGCCCAGGGAGCCTGCCGGTCTACATAGACATTGGCGGCCCGCACCACGACCCAGATCGCCTCCAATGCCTCGTGGAAGGCCTGGACGTCCATGTGTCCGCGCAGCTCGGTCAGCAGGCCGCGGGCGGCGTGCAGCAGCGCCTCGTCCTCGGCGACCAGCTGACCCGGCCGCGGCACCCGTGCATCGCAGCTCCGCGCGATCATCGACAGCACGCGCTGGCACAGATTTCCGTAGTCGTTGGCCAGTTCGGTGTTGATCCGCGTGACCATCGATCGGTGCGAGAAGTCGCCGTCATTGCCGAACGGCACCTCGCGCAGCAGGAAATAGCGCACTTGGTCGAGACCGTAACGTTCCACCAGCGCATACGGGCTGATGACGTTGCCGAGCGACTTCGAGATCTTCTGGCCCTCGTTCGTCCACCAGCCATGCGCGAAGACCCGCTTGGGCGGCTCGATTCCCGCGGCGATCAGAAAGGCAGGCCAGTAGACCGCGTGAAAGCGCAGTATGTCTTTGCCGACCATGTGAAGATCGGCCGGCCAATACGTAGTAAAATCTTCGCTTTCCGTGTCCGGATAGCCCACGGCCGTGATGTAGTTCGTCAGGGCGTCCAGCCAGACATACATGACGTGCTTCGGGTCGCCCGGGACCGGCACGCCCCAGTCGAAGCTCGTCCGCGACACGGACAGGTCCTGCAGGCCGCTGCGCACGAAGCTGATCACCTCGTTGCGTCGGCTCGCCGGCGCGATGAAGTCCGGGCGCTCCTCGTAGAGCTGCAGCAGGCGGTCCTGCCACGCCGACAGACGGAAGAAGTAGCTCGGCTCCTCGACCCATTCGACTTCGGCGCCGCTCGGCGCCCGGCGCTGCCCGTCCGGTCCAAGCGTCAGTTCGCTCTCCGCGTAGAACGCCTCGTCGCGCACCGCGTACCAGCCCGCATAGGTGCCCAGATAGATCTCGCCCCGCTCGACCAGCCGCTGCCACAGCGCCTGCGCCGCGGCGATGTGGCGCGGTTCGGTGGTGCGAATGAAATCGTCGTTGGAGAAGTTCATCGCCTTCGCCAACGCCCTGAAATTCTGGGAGACTCGATCGGTGAAGCTCTTCGGGTCGGTGCCCGCCGCACGCGCCGCCTTCTCCACCTTCTGACCATGCTCGTCGGTGCCGGTCAGGAATCGGACGTCGTACCCGTCGAGGCGCTTGAAGCGCGCCAGCACGTCGCACGCCAGCGTGGTGTAGGCGTGGCCGATGTGTGGGTCATCGTTCACATAATAGATCGGCGTCGTGATGTAGAACGGCCTTCTGTCGGCCATCTCCGCTCTCCTGGCGCGCTCGACTCGGGGTTCCGGCCGCCCCTCCCCGCTATCCTGGAGGGCGCTCAGGCCGCCACCCTGCCGGCGGGCCGAAGCGCGGCCTGAATGCACAGGAACACGTCTAGAACCACCTGGCGGCGGTCGAGGTTCTTCGCATCGGCCTGGGCGACCAGACGACCGACCTTCTCCCATACCTCGCACCAGCGATCAAGCGGGGCCGCCGACGCGAGCCGGCGCAGCGTCCGCGCCTCGCCGGCGATGATTTCTTGATCCAGCGCCGCCTCCGGCGCTGCTGCGACCCGGACCAGGCGGGCCAGCCACCACAACAGCAGGCCGGTGAAAGCGTCGAAGCCCGGGTCGGATCCGCTCGGCGCGAACCGCTCGACGAGACCGTGCAGGGCCGCGCCGTCGAGCGTAGGCAGGGTCCCCAGCAGCTCGACCATGGCCCGGAACAGGTCGGCGCCCCCCTGCCGGGCCAGCGTCAACGCGACACCCGGGCTGCCTTCCGATAGCCGAGCCAGGACTTCGACCGTGTCCGGATCGAGATCCGGCGCCTGCGCGCGGGTGACCGCCGCCGTCTCCCCCATCGTCAGCGGCCGCAGCGTCAGCCGGCGGCAGCGTGAGCGGATCGTCGGCAGAAGCCGCCCCGGATTGTGGCTGACGAGCAGCAGCAGGCTGCGGGGCGGCGGTTCTTCCAGCAGCTTCAGCAGCGCGTTGGCGGCGTTCGCGTTCATCTCGTCGGCACTGTCGACGATGACGACGCGCCATCCCCCTTCCCCGGGCGTTTGCCGGAGGAAGCCGCTGATCCGGCGCGCGTCGTCGACCACGATTTCCGAGCGGCGCGCGCTCCCCTTACCCATCCCCCGCTCGATCGTCAGCAGGTCGAGATGCGAGCCGGCGCCGACCCGTCGGAACAGCGGATCGCTCGGATCGACGCGGAGAGAACCGCCCTGCCCTCCGGACAGCAGGAATCGCGCGAAGCGGAACGCCAGGGTCGCCTTGCCGATGCCGCGCGGTCCGGCAATCAGCCAGGTATGATGCATGCGACCGGAGGCGTAGGCCTCCAGCAGCATTCGTTCCGCGTCCGCGTGGCCGACGAGATCGGCCGTCCAGCGCGGACCGATCTGCTCCGCGCTGTCCTCCTCGTCCGCGGCCCCGCGCTTCACAGCCTCGCTCCCAGCCGCTCCCGGACCAGCGTGCGCACCGCGGCATGGACCGCCGCCGGCTCGCCGGTGGCGTCCAGGACGGCGCAGCGCTCGGGATGCGCCGCGGCGATTTCCAGAAAGCCGGCGTGAACCCGGCGGTGAAAGGCTAGTCCCATCGCCTCGTAGCGTGCCTCAGCTTCGGCTCGTCTCGCGGCACGCGCGAGCCCCGCCTCTGGCGGCAGATTCAGCACGATCGTCAGCTCGGGCTCGTCGTCCGCGCCGACCACCAGGGCGCGCAGCGCCTCGACCGCATCTCGCGGTACCCCCTGGCCATAATGCTGATAGGCCATGGTCGAATCCGCAAAGCGGTCGCACACAACCCAGATCCCTCGCGCCCGCGCCGGCCTGATGGTGGTCCGCAAGTGCTCGCGGCGAGCCGCAAAGTGCAGCAGCGTCTCGGCGATCGGATCCCAGCGGTCGGCCCCACCGGCGACCAGCAGTGCCCGGACCTCCTCCGCGGCCGGCGACCCGCCGGGCTCACGCGTCGCGATGGCGGCGGTACCGGCGTTGGTCAGTGCGTCGACCAGCATCCGGACCTGTGTCGACTTGCCCGCACCCTCGCTGCCCTCGAAGGTAACGAAGCGACCCCGGGCGGCGGTCTGCGTCACCCGGCCCCCCAGAGAAAATAGCCGATCGCAGCGCCGATCCGTCCGAACAGACCGCGCCGCTCGACATCGGCCCCCGCGAGCAGCGGCCGCTCCACCGGCTCGGAATCGGGCGCCGTGACGACCAGGGTCGCGATGCGCTGCCCTTTGCGGATCGGCGCCGCAACGGGACCCTCGTACTGGACGGAGACTTTCATGTCCCGGCGTGCCTGCCGGTCCAGCGTGACGGCGAGATCCTCCTCGAGCACCAGCGGCACCGTTGCGGCCTCGCCCAGCCAGACCTCGGCCGTATCGACCGTTTCGCCAGCCGCGAACAGGTCGTAGGCGCCGAACTCGCGGAAGCCCCACTCGATGAGCCGCTCCGCCTCGCGCGAGCGCTCGTTGGTACTGCTCAGCCCGTTGATCACCAGGATAAGCCTGCGGCCGTCGCGCTCGACCGACGCGGTCAGGCCGTATCCCGACTCTTCGGTGTGGCCGGTCTTCAGCCCGTCCGCCCCCATATTCTTGTATAGGAGCGGGTTACGGTTGCCTTGCTTGATCCCATTATAGGTAAATTCGGTTTCGCTGTAATATTTGTAGTATTCGGGGAAATCCCTGATCATCCGCTCGGCGAGCCGAGCGAGATCGTGCGCCGTCATGTAGTGGCCGGGATCAGGCCAACCGGTTGCGTTCCGGAACACGCTGTTGGTCAGTCCGAGCTCGCGCGCCCGGCGCGTCATCTGCTCGGCAAACGCCGCCTCCGACCCGGCGAGAGCCTCCGCCACGACGATACAGGCATCGTTACCCGACTGGACAACGATGCCACGGATCAGATCCTCGACGGAAACCCGGCTGTTGACTTCGACGAACATCTTCGAGCCGCCCTTGCGCCAGGCGTTCTCGCTGACCGGGAAGGTATCGTCCAGCGACAGCCGGCCCTGCTTGAGGCGCTCGAACAGCATGTAGGTGGTCATCAGCTTGCTCATCGAGGCCGGCGGCATCGGCACGTCGGCGGCCTTCTCGAGCAGGACCGTCCCGGTTTTCATATCGACCAGGAGTGCGTGCTTGGCAGGTGTGTCCATCTGCGGCGCTGCACCCGCCACGCCGGCGGCGACCCATAGCAGGACCGCCATGATCCCTGCCAGCACCCGGCGAACCGGCCGTCCCGCCGGCGCGTCGAAACGTACGGAACGCATTGTCAAAGACACATCCTTCCCCGGCCTGCGATCGCGCCGGTTCTATCTGGCGCGCGTTGCGCCCTATTCCACGACGACTTGCGCGAGCGGATAGCCGCTCGCGGTCAGGTTCGACAGCATGGCCTGCGCCGCCTCGACGCTCCCGAGCGGCCCGACCCGGACGCGGTAGAGGGTGCGCCCGTTCACGGCCGTAGCGTCGACCCTGGTCTGGCCGAACCGCAGCAGTTCCGCGCTCAGCCGCTCGGCATTGTCGCGCATCGCGAAGGCCCCGGCCTGGACAAAGAGCGTGGCCGGCTGCACCGGGACGTCGTAGCTGACCGTCTGCACCGGCTGCGGACGATGGCGCCGGGCCATGAATTCGTTGAGGCGGGCCGTGTCGGCGCCATTCCTGGCAAGCTCGGCGATGCGACGGCTCTCGTCCGGCAGCACTTCGACCCGGACCGGCGTCGTTCCCTGCTTGACGAAGTCGAGAAGCTGAGCTGCACGATAGGACAGGTCGATGATCCGTCCCGGCGCGAACGGTCCGCGATCGTTGATCCGGACCACCACCGAGCGGCCGTTGGCGAGGTTGGTGACGCGGGCGACGCTCGGCATCTGCAGCGTGCGGTGGGCCGCCGTCAGCGCCCCCATGTCGTAGATCTCCCCGTTGGCGGTCCGCCGGCCGTGAAAATCGGCGCCGTACCAGGAGGCGATCCCGGTCTCGACATAACCGAAATCCTCGCGCGGGTGGTACCAGAGGCCGGCGACCTGGTAGGGCCGGCCGACCTTGTAGGAACCGCGCTCCTGGGTGGTCGGACCGCTCGCGTAACCGCCGGGGGCCGCGGCGGTCGTCGGATGGCTCCGGCCCGTGTGGCTGCTCGACGAACCGCAGGCGGCGAGCCCGATCAGGAGTGGCAGCAGGGCCGTCCAGGCAAGCGGTCCCCAACCCGTCGTCATGTCGCTCAACCCTCCGTCAGCGCGTCTTCTTGATTGACCGCACGGCCGTCAGCCGCCCGCGATGGCGTCGGACAGCGTGCCGACGGCCACCGCGAACAGGTTGGACCGGTTCCATCGCAGCAAGACTCTGAAATTCTGGTAGACGGCGAAGGCGGGGCCGCGGTCGCCGAAGGTCAGGATCGATGCGGACACGTCGCGCCCAGGCAGCGGTCCGCCGTCCGCGGCGCGGACGCCGAGCGCCGCCCAGGCCGACAACGGCCGCTTCTCGCTCAGCTTCGCGAGGCGACGGTCGAACCCGGGGGGAAGGCGCACCGCCCTCCCCCAGGTCAGGTCATCCCGCCAACCCGAGCGTGCCAGATAGTTCGCGGTCGAGGCGAATACGTCCGCCTGCGTGCCCCAGATGTCGCGGCGTCCGTCGCCGTCATGGTCGACCGCATAGCTCCGGAAGCTTGACGGCATGAACTGGTTCTGTCCCATGGCGCCGGCCCACGAACCGGTCATCCGGCTCACCGGGATATGGCCTTCGTCGATGATGCGGAGCGCGTGCAGCAGCTCGCCCCGGAAGAAGTCGCGGCGTCGCCCGTCATGGGCCAGCGTCGCCAGCGCACCGACCACCGGAAAGCCTCCTGTCAGCCGGCCGAAATCGGATTCGATGCCCCACAACGCGACGATGAAGCGCGGCTGAACGCCGTACTCGCGTCCGATCCTTTGCAGAAGTTCCCGATGCTCCTGCATGAGGAGCCGGCCCTTGCGGACACGTTCCGGTGTCACCACCCGATCGAGGTATTGTGACAGCGTCAATCGGGTCTCCGGCTGGCGGCGGTCCAGTGCCACCACCCGCGGTATCGGCCGGAGGTCCGATAGGGCGGCAGTGATCGTCGCCGGGGTGATGCCGGCCCGGCCGGCTTCGACGCGAAACTCGGCGAGCCATCGCTCGAAGTCGGACCGATCGGCCGCGTGCCCCGTCGGCACGGTGAAAAGCGCCGCGGCAGCGACCGCGGCGACGGCAAACACGCGTCGTGACGCGGCAACCGGCTTCATGTCTCCCGTTTGTCGAACAAAGCGCCCCGATGACACTTCTTCTGCCACATGCCGGCCCTGCGAGGCAATCGCCAGGCGGGTGGATAAATGCCGACCCGCCGCAGCCCTTCAGGCAGGTGCGGGAAACAGCGCGTCCGTGCGCCCGGTCAACCGGTACGCGGCCAGCCCGATCCACTCGCGGATCGCCAGGCTGAGTCGCTGCAGATTGCCGGCCAGGTCCGCCCGCGGCGTCCCGACCCGGAAATCGACCGGATAGGGGACGATCTCGGCGCCCACCCGACGGAAGCAGCCGACGGAACGCGCCATATGGAAGGCGGAGGTCACCAGCAGCCAGCGCTCACCGGGCGCGCCTCCGCCCAGACGGCGGGTGAAGACGGCGTTCTCCCAGGTATTGCGCGACGCGCGTTCGATGACGACCCGCGCCGGATCGATGCCCTGCTCCCGCAGGAAATCCGGGACGCGGTCGGCCTCCCGGGCGTCCTGAAAGAAGAGGCTGCCCGATCCGCCTGTGAAAATGATCCGGGCCTCGGGGTAGCGCCGCGCAAGGGCGGTCATCGCGGTCAGCCGTTCCGCCGCGTCGTTCAGCGCAAAGACGCCGGATGACCGCGTCGCGAACAGATCGATGCCGCCGCCCAGCACGATGATGCCGTGAACCGGAGCGCCGTCGTCGGCATAGACGGGGAAACGGCGCTCCAGGGGCGCGATGGCCCAGTCGCCGACAGGAAGCATGCTGAGCCCGGCCAGCAGGATGGTCGCCGCCGTGACGACCAGGCGGCCGGCGCGCGGGCGTCGAAGCCACAGCAGCATGACCCCGAGCGCGAACAGTAGTGTCAGCAGCGCGAGCGGCTGCGCGATGATCCAGAACAGCTTCGAGAGCAGAAAGAACACCGGCCGGGCTCAGCGCCCTCGGAAGACGGGGGGCCGCTTCTCGACGAAGGCGCGCATCGCCTCTTTGGAATCCTCGTACTTTCCAAGCTCGACCGTCATGTTCTGTTCGAAGCGATAGCCGTCTCGCAGACTCATTTCCTCGATCGTGTTGAGGGCGTGCTTGGCGAGCTGGGTCGCGATCGGGCTCTTGCCGGCGATCTCCCGGGCGAGGTCGAGGGCGGTTTCCATCAGCCGGTCCGGCGGCACGCACGCTTCGACAACCCCGAGCCGGTACAGCTCCGGCCCCGGTACCCGATAGCCCGTCAACATCATGCGGCGGGTCCGCGAATGGCCGAACAGGCGCATCGTATGGCGGCCGCCGCCGAGCAGCCCGACATCGATCTCCGGTAGACCCAGCACCGCATTCTCCGACGCGACCAGGATGTCGCAGGAGGCCGCCAGCGCCAGGCCCGCGCCGAGTGCGGGTCCGTTGATCGCCGCGATCACCGGTTTGCGGCACTCCATCACGGCGTGGAAGCACTCGCGGGCGCGCCGGTTGTGCTGCCAGACATCGCCCGGCCCCCGCTCGACGCCGGCGCGCGATTTGATATCGGCGCCGGCGGAGAACGTCCGGCCGGCGCCGGTGAGGACGGCGGCCCGCACGTCGTCACGGTCGCTGATCGCATCGAACACCGCCATCATCTCCTCGTGGAACTGGCGGTCCTGAGCGTTGACGGGCGGGCGGTCCATTACGACGACGGCGACGTGGTCGCTGACCTCGCACCTGATGACCTTGGTATCCATATCTCGACGCGCCTCTCGATCGGGGAACTTCCTCTCTCCCGATTGTGCCCCGAGCCGCCGCCCCTTGGCAAAGTCCGCCCGAGCGGGCGACGTCAGTTCACCGTCAACACCGCAGTGGCCTCACGCACGACCGGCCCCGGTTCACCGCCGACGCGCTCGATCCGAACCAGCGCGCGATACCGACCGGCTGGCCATGCGCCGCGGGCGCGCCGGCCGGCATAGGCGAAATAGCGGATCTTGTCCGCCTCGATCTGGCTGCGGCTTTCCGCTACCGTACCCCCGTCCGGCGCAACGAGCCGGAGGCTCAACACGTCGCCGGCACGCACCGCCGCCAGGGTCGCCCAGGCGACCAGCGCCGGCGAGTCGGCCGGCAGCACCATCGCACCGAGACGCCCGGCATGGGCGCTCGCAGCGTCCGGTGCGCCTGGAGCGAACCCGACCGCCAGGATGTCCACCGGCGAGTACGTGACCTTGGTTAGGGCGGCCTCGCTCCAGAGATGGCCGGGCGAAAGCCCGCAAGCCGGATCCGGTCGTGTCCCGGCGAACGGATCCACCGGGCTTCCCTTGTAGCGGACGAGGAACTCCAGGTGGGGGAACTCGGTCGCGCCGGACAGACCGATCTCGCCGAGAACGGCCCCTGCGGTGACCCGATCGCCTTGCTGGACCCGAATGCTGTCCTTACGGAGATGGCAATACTGGGTCTCCCAACCGCCGTCATGGGCGATCAGGACTCCGTTGCCGCATTCGCGGCCGCGTACCTCGCCGTCGGCATCCCCTCCGAACAGCTGGTCCGGCATCCCGTCGCGTACGGCGCGGACCGTGCCGGCAGCAGCGGACAGCACCGGGATCCCGGCCGCGATCGCAGCCTCGTCTCGCAGCGCGATGTCCGTCCCGGTGTGCCCGTCATAGCTCCGGCGGCCGCACGCATAGTCGCGCCAGCCCCGGCCGGGATCGTGGTCGAAATACTGGAAGATCCAGCAGTCCTGACCCGGTGTGCAGGCAACCGGAAACGCCAAACGCGGCCGCGCCGCCTCGGGTTCGGCGCCGGCCGGCCAGGCCGCGACAACCGAGCAGAGCAGCAGCGCTCCCGGGTACAGCAGGTGGCGGAGCCGCGAGTCCCACCGCATGCATCAGTCCTCCCGCAGCGCCCGCTGGAAGCTGCTGGTCAGCGGCTGCACCAGATAGGACAATGGCGTGCGTTGCCCGGCAACGATCATCACCTCGGCCGGCATGCCCGGATAGAGCTCCACGTCATTGAGCTGCTTCGCCTCTTCCGGCGCGAACACGACCCGGGCGGCGAAGTACGGCACGCCGGTTCGCTCGTCGACCAGCCGGTCGGCCGAGACGTGCTCGATCACGCCCTTCAGGTTCGGTGTTGCCCGGGTCGTGTAGGCGGTGAGCCGGACCTCCGCCCGCAGGCCGGCACGGACGACGTCGATGTCGGTCGGATTGACCCGGGCCTCGACAATGAGCTGGTCGTCCTGCGGGACGATTTCCATGAGCGGTTCGCGCGGCGCGATCACCCCGCCGGCGGTGAAGATCTTGAGATTGACCACCTTGCCGGAGGCCGGGGCCCGGATGACGGTCCGGGTCAGGACGTCCTCGGCGGCGCGGCGCTGTTGCTCGAGATCCGCGATTTCCGCCTGTACGTCCCGGAGTTCCTGTGCGATCTCGCGGTCGAGATTGGTCCTGAGATCGAGAATCCGCAGCTCCGCTTCGCCGATGGCCTGACGGGCGCGGGCGATGGCGGCCCGGTTCCGGGCACGGCTCCCCTCGATGTCCGCCGACTGCCGCTGCAGCGCCAGCAGCCGCGGCCGGCGCTCCAGCCCCTTGCTGATCAGGAACTGGACGTCGTTCAGTTCCTGCTGGATCAGGCCCAACTGTTCGGTCTCCGCCCCGATCTCCCCTTCGAGCCCGGCAATCTCCTCACGATACTGGGCGATCCGCTGCTTCAGGATCGCGGTCTGACTCTCGACCGAGGCACGGCGGCTCGCGAAAATCCGCCGCTGCGCGGCCAGGATCTCCGGTACCTCGGGGGTCTCCGCCGCCGCGTCCGTCAGCCATTGCGGAAACGGAATATCGGGAAGGCCGTCACGTTCCGCGATCAGTCGCGCTTCGCGGGCCAACGCATGCCGAACCCGGCTCGTGACCATGGCGAGCGTCGCACGGGGCTGCGTTTCGTCGAGGATGACAACCGGATCGCCCTGCCGGACGACGCTCCCCTCCCGGACGAGGATGTCGCCGACGATGCCGCCCTCGAGGTGCTGCACCACCTTCACATTGCTCCCGACGACGACGTGACCGGGAGCGATCGCCGCGGTTTCGAGCGGAGCCAGCGCCGCCCACGTGCCGAAGCCGCCGAAGAAGAGGAACAGCAGCGCGAGTCCGAATAGAAAGATGCCGCGCAGCCCCATTGCTTTGAACGTGACCTCCTTGGCGGGATCGGGCGTCACGTCCAGCATCGGACCGGGCGGACGGCCCCGGAGGGGCCTGAGGAGGTTGCCGCGCATGGTTACTGCTTCCCGCTGCCGAGCGCTGTGATCGTCGCCGAATCGTCGTGTGCCTCTTCCTGTTCCTTGCCGGCCGGCTGCGGCCGCCCGGCGCTGCGAGGCCCACCGGCTGTCTGCTTTGCCAGCGCCGGACCTCCCGGCGCGCCGGCATAGCGGGGCAGCGGCGTGATCTTGGCGATGACCTCGTCGCGCGGGCCGAACAGCTCGAGCTGACCGTTGCGGACCACGAGAATCTTGTCGACCAGCGACAGAATTGACGGCCGGTGGGCGATCATGACCACCGTGGTCCCCCGCTCCTTCAGACTGCGGACCGCATTCATCAGGGCCTGCTCACCCTCGCTGTCGAGGCTGGAGTTCGGTTCGTCCAGCACGACCAGCCGCGGGTCGCCGAATACCGCGCGGGCCAGGGCGATGCGCTGGCGCTGGCCGCCGGACAGCTTGACTCCGCCCTCGCCGATCTGCGTGTCGTAGCCGTCCGGCAGCCGCAGGATCATCTCGTGCACACCGGCAAGCTTGGCAGCGGCCACGACCTCGGCGTCGTCGGCATTGCGCAGGCGCGCGATATTGTCCCGCACCGTGCCTTCGAACAGCTCCACATCCTGCGGCAGGTAGCCGATATGGCGGCCGCGATCGACCGCCTCCCATGCGGCCACGTCGGCGCCGTCGAGACGCACATGCCCGATGCTCGGCGCCCAGCTCCCGACCAGCAGCCGTGCCAGGGTCGTCTTCCCGGCCGCCGAGGGGCCGACGAGGCCGAGGGCCTCCCCCGGCTCGAGGCCGAAGCTGATGCCGCGCAGCACATACTCCCTCGCCCCGCCCGGCACGAACCCGACCGCCTCGACCGTCAGCCGGCCGGCCGGCCGGGGTAGCGACATGCCGTCGCCCACCGGCGGCGTGCGCGCGAGCAGCTCCTTGATGCTGCGGAAAGCGGCGCGCGCGGCGACAAGGCCGCGCCAGGCCGCGATCGACTGCTCGATCGG
>CAZVAR010000085.1:0-16555 GCA_964625225.1 uncultured Alphaproteobacteria bacterium | reverse complement strand
GCTCTGCTCCTCCTGGCGGCCGGATCGGGTGCCGCCGCTGCGGCGGTGCCGGGGCGGGTCGTCTCGATCAATCTCTGCACCGACCAGTATCTGCTGGCGCTCGCGCGGCCGGACCAGATCGTCGCCCTCAGCCCCAATGCGCACGATCCGTCCATGTCCTATTTCGCCGAGGCCGCGGCGCGCTTCCCGCTGACGGGCGCTTCGGCGGAGGCGGTGATGGCGCTGCGTCCGGATCTCGTGCTGGCCGCCCGCTTCGGCCGGCGCACGACGCGCGCCCTCCTGAAGCGGCTCGGCTATCGGGTTCTGGAGCTGCCGCCGGCCGAAAGCGTCGCCGACATCCGGGAACAGATCGCGCAGGTGGCGGCTGCGATTGGCGCTCAGGAGCGGGGTGCGGCCCTGACCGCCGGGTTCGAGCGCCGCATGGCGGTGTCGCGCGAGCAGGGCGAGGCGACCGGGCCGCTCGCGCTCTACTATCAGCGGCGCGGCTTCGCGACGGGGACGGGGACGCTGGTCGATGCGGCGATACGCGCGGCCGGGCTGCGCAACGCGGCCGCCCGGCTCGGTCTGCACGGCACCGGGCGGCTGCCGCTCGAAACGGTGATCGCCGGCCGGCCCGACCTCCTGATCCTGGACGGCACCGGCGAGCGCACCGTTGACCGCGGTACCGAGCTTCTGGCTCATCCTGCGCTCGATCGGCTCGTGCCGCCGCGGCGTCGGGTCACGGTGCCGCAGCGGCTGATCGCCTGCGGCGGGCCGTGGCTGGCCGAGGCGGTGGAACTGCTGCGCGCGCGGGCGGCCAGGCTCGCCGTGCACGGTCGGGCGACGCACCGCTGAGGCGCGGGGCCGTGACGCTCGCGGTGCAACCTTTTCCGGGGCCGCCGGTTCCGGAGAGCATCCCGGCTGCGGCGGCGGGCCGTGGACCGAAGCGAGCCGAGCGATCGGAGGAGGCATCGCCGTGCGTATCCACCACCTGAACTGCGGGACCTTCTGTCCGCTCGGCGGCCGCCTCATGGATGGAGCCAGCCGGGGGCCGTTCGGGCGGCTGGTCTGCCACTGCCTGCTCGTGGAGACGGACCGGGGGCTGGTGCTGGTCGATACCGGGCTCGGCATGCGCGATGCGCTCGACCCCGATCTGCGCCTCAGCCGGCTCTACGTGAATCTGCTCAATATCCGGCTCGATCCCGAGGAGACCGCGGTCCGACAGGTCCGCCGGCGCGGTTTCTCGCCGCAGGACGTGCGGCACATCGTGCTGACCCATCTCGACTTCGATCACGCCGGTGGCGTGGAGGATTTTCCGCGGGCGACGGTTCATCTGATGGGGGACGAGGTGGCCGCGGCGCAGCGCCGACGCGGCTTCGTCGCCCGCTGCCGCTATCGGCCGCAGCAATGGGACGATGTCCGGCACTGGTGTCAGTACGGGAGCGGCGGCGAGCCCTGGTTCGGCTTCGAGGCCGTGCGCGACCTGCACGGCCTGCCGTCCGATATCCTGCTGGTCCCGCTCGCAGGCCACACCCGGGGTCATGCCGGCGTCGCGATCCGGACCGGGGAGGGCTGGCTGCTCCACGCCGGCGACGCCTACTTCTACCGCGGCGAGGTCGGCGCGCCGCGTCGGCGCTGCCCGCTCGGCCTGCGCGCTTACCAGACGCTGATGGAGGTCGACCGCCGCGCCCGGCTGCATAACCAGGCGCGTCTACGCCGGCTGTCGCTCGCGCATGGCGGCGAGGTCCGGATCGTGTGCGGCCATGACGCCGTCGAGTTTGATCGCACGGCGGCGCCGAGCCCGGCGCCGGAGCGCGCCGCGGCGATGGCTCCGGCCTGACTTGGCGCCGTGCGCCCTTCAGGCCGAGGTCGGCGGCAACCGGTGCAGCGGCACCACCAGGGGTGTGCCGTCGACCACCGCGCTGTGGACGACGACGCCGAAGGTGCGGCCGAGCGTCTGCGTCGTCATCGCCGCGGCCGGCGCATCGTCGGCGAGCACGCGGCCGCGGTCGATCACCGCCACCCGGTCGCAGAAGCGGGCCGCGAGCGGCAGGTCGTGCAGCACGGCGACGACGGCAGCGCCGGCGCGGGCACGGGCCTGCAGCAGCTCCATTACGGCGAGCTGATGGGCCGGATCGAGGTCGGCCACCGGCTCGTCGGCGAGAAGGATGCCGGTTTCGCCGGCCAGCGCACGGGCCAGGAAGACGCGCGCCCGCTCGCCGCCCGACAGCTCCCGGACCGGGCGGTCGGCGAGATGGAGACAGTCGGTCTCCCGCATGGCCGCGATCACGGCGCGGCGCGTCTCCGGCTGATCGTGCGTGCCAAAGGGCAGGCGCCCCAGGGCGACGACCGCCTCCGCCGCCATCGGCCAGGCGCAGTCCGGCCGCTGCGGCAGGTAGGCCAGTCGCCGGGCCCGCTGACGCGGCGACAGCGACCACAGGTCCTGCCCCTCGGACAGGACCCGGCCGGCCCGGGGCCGGAGCAGCCCTGCCATCGTCCGCAGCAGGGTCGTCTTGCCGGCGCCGTTCGGTCCCAGAAGGCCGAGCAGCTCGCCGCGCCGGACCTCGAGCGACACGCCACGCAGCACCGGCCGCCCGCCGAGCGCGACCGACAGCTCGGACGCGGCAAGCGCCGGCGGGGGGGCCGGATGGCGGGACGACTCCGTCACGGCGGCACCTGCGCCGTTCCGCCGGTGCTCGGCGAGCGCTCGGCGGCAGCGGTCGCAAGCGCCATCGTCCCGGTCAGCCCTTGCGCAGCGTTGCCGTCAGCCGCTCGAAGGCTGCGAGGGTCTCCTCGCTGACATGATGCTCGATACCCTCGGCGTCGAACTCCGCCGTGTCGGGACTGACGCCGATCGCCTTCAGGAAGTCGAGAACGATCCGGTGCCGCCGCCGCGACCGCTCCGCCAGTTCGCTTCCGGCCTCGGTGAGGAAGATCGAGCGATAGGGCTTGGTCGTGACCAGCCCTTCGCGTTGAAGGCGCGCGATCGTCTTGTTCACCGTCGCGTGGGTGACGCCCATGCGTTCGGCGATCTCGACCAGCCTGGCCTCGCCCTGCGCCGCGATCAGGTCGGCGATCAGCTCGACATAATCCTCGGCGATCTCGGACTGCCGGGCCCGGCGTGTCTGGTCGAAGCTGGCCGCCTGCCGCAGCGCATCGCCGAGCCGAGCGCCCTCGCTCATCTCTTGCCATCCCCTGTCGTCCCGTGCGCGCAGAACATGGCCCATGGGCGGGGCCGTGACAAGGCATTTGCTCAGAATTTAGCCTTGACTACATTATGGGGCTCGGACACCATTTGAGGAACGAGGGTTCATGCTGGGGGCGGCTGCGGCCGGCCCTGCGCGGATGCCGAAACGACGAATGGGCCCGCTCATGCTCGGCAGGATCGGATGCCTTGTGCTTCTGGTCACGCTGGCGACCCTGGCGGTCGTGGCGGTGCCGCGGCCGGCCGCGGCGCAGCGCTTCAAGGCGACGGCCACCACGGCCATGATCGGCGACATCGTTGCCGGCCTTGCGGGTGATGCGGGCGAGGTGACGACGCTGCTCGGCCCCGGGGTCGATCCGCACCTCTACAAGCTGACGCGCGCCGACCTCGCCAAGCTGCTCGGTGCCGATATCGTCTTCTACAACGGCCTGTTGCTGGAAGGGAAAATGACCGACGCGCTGGTTCGGGTCGCGACCTCCGGCAAGCCGGTTGTTGCGGTGACGGAGCAGCTCGACGAGGACTGGCTGCTGGAGCCGCAGGCGTTCGCGGGCCAGTACGACCCGCATGTCTGGATGGACGTCGCTGCCTGGGCCAAGGCGACGGAGGCAGTGCGTGCCAGACTCATCGAGTTCCGGCCGGATCTGCGCGACGCGGTGACGGCCAATGCCGAACGCTATCTCGACGAGCTGCGGACGCTTGAGGCCTATGTGCGTCGTGTTCTCGCCACGGTACCGGCCGAGGCCCGCGTCCTGGTGACGGCCCACGACGCCTTCGGCTATTTCGGCCGCGCTTACGGCTTCGAGGTGGTCGGCATCCAGGGCATCAGCACCGAGTCGGAGGCGGGGCTGCGGCGCGTGGAAGAGATCGTCGACCTGCTGGTGCGGCGCCGCATTCCGGCGGTTTTCGTCGAGACGACGGTGTCCGAACGCAATGTCCGCGCGCTGATCGAAGGGGCGGCGGCCAGAGGGCACGTGGTGCGGATCGGAGGAGCGCTGTTCTCCGACGCCATGGGGGAACCGGGCACTTACGAGGGTACTTACGTCGGGATGATCGACCACAACGTCACCACCATCGCGCGTGCCTTGGGCGGCACGGCGCCGGAGCGGGGGCTGCATGGACGGCTTTCCAAGATCGGCGATTGACGTGCCCGGCCGGCTGACGCCGGCCGCCGGCATCACGGCACCCGCAGCCGAGGCGGCGCGCCCGCTGGTGGTGCGGGATCTGAGCGTGGCTTACGGCCGGGCGCCGGTGCTCTGGGGGGTCGACTTCGCGGCACCGCCGCGCGGCCTCACCGCGATCGTCGGGCCCAACGGTGCCGGTAAGTCGACCTTCATCAAGGCCTGCCTCGGTTTGCTGCCACTTCTGTCCGGGGAGGTGTCGGTGTTCGGCGGGCCGGTCGCGCGGCAGCGGCGTCTGATCGGGTACGTCCCGCAGCGCAGCAGCGTCGACTGGGACTTCCCGGTGACGGTGCTCGACGTGGTCGCAATGGGCCGCTACGGCCGGATCGGCTGGCTGCGCCCGGTCGGCCGCCGCGACCGTGCCGCGGCCCTGGACTGCCTGGAGAAGGTAGGCCTCGTCGATTATGCGCGCCGCCAGATCGGCCAGCTTTCCGGCGGGCAGCAGCAGCGCGTTTTCCTGGCGCGGGCGCTCGCCCAGGAGGCGCGGCTCTACTTCATGGACGAGCCCTTCGCCGGGGTCGACGCCGCGACGGAGCAGGCGATCCTGGAAGTGTTGCGGACGCTCGACGAGGAGGGGCGGGCGGTCGTCTGCGTGCATCACGACCTCCAGACCGTCGCCGACTTCTTCGATCATGTCCTGATGCTGAACGTGACGAAGATCGCCGACGGGCCCGTCGCGACGACGCTGACGCCGGAGACGATCGAGCGCACCTATCGCGGCCGGGTGCAGGGGCTCGACCTCGCCGCGCCGGTGCGGCGCCGGACCGGGGAGCGATGATCGACGCCACCCTGCTCGATCGGGCGATCGCGACCATCACCTTCCAGGCCGGCTACAATACGAGCGTGGTGCTGGTCGGCACGACCGCGCTCGGCGTCGCCGCCGGTGTGGTGGGCAGCTTCGCGTTCCTGCGTCGCCGCGCCCTGCTGTCCGATGCCCTCAGCCACGCGACCCTGCCGGGTATCGCCCTGGGCTTTCTCCTCGGGATCGCGACCGGGGGCGAGGGGCGGAGCCTGCCCCTCCTGCTGGCCGGTGCCGCCGGCACCGGCGCGCTCGGCGTCGTCGCCGTCCAGGTCCTGACGCGGTTCACCCGCATCTCCGAGGATGCGGCGATCGGCATCGTGCTGAGTGTGTTCTACGGCGTCGGCATCGTGCTCCTGTCCTACATCCAGAATCTGAGCGTCGGTGGCCAGGCCGGGCTGAAGACCTTCATTCTCGGTCAGACCGCGGCGATGCGGCGCGGCGAAGCGATCGCTCTCGCCCTGATGGCGGCGGCGGCGATCGGCGCGACGCTGCTCCTGTTCAAGGAGTTCCGCCTCGTCTGCTTCGATGCCGCCTTCGCCCGGAGTCAAGGCTGGCCGGTCGCCCGGATCGACCTTCTCATGGCGGGGCTCACCGTCTTCGTTACGGTGATCGGGCTACAGACGGTCGGGCTGATCCTGATCGTCGCCCTGCTGATCCTGCCGCCGGTCGCGGCGCGGTTCTGGACCGACCATCTGCCGCGCATGCTGGTCGTCAGCGGTGCCATCGGCGGCGTCAGCGGCTTTGCCGGCGCCACCGTTTCGGCCGTGCTTCCCGACATGCCGACCGGCGCGGTGATCGTGCTGGTGGCCGGTACGCTGTTCGTCGTCAGCATGACCGTGGCGCCTGCGCGGGGCCTGCTGGCGGCGGCGATGGGCCGGGCTGCCTTCCAGCTCCGGTTGGCCGAGGTGCGGGCGTTGGCCCGGCTCGCCGGACCGGGCGGCACGTCGGCTACGGTCGGGTCGGGCGTCGCTTTGAGGTTGCGGGCGCGCGGCCTGATCGACGTTGGCGGCGCACTCACCGTCCGGGGACGGCATGCGGCGGCCGCCGCACTCCGCAATCTTCGTCTATGGGAGGCCGCGCTCGCGGAGGGTGCCGAGGCGATTCCGCCCGGCGTGCGCTGGGGTGTCGATCCGATCGACGCGGCGCTGCCGCCGGATCTCGTTGCCCGGCTCGAAGCCCGGAGCGTGTCGTGAACGGGGCCGCGTTCGTCCAGGTGGACCTGCCGGCACTGCTCGCCGCGACCCTGGCCGCGACGGTGTGCGCACTGCTCGGCAACTTCCTCGTGCTGCGCCGGCAGAGCCTGCTCGGCGACGCGATCTCGCATGCGGTGCTCCCCGGCATCGTGATCGGCTTTGTCCTCGCCGGGAGCCGGGCCACGCTGCCGATGGTCGCGGGCGCGCTGAGCGCGGCGGCGCTCGCGGCCGTGCTGATCGAGCTGGTCCGGCGGCTGGGCCGGATCGAGGCGGGCGCCAGCATGGGCGTCGTGTTCACGGTCATGTTCGCGCTCGGGGTTGTCCTGCTGGAGCAGGCCGCGGCGCATTCGGTTGACCTCGACGCGGACTGCGTGCTTTACGGCCAGCTCGAGGACATCTTGTGGTTCGCGGCGACCGGCTGGGGCTCGCTGCTCGATCCGTCGGCGCTGGTGCAGCTCCCGGGTGAGGTGGTCACCCTGGCCGCCGTCACCGCCCTGACCGGCCTGCTGGTCGGCCTGTTCTGGAAAGAGCTCAAGATCACCACTTTCGACCCGGGCCTTGCCGACGCGCTTGGCATTCCGGCCGGACCGTTCCACTACGGGCTGGTCCTGTCCACGGCGCTCGCCGCGATCGCCTCGTTCGAGGCGGTCGGCTCGATCCTGGTGATCGCGATGCTGATCTGCCCGGCGGCGGCCGCCCGGCTGCTGACCGACCGCTACGGCGTTCAGCTCGCGCTCAGCCTCCTGTTCGGCGCGGTAAGCGCGGTCGTCGGCTATGTTGTCGCGGGCTTCCTGCCGGGCTGGCTGGGTGCCGCCTGGGCGCTGAACGCCGCCGGCATGATCGCCACCGTCGCCGGGCTGATCGTCGCGCTCGCCGCGCTGTTCGGGCCGCGCTACGGGGTGCTCGGCCGGCGCTGGCGGCGTTCTAGAACAGGCTCGGAATGGTCAGCGTCAGCGCCGGCACATAGGTGATCAGCAGCAGCACCGCGATCTGCACCGCCAGCATCGGCCAGAGGGCGCGGCTGATCGCCTCGACGCTCAGGCCGGAGATCGCCGAGCCGACGAACAGCGAATAGCCGAACGGCGGGGTCGCCATCCCGATCGCGAAGTTGATCACGACCACCGCGCCGAAATGGATCGGGTCCATCCCGATCGAATCGGCGACGCTGGTCAGCACGCCGCCCAGGATGATCATGGCTGCGATATTGTCCATCACCGCGCCAATGAGCAGCAGCAGCAGGTTGATCATCAGCAGGATCACGATCGGATTATCGGAGACGCCGAGCAGGGCGCCGGCGATCGTGTCCGGAAGCTGCTCCAGCGCCACCAGCCAGCCGAAGGCGGAGGCGCAGGCGATGATGAAGACCACCATGGTCGAGGTCCGCATCGCCTCGAGGAAGATCGCCGGCAGCGCCCGCCAGGGCAGCTCCCGGTACAGGAACAGCCCGACCACGAGCCCGTAGGCGACGCCGACGGCGGCGGCCTCGGTCGGCGTGAAGACACCGCCATAGATGCCGCCGAGGATGATCACCGGCGCCAGCAGTGCCCACTTGCCGTCGTTGATCGCCTCCCACAGCTCCGTCGCCGTGGCGCGTTTCGTCTGCCGCGCGATGCCCATGCCGCGCGCCGATACCCAGCACACCGCCATCAGGCCGGCCGCGATCATCAGGCCCGGCACGATCCCCGCCAGGAACAGGTCGGAAATCGACTCTTCGGCGATCACGCCCCAGATCACCATGGGAATCGAGGGCGGGATCATCTGGCCGATCGGCCCGGAGGCGGTAGCGAGCGCGGTAGAGAAGTCGCGGCGCCAGCCGTGCGCCGCCATTTCCGGGATCATGATCTTGCCGATCGCCGCCGTGGTGGCCGGCGCCGAGCCGGAGATCGCTGCGAAGAAGGTGGCGGACAGCACCGTCACCATGCCGAGGCCGCCGGTCAAGTGCTGCACGAAGGCGTGCGCCACCCGGACCAGCCGCTTCGAGAGCCCGCCGACCTGCATCAGCTCGCCGGCCAGGATGAAGCAGGGCACCGCCAGCAGACTGAAGGACTGCGCGCCGGAGACGAGGCGCTGCGCCAGGACGATGACGTCGATCTCGGCCACGACCAGCGCCGCGAGCGCGGCGAGGCCGAGCGCGAAGGCGATCGGCATACCGAAGACGACCAGCGCGGCGAAGCCGGCGCTGAGGATCCAGCCGGTCTCGGTCACCGCGTCTCCACCCTGTCTGTTTCCGGCGGTGGGTCGTCCCCGACCAGGCGCCCGACGGCCTGGAGCACCAGCAGCGCGCCGCAGACGAGCCCGCCGGCATGCAGCAGTTCGATCGGATAGCCCATCGCCGCCGAGACCTGTCCGCGCGTCTCGTCGAGATAGGCCCAGCCGCCGATCGACACGTAGACGCCGAAGACGAGAATGCCGAGCAGGATCACCCGCTCCCAGACCCGCCGCGCCGCCGCCGGCAGCATGTCGACGACGAAGGTGAGCCGAACGTGGAAGCCCTCCCGCACGCCGACGCTCGCCAGCAGCAGGGTGATCCATGCGAACATCAGCAGCGCGATCTCTTCGCTGCCGGTGAGCGCATGGCCGACCACGTAGCGGAAGAAGATCTGCAGCAGCAGCGCGACCACCATGACGAACGCCATGCCGGTCGCCGCCCACCGCGCGACGGCGGCTGCCAGGTCGCAGAGACGGAGGAGGGCTGCTCTCATCGGTGCATGCCGGCCGGGGCGGCTTGCGGCGCATCGCGGCAACGCCGGCCGCATCCGGGCAGGCCCGGAAGCAGCCGGCGCAGGGCCGGGCCGGCGGACGGCATCGAGGCGGCGCGGCTCGGCACCCGCCGGACGGCTTCTACTCCACCGCCGCCAGGAACGCGTCGAGCCGCTTGTCGCCGATGTTCGGGCGGAACTCGTCGTAGACGGGCTTCACCATCGCGCGGAAGGCGGCGGCATCCTTGATCGTATTGATCTCCATGCCCTTCGCCTTGAGTTCCTCGATCGTCTTGGCTTCGTTGGCGGCATTCTGCTTGCGCTGTTCGTCGCAGGTCGCCTTGCCGGCTTCGCGGACCGCCTCCTGCTGTTCGGGTGTCAGCTTGTCGTAGGTTCGCTTCGAGATCAGCAGCAGCAGTGCCGAATAGGTGTGGTTGGTCAAGGAGAGATATTTCGTGACCTCGTACATCTTGGTCGAGTTGATGACCATGAGCGGGATCTCGAGGCCGTCCAGTGCGCCCTGCTGCACCGCCGGGAACACCTCGCCCCAGGCCATCGGCACCGCATTGCCGCCAAGCGAGGAGAACATCCCGATATAGACGGGGTTCTGCATGACCCGGTATTTGACGCCCTTCACGTCCTCCGGCTCGGCCACCGGCCGGACGTTGTTGATCATGTTGCGGAAGCCGCCCTCGCAGAAGCGCAGGCCGATCAGTCCCTTGGGCTCCAGCAGCTTCAGCAGCTCCTGACCCAGCTCGCCGTCGAGAATCGCGTGCGCCTGCTCGGTGCCGGAGTAGAGGAAGGGCAGGTCGTTGACCTGCAGCGTCTTCTCGACGTTCGCCACGACCGCGTTGGTGATGACCCCGGCGTCGATGGTGCCGAAGCGGATGCCCTCGAGGATCTCCTTCTCGTCGCCGAGCTGGCGGTTCGGGTAGAGCTGGACCTCGAGCGCGCCTCCCGTGGCCGCCTCGAGGTTCTTCTTGAACTCGCGGGCGGTGATCGCATAGGGGTCGGCCGGTGCGTCCGGAGTCACCCAGCCGAATTTCAGCGTCTTGGCGTCGGCGCTGCCGAGGCCGAGGATCAGGGCTGCGGCCAGCGCCGCGCCGGGCAGGGCGCGCAGACGGGTCGTGTGGCGATGCTTCATTGACGTCCTCCATCGGTTTCCGGCTTCTGCGGGCCGGCGACCGGTCGGGCGCAGTGTGCGGACAAACCGGCGCCGCCGCAATGGTTTCAGAAGCCGTATAGCCGGGCCGGGTTGTCGACCAGGATGCGCCTCAGTGTCGTATCATCCGGCACCCAGTCGTAGAGCGCATCGAGAAGGTCGCCGTCGTCCGGCATCGGGCCGTGCAGGTCGGGGTGCGGCCAGTCGGTACCCCAGACGCAGCGCTCGGGATTGGCGGCGATCAGCGCCCTGGCGATCGGCGCGGCCAGGGGCCAGGGCGCCGGCCCGTGATCCACGCGGTAGGCGCCGGACAGCTTGACCCAGGCGCGCCCGCTGTCCAGCAGGCCGAGCAGGGCGCGGAAGCCCGGCTGATCGACCCCCCGATGCCCGTCCACATGGCCCATATGGTCGATCACCACCTCGGTCGGCAGAGCCTGCAGCCGCGCAGCCATCTCGGCCAGAACGTCGCCGTTGACGAACAGCTGGACGTGCCAGCCGCGCTCCGCGAGGCGCTTCGCCGTCGGCTCGAGCAGGTCGATGGGCAACGCGCCTTTGCTCACCAGGTTGAAGCGTGCTCCGCGGAATCCGGCCCGCTGCATCCGGTCGAGCTCCGCGTCGCTCGTCCTGTCGTCGATCACCGCGACCCCGCGGGCGCGGTCCGGCCCGAGCCGCTCGACGGCCTCGATCGAGCAGCGATTGTCGGTGCCGTAGACGCTCGGCTGCACGATGACGCTGCGTTCGAGTCCGAGCACCGCGTGCATGCGCAGGAAGTCCTCCAGCAGGCAGTCGGGCGGCGTGTAGCCGCGGGCGGGGCTGTAGGGGTAGCGCTCGGCCGGACCGAAGACATGATAATGGCAGTCGCACGAACCGGGCGGCGCCTTGCGCCGGGGGGATTTCGGGTTCGGCACGGGGCCGGGGATCGGCTTGGTCATGGTCTCCTCCCGTCTGCCGACGCCGCCGCATGTCCGGCGGCGCCGCATGTGCCCGCGCCATCGAACTCCACAAACGACCGCCTGTCGAGCCCGCCGGGAACCTGCCCGGCCCGGCCGGCGTTTGCCGGGCGGAGCCTCAAACATGTCCGCGCAGCGCGCCCTTCTCCTCGTCAACGTCAAGGCTCGGCAGGGCGATGCCGCCTTTCCGCAGGCAATCGACCTGCTTCGCCGCCGTGGCCTCGCGCTGATCGATGCACCGGTCGAGGGGCCCGAGGCGTTTCCCGCAGCGATCCGCCGCCATGCGGGTGAGGCCGACCTCATCATTCTCGGCGGCGGCGACGGGACGATGAACCTTTCCGTCGAAGCGGTTCTGGAATCGGGGCTGCCGCTCGGCATTCTGCCGATGGGTACCGCCAACGACCTGGCGCGGACGCTCGGCATCCCGGCAGCGCTGGAAGAGGCGTGCGCCGTCGTCGCCGACGGCTGGACCCGTCGCATCGACCTCGGCCGGGTCAACGGCAAGCACTTCTTCAATGTCGCCAGCATGGGCCTCAGCGTCGAGATCGCGCGCTGCATGACGCGCCAGGCCAAGCGGCGTTGGGGGATACTGAGTTACTGTATCACGGCGGCGCAGGGCTATCGCGCCTCGCGGGCCTTCCGCGCCGAGATCGAGGCGGACGGCCGGCGCGAGCGGCTGCGCTCGATCCAGCTCTCGGTCGGCAATGGCCGCTACTATGGCGGCGGTATGATGGTCGCAGAGGATGCCGCCATCGACGACGGCCTGCTCGACCTGTACAGCCTTGAGCCGGGCGGCCTCGCCCGGCTGCTGGCGCTGCTGCCCGCGTTCCGGGCCGGCCGCCATGGCCGGCTTCGGGAGGTGCATTGTTTGCGAGCGCGCCGGATCAACGTCCGGACCAGCCGGCCGATGCCGATCAACACCGACGGCGAGCTCACGACGGAGACGCCGGCCCGGTTCGAGGTGGTGCCGAAGGCGATCGCGGTCTTCGTGCCGCGGCTGCGCCATGCCCCCGGCCTGAAGGAGTCCAAGAATGTTGCTGCGTGACGAGCGGCAGGTGGCGCTCGATTGCGTCATCGTGAGCTGCAAGAACGCCGCCGACGCCTATGACGATGCGGCCGCCTTGGCGGAAGACCCCGCGACGGAATCGCTGTTCCGCGAGCTGTCGCGCCGCCGCGAGGCGATGGCGCGCGAGCTCGAGGTGCATATGCGGGCGCTCGGTGACCTTCCCTCCGACCCGGACGTGGAGAGCGAGACGGTCGGCCAGGTGTGGCGTCATCTGAAGGCGACCTTTTCCGAGGATGCCCGCCGGCCCCTGGTCCAGGAGGCGGCGGCGCTGGAGGAGCAGCTCGCCAAATGCATCGACGACGCGCTTGCCGTCGATCTTCCCGAGGATACGCTCGCCCTGCTGCGCCGCTGCCGCGACGAAACGGCGGCGGACCGCTCCCGCCTGCCCCCGGCGCAGTCCGGCTGATAGGGAGCGGGGCGCATCCGGGGACGACCAAGCCCGACCGCGCGGGCACCCACCGGGGATGGCCGGGGCGGGCTTGGCGTTACGCCCCAAGACCCGAACGCCGGCCCGCCAGGCGCTCGCCCTACCGCAGATAGGCCTCGGCCGCGTAGCGGCGCATCATGCGCTGGCTGTTGAAGCGCGGCCCGATCTTGCTGATCGCCTCCTTCATCATCCAGATCCAGCGATCACGGTCGGTGTAGTAAAGCGGCAGGACCGCCCCCTCGAGCTTGTCGTAGAGATCCTGAGCGTCGTCGTCGTTCTTGCGGTCGTCGTGGCCGACCGCCCAGCCGGTCACGCCCTCGATCCAGGCCTCGATCCACCAGCCGTCGAGGACGCTCAGGTTCAGGACGCCGTTCAGCGCCGCCTTCATGCCGCTGGTGCCCGAGGCTTCCAACGGCGGCAACGGTGTGTTGAGCCAGATGTCCGCGCCGGCGACCAGCAGCTTGGCGAGCGCCATGTCGTAATTGGGCAGGAACGCAATCGGGATTTCGCCCGCGAGGCTACGCATATGGCGGTGGATCTCGTGGATGAGGACCTTGCCGCCCTCGTCCTTCGGGTGTGCCTTGCCCGCGATCACCAGCTGGAACGGCCACGCGCGGTGTATCGCCTGCAGCCGTTCGACGTCGGTGAACAGCAGATCGGGACGTTTGTAGCCGGTCATGCGCCGGGCGAAGGCGATCAAAGGCAGGTCTGGATGCATCGGAACCCCGGTCAGGCGCTGAACCGCGGCCAGCAGATCCGCCTTCGCCTCCCTATGCGCCGCCCATACGGCATCGGCTGGCAGCTGGTCCGCGACCGCCAGCGTTTCCGGATCGTGTCCCCAGTCGGGCGCAATGTCCTGGACGAGCCGGACCACGGCCGGATGCATCCAAGTCGGGACATGCACGCCGTTCGTGACGGCCCGGATGCTGAAGCCGGGGAACATCTTCCGCGTCGTCTCGGCGTGGCGGATCGCTACGCCGTTGATGTAGCCGCTCAGGTTGAGCGCGAGCTGAGTCATGTTGAGGCGGTCCTCGCCGGCGAGCAGCTTAAGCTGATCGATCTCGATGAAATCGCCCAGCAGCCGGGCCGCATCGTCGTAGCGGAAGCGGTCGTGGGCGGCCTCGACCGGCGTGTGGGTGGTGAACACACACCGCTCGCGCACCCGGTCCGCATCGTAGCGCAAAGCGCCTTCCCTCGGCCGGCCAGCCGGATGCGGGTACCGGCGAAGGAGCAGGGCGGCGAGCAGGGCGGCGTGGCCCTCGTTCATGTGATAGGTCTCGATATCGAAGCCGAGCGCGTGCAGCAGCCGTGCCCCGCCGATGCCGAGCACGATCTCTTGCTTGAGCCGGTAGTCGTCGTCGCCCCCGTACAGCCGGTCGGTGATCGCCTGGTCGGAGGGGTCGTTGTGCGGATTCCGCGTGTCCAGAAGAATGACTGGGATCTGATGGCCGATCGGCGAGATCAGCAGGTAAAGCCATGGCCGCACCCATACCGGACGCCCCTCGATCCGGACGGCGATCACGGCGTCGAGCGGCGTCGTCCACTGGGTCAGATCCCATGGATCGGCATGCTCGACCTGCCGGCCTTCGGGGTCGATCTCCTGCCGCAGATAGCCTTCCCGGCTGGCGAGAGTCACGAAGACGACCGGCAACTCGAGATCGGCGCAGGACCTGGCCGTGTCGCCGGCCAGGACGCCGAGGCCGCCGGAATAGGTATGTATTTCCGGGCGGAGCGCCATTTCCATCGAGAAGTAGGCGATGCGCGTGCGTGGCAGAAAGCGATCGATCGATGACATTGTTCGGTCCTCCGGTCCGGAGCGCGCCGCGCGCCGGGTTATCTCGCCCTGTCCGCTGCCGCCATCGCCGTGCTCCTAGCGCCTCACGGATCGCACCGGCCCCCGGCCGCCGCGTTCGGTCTTCGCGACCGACTCCCCGGGGATGCCCGGCGGCCCCGTGAGGGCGCGGATGGCGTCGATAGTCTCGGGAACGACGATAGCCTGATTGTCCACCATGTGGGTGGAGAAGGCCTCATCGCCTTCGACCCGGGTCATGTCCGCTCTGACCGCGACGTCGCAGAGATCGTCGCGGGAACGCCCCGGATCCGCCAGGAGCTCCTCGACCGCAACTCCGGTCTTTCGGTCTGCACTCGTTGCCTTCTCCCGGCGCCTGGGCTGGTGCGAATAACGCGGGAGGGCATCGATCCCTCTCCGCAGGGACAGGCGCCACCCCTGCTAACGGGTCCGGGACGTTGCGGTGCCATCCACCCCGGTCCGACCTGATCGGGGCGGGCGCAGCCTACGCCGCCGCGGCGTCATGCCATCGGGACGCAGTCCTTGGCCGCCGGCATGCCGCCCCGAACCGCCTGTTTCGGCCGGGCGGTCGTGGACGAGCGTGCGGCGAATGGCAGCAGCGACGTGCGGGTCTTGTGGACGGATGCGTGCCTGTGCTGACGCTTTCCCGCGCCGTGCATCCGTGCTCTTCGGGCCGGCCCACCGGAACCGGTTGCGGGCCGGATGGATTCCCGCTAGTGAACAACATAAAGATATGCTTATATCGCCAAGCGCGCACTCGATCGGGCCGTGTCCGGCCCGCGAACGAAAGGGGGGCTCGTCATGTCCAGCGATCGCAAGCAGCGCATCGCGGCGCTCGCCGAGGCGGCCGACCGCCGCATCCTCGTGCTGGACGGCGCCATGGGGACCATGATCCAGCGGCGCGGGCTCACCGAGGCGGACTTTCGCGGCGCGCGCTTCGCCGACTGGCCGCGCGACCTGCAGGGCAATAACGACATCCTGAACCTGACCCGGCCGGACGTGATCGCGGACATCCACCGCGCCTATCTCGAGGCCGGCGCCGACATCGTGGAGACCAACAGCTTCAACGGCACCTCGATCTCGCAGGCCGATTACGGCACCGAGGAGCTGGCCTACGAGATCAATCGCGAGGGCGCGCGCTTGGCCCGCGAGGCGGCCGATGCCGCGATGGCGGCCGAGCCCGGGCGGTGCCGCTGGGTCGCCGGCGCGCTCGGGCCCACCAATCGCACCGCCTCGATCTCGCCCGACGTCAACAATCCGGCCTTCCGCAACGTCACGTTCGACGATCTCCGTACGGCCTACAGCGAGGCGGCACGGGGTCTCGTCGACGGCGGCGCCGACCTGTTGATCGTCGAAACCGTGTTCGACACGCTGAACGCGAAGGCGGCGCTGTTCGCGATCGACGAACTGTTCGAGGAACAAGGGTTCGTGCTGCCGGTGATCGTTTCCGGCACGATCACGGACCGTTCCGGCCGCACCCTCTCGGGCCAGGTGGTCGAGGCGTTCTGGAATTCGGTGCGGCATGCGCGGCCGTTCGCCGTCGGGCTCAACTGTGCGCTCGGCGCCGAGCAGATGCGCCCGTTCCTGGCCGAGCTCGCGCGCGTTGCGGACACGCTCGTCAGCGCCTACCCGAATGCGGGCCTTCCCAACGAGTTCGGCGAGTATGACGAGACGCCGGAACGCACCGGTGAGCATCTCGGCGAGTGGGCGCGTGCCGGCCTGCTCAATATCGTCGGCGGCTGCTGCGGCACGACGCCCGAGCACATTGCGCATTTGGCACGGACCGTGGCTGGCCTGCCGCCGCGCCGGCGTCCGGAGCGCCCGGTTGCGTTGCGTCTGTCCGGTCTGGAACCCTTCGAGTTGGTTGCATGAATTCGCCCACTGCACGGTTCGTCAATATCGGCGAGCGGACCAATGTCACCGGGTCCGCCAAATTCAAGAAGCTGATCCTCAACGGCGATTTCGAGGCGGCGCTCGCCATCGCGCGGGAGCAGGTGGAGAACGGCGCCCAGGTCATCGACGTCAACATGGACGAGGGGATGCTGGACTCGGAGGCGGCGATGGTCCGCTTCCTCAACCTGATC
>CAZVAR010000084.1:0-16602 GCA_964625225.1 uncultured Alphaproteobacteria bacterium | reverse complement strand
AGTGCCGCGCCCTAAGTGCCGCGCCGGGCCGCACTCATTCCTTCGCCGTCAGGAACCGAACGGCCACCCGGACGTCGTCCGGCCGTTCAGCCGCAATGCTTTCGAGCCGCCGGACCAGCAAGTGCAGATAGCCGTCCACCGTGCCGCCCAGGATCTCCCGGCGATCGAACAGGGGCTCGGCCGTCCAGACGGCCAGGATCATCTGCTGTCCGAACGGCGGCCCGATCGTGAAGAGGTGCCGGCCGTCGGCAGTCCTGCCGAGCGATACCGTCGCACCGGCCCCGACCTCGGATTGCGGATAGAGCGGCGACGGCATCAGGTGCGAGACGTCTCCGGCCGGGTCGATGAAGTCGACGGTCAGGTGCCCCGGCCGGCCCGTCGGGGCAGCGACGTCGATGATCAGGTCCTGCCCGCGGTGATACTCGCCGTCCAGATCGTCGAGCTCTACGGCCAGGCCGTCCTCGGACCGATCGGCGGGTCGGAAGGGCGCGAGCGCGAGCAGCACCCGACAGAACGGCGGCTCGCGGACAGCGAGTTCGCTCATCTCCACGTCTGCGACGTGGGGCAGGCCGCTGGCGAACTCGCGCAGCGCGGCGAGGTCGCGCTGGCGCGAGACGAAGCCGCTGAGCCTCGGCCCGGACGGACCATCGCGAACCGTGACGCTCGCACAGGGCAGGCCCGCGGCCCGCTCGCGCAGGGCCTGGACCGGATCGATCGGCTCCGGAGACGGCGGCGGCGGCAGGGGCCGCTCCTCGGGCAGCGGGGGCGGCGGGACTTGCGGCGACGCGAGCGGGGCGCCCGGCGGTTCGGGCGGAGGAACCGGCGTTTCGAGCCAGTCCGGCAGGAGCAGATAGCCACCCCCGGCCACAATGGCGAGGAGGACGCTCACGCCGATCGACAGTGCCCAGCCGCGCTTGCCGGCACCGCCGCGACGCCCTGCCGGTTGTCCCGATCGGCCGGCGGGCGACCCAGGCGCCCCGACCCGGGCCTCGGCAGCGGTCGGCTGCGGCCGGGTCTCGCTCGCGTCCAGCGCCTCCAGGAGGTCCGAACGCAGGAGCTCGTCCATGCTCTGCGGCCGGTCGGCGGGATCGGGCTGCAGCATCCACTCGAGCAGCGGGCGCAGAGGCTCCGGCAGGTCGCCCAGATCGGGAACCGTGCGCCGGGCCTCGAGCACTGCAACGTGCGTCCGGCCCATCTCCAACGGCCGGCCCGCAGCCGCCGCGGCGAGAACGAGAGCCAGACTGTAGATGTCCGACCGCGCGTCCACCTCTCCGCCGTAGAGACCGAGCTGTTCCGGGGAGGCGTAGGCGTACTTCCCGGCGAAGTCCCCGCCGATTACCGTATGGGCCTGTCCGGCGACGTTGCGGGCGATACCGAAATCGATCAGCGTCGCCCGGTCCACCCGACCGTCGGCGAGGACGACATTGTCCGGCGCGATGTCGCGGTGAACGATACCCTTCGCGTGCGCAGCCGCGAGGCCCCCGGCGACACGCCGGCACAGCGTCCCGATCTCCGCCAGCGTCAGCGGCCGCTCGGCAATCAGGTCGGCGAGCGAGGGGCCGTGCACGAAGTCGGTGACGATGAACAACCGACCGTGCTCGTCGCGGATGATCCCGTCATAGGAGACGACGGCATCATTGCGGATCTCGCGCACCGCCATCGCTTCCCGGCGGAACAGCTCCACCATTCGCGGATCGCTCGCGAGTTCCGGGAGGATCGTCTTGACCGCATGCTCGGTCTGCTGAACCTCGTGCACGGCCCGATACACTTCGCCCATACCGCCGCGCGCGACGAGCTCCAGGATGCGATAGGTGTGGCTGACCAGAGTACCGGGCGGCAGAGTCCCGTCCTCCGTACGCGTCGGGACCGTTTCGGGCGCGGTAGGCGGCGTCGACGGCGGCCGCACGAGGCGCGTGGCCTCGTCCCGATCGTTGTAGGATTCCGTCATCCGGACACGTTCTTCACGACAACGGCGGTCACATTATCCGGCGCACCGCGCTCCAGCGCTGCGTCGACCAGAGCCCGGGCGGACTCGGCCAGCGGCACGCGGCTCAGGATGGCGGTGATCGAGTCGGGGTCGACGGGTCGGGTCAGGCCGTCACTGCACAGGAGGAACACGTCGTTTGCGAACGACCGTCCCTGCTTCAGGTCGAGGCGGAGATCCGCCTCGGCGCCGACCGCGCGGGTGACGACGTTTCCCTGCGGATGCCGCTCCGCCTGCTCCGGCGTCAGGACTCCGGCATCGACCAGATCCTGCACATAGCTGTGGTCGCGGGTGAGCTGGGTCAGGCGGCCGCCGCGATAGAGATAGAGGCGACTGTCGCCGGCCCAGAAGCATCCGAAGAAGCCGTCGATCATCAGGAGCCCGACCACGGTCGAAGCGACCACAGCGTCGGGACCCCGGGACCGCGCCTCCTCCAGCAGCAAGTGATTGACGCGTCGAATCCGGGCCTTGACCTCGGCCATGAGGGCGGGGCCGTGGGTCGGCCGACGGATCCGGTCCAGCTCCTCCACGATCAGGCGGCTGGCGACATCCCCCGCCTGGTGCCCTCCCATGCCGTCGGCGACCACCCACAATCCGATGTCCGGCCGGTCCAGGAACGAGTCCTCGTTGACGGCGCGCACCCGCCCCACGTCGCTGCACGCGGCCGACATGCACCGGCCGACGGTCACGGCGCGGCCCCCGGCGAGACGAAGTCGCGAACGATGCCCTCCTCTCCCCACCAGCCATGCGCCTGCCAGGCGCCGTCCAGGAACGCAGCGAACCCGGCGGGCGGCGGCATGCCCCGGCTGACGAGAAGCGACGGCTCGACCCGCTCGGAGCCGGCGCTCCACCAGAGCCCGTACGCGCCGTGCCGCCCCCTCAGTACGACGTGCAGGAACCGCCGGGCCGCCTCGGCGGGGGTCCCGGTGAGCTGCCACCCCACCCCCGTGCTGCGATGCTCCTCCACATCCCGGCCGGCGGCCAGGGAGGTCGGGGCGACCGCCGGGGCGGGCATGCCCAACGCCCCCACGTCACGGTCGAACCCATCGAAATCGAATGCGTCGGCCAGCGCCGACAGCGCGACCTCCTCGGCCGCTTCGAACCAGCCGGCGACCGGCTCGGCCAACAATGCCGTGGGCGGCGCGGCCCCGGTCGATTGCGCGATCGTCAGCGGATAGTACCGGCCGACGCTGTCCACACTCGGCATCAGCACCCCGGCGATCCCATCCGGTGCGCAAACACCGGGCGCGAGCGCAAAGCGCCAGATCGGCGCGGTCAGGTAGAGGTCGAGCCAGCCCTCTCCCAACGCTTCCCGGCTGGCCGTCATCGCCTCCTGGAGCCAGGCGTCCCAAGCATCGACGAACGCGCGCGTCAGCCGTCGCGTGACGAAATCGCCGCGCGCGGGGAGCTTGCCGAAGAAGCCGGCGGGCTGCCCGTTCAGAGGCTCGGCGGGCATCGGAAGCTCGCGAGTTCCCGCAAGGAGAACGGGTTCAGCACGCTTCCGGCCCTCAGGCTGAAGGTGGCGCGGCGCCCGCCCGCGGCAAAGGTCACCCGGAACAGGTCGGATGCCTGCTGCTCGACCTGCGACTGGTCGAGCAGCCGGAACAGCGCCCAGGGGCTGCGGATGGCGACGTCGCCCGAGCCGACGGCCGGTGGAGGCAGGAAGGTGATCCGTGCTTCGCCGGGTCCCGGCCCGGGCCATTGAAGCTGGAACTGTCGCGGCACGCCGACCTGGCCGTGCGACGCGGTCTGACCGTCGATCTGGAGCAGAACCTCACGCGATTCCGGGTCGAGATGTTCCGGGTTGACCACGAACCGGACCGCGGGCTGTGCCCCGCCGGTCGGGAAGAAAGCCTGCCGGATCACTGCGGCGCGCTGCAGTTGGGCCAGCGCCGAAGCGGACCGGCCGACGCTGACATTGTCGACCGTCCGCCAGCGCCAGTTCGCGCCCGTCGTGTCCACCAGCGCCCGAAGATGCGTGTCGAAGAAAGCGTCGAGCAGGCCGCCCGGCGCGAAAACTCGAACGAAGTCGTCGATCGGCACGTCGCGCGGGCTGCCGCGGTCGAACGGGTAGCGGCCCTCGATCGCCCTCAGGCACGCCGGAAGGACCTCCGACTTCCAGATCGCATTGATCTGCGAGCGCGCCCCGCCGGCAGTCAGCTCCGCGGTCTCTTCCTGGATCTGGTTCAGCAGGCGCGTGACCGGCTCCGGCCAGGAGGGATCGACGCGCAGCTTCGGCACGCCGCCACCCGGCATCGGCGCGGCCGCTGCACCGGGCGCCGCCGTCGCCAGCGCGCTCACGGACTGATAGAGCCCGTCCATCGCGCGGAACGCGTCGTCGATCGGCGCCGGGCCGGCGCCCTCCTCGCCGACGAACTGGTGCAACTGCAGGAACGCGGCGTCGACGCGGGCCTCCGGAGCGGCCGCCGGCGCCGGTGCGGCGGCGCCGACGATCCCGGCCAGTCTGCCGGTCGCGTCGAACGTCTGTGCCGCCTTGCCCCCGGCCATTTCCGCGGCCTTCCCCGCAAGATCCGTGGCCGTGTCCTCCGGGCGCCGGGAGAGAGCGGTCTGCCGTGCGACCTCGACCAGCGCGCGCCGCAACGGCGACCCCGCGCTCGATGCGATGTTCAGAAAGTCGGCCCCTTCCGCAAGGTTGCGGAGAGGCGGCACCGCAAGGTCGCTCAACAGCCCCTGCCAGTGGCGGATATAGTCGTCGAGGTAGAGATCGAGGATGCTCTGCTGCAGCCGCGACAGTTCGGCCGGATTCAACGACACTTGGCTGTGCGCACCGAGCACCCAGCTTTCGGACGCGACCGCGTGGATCACGTTGGCCAGAGCGGGGCGGAATGCCCGGTAATAGCCTTCAATCGTATAAAGACCGGGTACGCCCTCGGACAGGGGTTGCCCGGAATGACGGCGCAACACCTGCTCCGCCCCGGGCCCGGCCGCGTGGTCGAGGCGCCACACCGGCAGCGATCGTACGGCCTCGGTCTGACGGATCAGCGCATAGGCCCGCTCCGGGAGCGGCGTACGGCTTAGAAGCAGGCGCGCATGCTCGACCAATGCCGCGTCGTAGGCCACGCTGCCGGTCAACCGCTCGAGCATCGCTCCGAGATGGCGCGTCAGCGCTTCGCGCGTCTCCTGATCCTCCGAGGCATCGCCCGGGAAGGCCTGGGCCCAGTCCAACTGCATCCACTGCCGAACCAGATCCTTGTCCAGACTGCCTTCGCCGGCCAGCATCAGGTACACCTTGAGCGCCTCGAACAGGTAGTCGGGCCGGCCGGTATTGACCCGGATCTGCTGTTCCAGCCGGGCCATCAGACGCGGACGCAGCAGCCCATTGAGGGCCCGGTAATAGGCCGCGACCGCCTGCGAACCTATGGCGTCGCCCTGATACAGCCCGAAGGTCATACCGGTCGGGATCACCGCCTCACGGGCCTCGTAGCCGGCCGGCAGTTCGCGCAGGATGTCGAGCGCCGGAAGCACGTCGCGCAGACCGGGCGTCTCGGGACGCACGGCCGGCAACGCCTCGGCCCGGGCGTTGAATTCGGCAACACCCGCCTCCGCCTCGGCGATCAGGGCGCGGTTGCCGCGGTAACTCACGAACCAAGCGACCGATGCGGCCACCAGGAGCGCCAGCATCGCCGCCGCCGCGCCATACCAAATTCCACGCTGCCGCGCTTCCACACGCCGATTCGAGTTGACCAGCCCGGCCTCCGCGAAGACGACGCCGCGCAGCATCCGGTTGATGAAGTAGCTGCGACCGCGGCCGCGGAATGCCGACAGACGCTGGCGGTCGAGCCCGAAGCTGGCGGCCATCGCGCCCATCAGCCGGTCGATCGGGGTACCCTCCTGCGTACCGCTCGCGAAGTAGACGCCGCGCAGCAGGAGACGGGGCTCGAGACGGCTGGGTCGGAAAATCTCGGTCAGGAACCGTTCCGCCACCGGTTTGAGCGAGGCCATCTGCGCCGGGAAGCCGAAGATCAGGCTCCGGCGCTCGATATCGACCTCTTGATGCATCCGCTCGATGGCACGGGCGTCGAGCCGCTCGATCAGGGCGTCGTACTCGCGCCCGAAATCGGCGACGGCGCCACCGTCTGCCGTGCCGTCGTCCAGTTCGAAGGTGAAGCCCCAGACCTGCTCGCGCTCCTCGCGGTCGAGGTCGTCGAAGAACTCCACGAAACCGGCGATCAGATCGGCCTTGGTGAACAGCACGTAGATCGGGAAGCGAACGCCGAGCTCGTCTCGCAGCTCGCGCAGGCGCTGCTTGACGGCCCGTGCGTGCGCCATCACCTCGGCCTCACCGAGCGATGCAAGCTCGGCCAGGCTGATCGCAACGATCGCACCATTGATCGGCTGGCGCGGCCGCGCTCCCTTCAGCAGGCCCAGAAAGCCGACCCATCCGGCGCTGTCGACCGCCCGGTTGCTGTCCTGCGTGGTGTAGCGCCCCGCAGTGTCGAGGAGGACCGCCTCGTCCGAGAACCACCAGTCGCAATGACGCGTTCCGCCGACCCCGCGCACAGGCTCCGCCGCCCCCTGCTCGGCAAGCGGGAAGCGCAGGCCGGAGTTCACCAGGGCGGTCGTCTTCCCCGACCCCGGCGGGCCGATGATGACGTACCAGGGGAGCTGGTACAGGTAATGTCGGCCCGCCTTGCGGCCGACGGCCGAACGCCTGAGCAGGTCGAGCGCAGTCTCGAGCCGCTCCTTCAGGATCGCGACCTCCTCGGCCGGCGCCGTGTCGTCGGCAGCGGCGGCCGCTTCGGTCAAGCCCTGCTCGAGCGCCCGCTCACTCTGCTTCCGCTTCAGCTCGATCCGGACGTTCAGCAGCCCCCAGACGAGGAAGACGACGGCAATCAGAACCGTCCGGACCAGACCCGACTCGAACGGTCGCAGCGGCGGCTCCGGCGCGCGGATGTCGAGCGCCAGCAGCGGTCCCACGAACCAGATCAGCAGCGAGAGAATGACCGCGCCGTTCAGCGTAACGAACCAGCGGGCCCTGAGAATCCCGAGAATACGCCCTGCCATGGAACCGTCCCGCTACCGGAAGAGCTCGATGTCGACCCGCCGGTTCCGCGCCCGATTCTCGGCGGTGTCGTTCGGAACCAGCGGCTCGGTGTCGGCACGGCCTTCCGCGGTCATCCGGGACGGGTCACCCAGCCGCGCCCCGATCGCCGCCTGCACCGCCTCCGCTCGGGCCAGCGACAGTTCGAGATTGGAGGGGAACCGCAGCGAGCGGCGAATGGGTACGTTATCGGTGTGACCGGTCACCAGGATCCGGCCGGGCTCCTCGCGGAGGGCATCGCCGATCCGCATCAACAATCCCCGGGACTTCGGCTGCACCTCTGCGCTTCCGGAGGCGAACATGCCAGAATCCAGGATGCGGATCTTGGTCGCATGGCCGTCGGGCAGGACCTCGACGAGCCTCTGCGCGATTTCGGGCGCGAGAAAGGCACGAAGCCGCTCGAGCGCCGCATTCTCCGGCGGCGGTGCAGGGGCGACGGGTCGCGGTGCCGGAGGCCGCACGATCTCGGCGGCAGCGGGCGGGATCTTGCCCAGCGCGGCAAGCGCCGGCTCTCGCGCATTGATCAACAGGAAGAGGAAGACCGAGAAGATCAGAAACAGCAGCCCGGCGCAGATGAGACAGAGCATCCACACCGGCAGATAGCGGCGCAACGGCGTGTGCGCCGCAGCCACGCCGCGCCAATGCGGCGAGAGTTCCCGCTCGAACTCACCGCGCTGGTTGCGGATGGCGCGATACACGTCGTCGCGGATGCGGTTCAGCTCGCTCGCGCCGCGTGCCGCGAGGCGATACCGCCCCTCGAACCCGAGCGCGAGACAGAGATACATCAGTTCGAGCAGGTTCAGGTTACGCGCGGGGTCGCGCCGGACATGGTCCAACAACTCGAAGAACCGCTCGCCGCCGAAGGTCTCCCGGTTGAAGACGTTGACCATGCTCTTGCGCGCCCAGGCGCCGTGGCCACCCCAGGGGGTGTTCTGTGCGATATCGTCGATCGTCGCGGCGAGGGCGTACCGGCCCTCCCGCAACTCCTCCGGGGTCACGCCCTCCCCCATGGCTCGCGCCTCGAAGTCCCTGAACTCGCGGATGGTCCGTTCCCGAAGCGCCTCGAGGTCGGGCACCGCGGGCGTGCTGCGCAGGCGGGAGGTCAAGGCGAGCAACGGGCCCGCGGCACGGACCAGCGGATTCGCCGCCGCGAAGGTCAGATCGAGCCGGCCGCCCGGCAGGTCGGACCGCGCCGCGGGTGGCCGGGGCGCCGCGGCCGCGGGCGCTTCCGCCCGCGGCCCGGGGGTCGCTGCGGGCATGCGCCCGCCCGGGCGGGGCCGGATCACCGTCCTGTCGCTGTCGGTGACCGTGGCGAAGGGATCGTCGCGGTCCATGGCGTTCACCCCCTGATCGCCCAGAACTCCATCTCGATCTGCGGAAATTCACCGGCGAGATAGATCGCGAAGCCGCCCGAAGTGGCGAGCTGCTTCCAGAGCGGGCTGGCCTTGTCGAGTTCGAAATAGGCGGCCCCGGCATGGTACGGAATCTGCCGCGGTGCGACCGGGAGAGCGCGGACCCGGATGCCCGAGACGGCCGCGCCGACGATCTCTCGGATCTGCTCGACGGGCCCGATCTTGACCTGGTTCGGGAAGTTCCGGCGGAGCGCCTCGGCCGGCAGGTCGGCCCGCACCGCGAGGACGAAGCCCGCAGTGCTCAACAGCGTGCGGTCGGTGATCGGCGCGACGCGGATTCCGTACTTGCGGAGCTGAAGCGGAATCGGGATCGCAGTCTGCTCGAGCACCGCGCTCAGCGATTGCCGCAACTCGGCCATCACCGGTGCGAAGGTGCGGGTCAGATCCTCGTGCCGATAGGCCGGGAAGGCCGGTGGCCGGCGTGTCTTGGCCGTGAAGGTCGTGAACTCACCGGCCATCTCGATCGCGGCGCGGTAGAAGCTCTCCGGATGGAGCTCGGGCAGCGTCGTGAAGTGGCCGAGCAGCGGCTCGTACCGGTTCACCGCCTGCAGCAGCAGGAAATCGGCGATCTCCCCGACGCCACCCCGCCCGCCGGAATCGCTGACGCGTCCGGCCAGGGCCGTCCCGCGGTGGTGGATGAGTCCCTGAAGCTCGGCCAAAAAGCCGCTCAGCACCGGAGAGGCCTGGCAGGTCAGGCAGGGCGGAATGAATTGCTGGTCGAGGACGATCTGGCGGTCGGCCCTGACCTCCACCACCCGCGCCAGGGCAAGGCAGGTGTACCCGGCGCGATCCTCACTCTCCAGCGCGAACCGCAAACGGAGCTTGCCGACCCGGAGCGGCGAGACATTGTCGGATCCGGCAAGCGAATCGACCGCCTCATATTCGGCCGTCGCGTAACGGGTCAGAATCTCAGGCGCATCGGCCGACCCGAATTCCGTGCTTCCGGGCTGTCGCACCGGCAGGGCGAGATAGACGATCGCATTGCGGACCGTCTCGGTCAGCTCGAGCGGCGCCGGCGGATCGGCGTCATCGGGCACGCTGAACGGCGTGCCGTCGTCGAGGATTCCGCGGCAGGCGGTGACGGCGAATTTGCCGGTCCGCAGCAGATCCTGGTCGATCCGCAGCTCCCGCAATCCCCAGGCATAAGGGCGAATCCCATCGACGCGGCTACGGACGAGGCGCTCGAGATAGCGGTCGTGCTGCTGGAAATGCTGGGCGCGCAGGAACATGCCCTCCGCCCAGACGACCTTGCTTTCCCAGGACACGAGGTGACCCTAGGACGCGGTCGCCCGGCCCCGGAATTCCGGCCGGAGGAACATTGCAGCATGCGATACCGGATACAACCCGACCACCCTTACCTGTTCTGTCGTCGTATGCGGGAGACGCCGGGCCCGAGTTTGCCACCGCCGCCCTGAATTCAAAAGGATCTTCGCCCGAAAGCGAATCCACTACCCCCGGAGCTTCCGCGAGGAGTCCTCATACGCCCGGGCGAACGCATCGCCCAAGATACCGCGGAAGTTGTTCTCGGCTTCCCGCGCGATCTCACGGTAACGCTTTTCGTAGGCCTCCCAATAACGGGACTTCGCGCCACGCAGATAGCCGGCGAGCCGCGATTCCTTATCGAGGCGCTTCGCCAGAGCATCCGGATCGAACGCCGCGAGGAGCGCCGTCAGCGCCTCCTGCATGCCGGCGAGCACCGCCATCTGATGGACCTTGATGTCATCGAAGCCTTCCTGGACGGCGCGCGGCCCGGGCATGTAGCCCCGTCCCCTCGGCTGCAACATCGCCAGCATCGCCTCGGTCCCGTCGGCCGAGAATTTCAGCGGGTTGTTCTCCGCCGCGCGGAGAACCGTGCGCTCGACGCGGAACTCGTTCTTGAGCGAGGCCCGGGCCTGCAGCACCTCGCGGAGGCCGTCGACCATCTCCCGGAAGATCTGCCCGACGGTCAGCATCAACGCCTCGGTCTCGACCGATGCCCGGTCGAGTCCCTCGAGCTGTGCCCCGCGCAGGAACGCCTCCAGCGCGCCGTCCGGCGACGCCGGCGGAACGGGCGTGGCAGCGGGTACCGCGGCTGCGAACGCGGCGGCCGGCGGCGGCGCCGACGGCAATTCGACGGGTGCCGCCGGTGCGGCCGTGTCCTGGGGCGGCGGCAGCGATATGTCCTCGTCCCAGTCCTCCGGGATCGGATTTGCCTGAAGCTGCGGCGCCGGAAAGGCCTGATTCAGCGGCGAGACATGATCCTGTTCCACCGGTCCGCCCCAAGGCTCGTCCCCACCGTCGGCCTCGGGTGCGAGCGGATCGAAGTCGGGCGGAATCGGGAAGTCCGGCCTCAGCGGCGTCAGCGCCTCCTCCGGCCGGTGGATGCCGAACGGATCACCGTCGCGCACCGGGTCGAACGAATCGTCCCAGGGCGGCGGCTCGGGCTCGAACGGAGCGGACACGGCGCCGTTGCCCGACGCGAACGGGTCATCGAGCCCGGGGAAGTCTTCCGCAGCGTCGCCGGGCGCGGCCGGCCCGGCGACCTCGATGCGCGCCTCGATGTCGTAGTCACCGAGCAGGAACCGGTCGCCATCCTGAATTTCGTAACTGTTGTTACTGCCCAGCGGCTCGGCCGCCCCATTGACGAAGACCCCGTTGCTGCTCGTATCGGTCAGGATGAAGCGTCCGCCTTCGAAGGTGATCTCGCAGTGTCGCCGGGACAGATGGTGCTCGGGATCCGGAAGGACCCAGTCGCAGTCCTGTGCCCGGCCGATGACGCCGCCGGCCGTGTCGAACGTCCTCTGGGCACCCTCCGGCGGAGGATCGCCGATGATCCGCAGGATCAGCTGCATCATGGAGTTCCAGCTTCGTTCCGGACGGCTATCCGCCCACGAGCGTCGTCCAGTGCCCGGTGACGATCACGCCACCATGTGTCGTAAGGTCGCCGACCCGGGCGGCCATGAGGTTGTTGATGTAGACGGTGGTGCTGCCTTTGACGATCACGTCGGTCGGTCCGACGCAAGTCGCCTGATCCGTTATCCGCGCCGCCGGTAGTGCCCCGATCAGGACGTTCGGCGATCCGGTGGCGATCGGCCCGCCCACATGCGGCACCGTGCCCGTCACCATCGGACAGGTATGCATGTCGGTGATGCGCGCCGCCGGCGTTCCCATGCCCTGCCCCTCCGAGTCTTCGGTATCCGGTCACGATGCCGGACGAACGTCGCGGCCCGTGCCGCCATCGGCAATGTCGCGCCCCTTCGCCAAGAACAGGCGATGGCGCTCCGCTGCCCGCTCCGGCTCGCTTCGTACCGCCGCCAGCAGTATCGCACTTGCGACGGCGTGCGCCGTCAGGTCGTCGCCTGGTGGCACGATCGGTGCCTCCGGCGGTGCCATGCTGCCGCCCGACCAGAAGGCCGCCATCGCCGCCCAGCTCTCCGGCGACTCGTAGCTTGCCGCCTCGGCAGCCGCCATGGCCGCGCGGCGACGCTCCTCGACCGGCCGGTACACCCATGCCTCCGCCGCGCTCAGGGCCGCCCGAACCGCCTCCTCCGCATCCGGCGGCATGGTTTCACGAATGCACATGCACGCCCACCAGACCGCCTCCCGCTTTGGGAGCGCCCGTGCCAGGAACGCGATCGCATCGATCAGGAGACCTCTTTCCTCGAGCAGGCCGAGGAATGCCGACGGCGACGCATCCGCCGTGACGAGCGCTTTCGCCTCGGGCGCCGGCCGATAGAGCCCGCAGATTTCCGCGGCCGTCTTTGCCGTGATCTTTCTCACCGGTTCCGCGCCGCCGCGCGAGCATCCCATCGCACGGCGCCTCTCCGTTCCGCCCCAGCGATCGCCGCTAGTTTATCAGGGTCAGGCCGCCCTTCAAAATCAGGGTGGCATCGCCCTTCACGGTCGTCATCGTCGACTTCATCTCCGCCGTTGCCGTTCCTTCGATCTTGATCATCATGGCCTTCAGGGTGATGCTCGTCTGGTCGATGACGATACTGCTCTGGCCGACCTTCATCTCGATTTTCTGCATCGCTTCGAGCGAACTCGACCCGAGTGACACCAGAATCTCGCGATTTCCTTTCTTGATCGTCAGTTTGTCATCGCCTTCGACGATGGTTTCGGTGCGGTTTTTCTGGATAGTATTCGTTTGATTGTTTCCGACATCTAAAGTGTCGTCGTTCTCGACCACGCGGTTGAAATTTTTCTGAGCATGGAAATAAATTTCTTCTTCACCCTTCTTGTCCTCGAATCGAAGCTCATTGAAATCCGCACTGCCTCCACCGCGCGAGCTTCGCGTCTTGATCCCCGATTGTGTCTTCGAGTCGGGTCCGTAGGGCGGCATGTTGTCCGCATTGTAGACCGCCCCGATCACCAGGGGCCGGTCGGGATCGCCCTCCAGGAAACCGACCACGACCTCCATCCCCACACGCGGGATGAAGCTGGTGCCCCATTGCTTGCCGGCCCAACTCTGGGCGACGCGCACCCAGCACGAACTCTTCTGGTCCTTCCTGCCGACCCGGTCCCAATGGAACTGGACGCGCACGCGACCGAAATCGTCCGTATGGATTTCCTCGCCGGCCGGTCCCACCACGATCGCCGTCTGCGGTCCGCGCACGACCGGCTTCGGCGTGATGCTGGCAGGCCGGCAGACCACGTCCGACGGGATGCAGCTGAATCCGTTCGAATACTCGGCCGGTCCGCCCTCACCGGCCATGTGGGTCGGGTCGCGGGCGCTGTGGCGCACCGCGGTCACGACATAGCTCTTGCCGGCCTCGCCCTTAACGTCGTGCCGGGTCAGGCGGAACCGGGCGCCCGGCGAGAACCCCGAGCAATCGCCGGCACCGTCGACCACATGGTATTCCGCTTCATGGGCCTGCATCCGCGCCATCGTTAACGCGTCGCCTTCCGATCTGAGCTGGAAGCGGCCCGGATAATCGTAGATCTCGTATTTCGCAAAGGCGTCGACCTTGAGCCTCGTCGGCGCCGTCGCCTCGACATTGGCGGGTACCGTGAAGTTCCAGTCCCGCTGGGTCCATTTGCCGGTCCGGAACTCGTGCCGAGGCGACCATTCGGAAACGTGCCGGACCACGTCCCGATTCGCCCGGAACTCGACTTCGGCATCCGCGGAGTCGAAGTAGGCGCCCGGATGATCCGCCAGAATCAGCCGATGCGCACCCTCCTCATGCCTGAAGAAATAGAAAATACCTTCCTCTTCCAGGAGGCGGGACAGGAAATCGAAGTGGGTTTCGCGATACTGGACGCAATATTCCCGTTTTTGATACTTACCCAGAATCTGGCTGATATCGTAGTCGGTAAAGTGGAAGGCCGAGAACACCTCCTGAACGATTTCCGGCACCGTTTGGCCCTGGAAAATCCGCAGGTCTGTCGAGCACGTCAGGAACCACAGCCACGGTACGACCTCGAGGTCGTATTCCCGGTAGCCGCGTGCCCCCAGGCGGCCGGCGGCGATGCTCTTGACGATCCCATTGAACACCTGCCGCGTCCCGCCCGGGCGGCGGACCGAGAACGTCACGCTCTCACCGAGCAGCTTCTCCGGCGGGATCGTCTGTAACGGGGAAATGACCGAGAGCCGGAAGTGGAAAAGCCGCGACATCTCCTCGACCCCCTCCAGGGCCGTGAGAATCAGCTCATCCCGCCCCGGCGGTAGATCGCTAAGACGCGGCGCCTCGATTCTGAGGAGTCGGTCGGCCTGCTCGATCGTCATGACCTTGTCCGAGCAAGAGTTGGGTGCCGGGCCGGCCCGCCCGCCGGCTCGGCGGCGCGTACCATGCCCGGCACCCGCGGCGACGGAAGCGGTCGCCGTGCCGCACCGAGACCGGAACTGGGATCAGGCCTTCTTCCCGCTCGCCAGATCATAGCTGGCATTGACCGGCGTCGCGGTCTTCTGATCCTGGTCGAACGAAGTGTATCGCATATCGACCTTCGTGAAGTTCACGCTGATCGTTTCCAATGGCCGGTCGCCGCCGCTCGAAATGCTATAGCCGCTGATCATCCCATTGGTCAGCTCGAACGTGAGATAGTTCTCGCCAGGGTCACCGGTGGTCACGAAGTCGATCTTGTAGGTCTTGCCCGTACCGGTGCAGGCCTCCTGGAACAGCGACACCGACGATTTGTCCATGTGCTTCGTCATGGTTATCTCCGAGACCGACGGCTCGGAGGCCTCGCGTTTCGCGGCGCTTCCGACGGGTGTGCTGATCGCTCGCCCGACGCCCCACTGGAACGATAAGATGTCGATCCACTTGGCATGCCCCGCATGGGTCGCTTCCCCGTCGATCCCATCGATCTTTAAATAAATGGACATTGCGATCACCCCCTATCCGAGTTAAACGAAATCTGAACGGCACGCTGCCCGCAGTGTGTTGGGCTCACCAAGTACATGCCCCCTACCCCTGCGGGCAATGCGGGCGCGTACCTTCCGAATCAAGTTACATCGTAGCTGATCTCGCCGCAATCATCCACTGCGAGCCGTACGGCTGTAATCGGCTGGCCCATTGCCATGCGATCGAGGAAGCGCGCCGAAAGTTCGGGTAAAATCCCACGCGTCAACAGGTTCTCTATGTTGCGTGCCCCACTTTCGGTTTCCCGACAGCGGGCAGCAATCAGTTCGATGAGCTTTTCGTCGAAGCTGAAGGCGGCCCGATAGTTCAGTTCGACGCGCTTTCGCACGCGATCGAGTTGCAGCGCCACGATGCGGCGGATGATGTCGTCGCCGAGCGGGAAGTAGGGGACCAGCGTAACACGGCCGAGAAAGGCGGGCTTGAAGATCTTCAGCAGCTCCGGCCGCAGCGCCTCGGCCAGACCGACCGCGTCCGGCATCGTCTCGGGGTCGGCACACAGTTTGGCGATCGTATCGGTTCCGGCATTGGAGGTCATGATGATGACGGTGTTCTTGAAATCGATGTCGCGCCCTTCACCGTCCCGCAGCATGCCCTTGTCGAAGACCTGGTAGAACACGTCCTGCACGCCGGGATGCGCCTTCTCCATCTCGTCGAGCAGCACGACGCTGTAGGGCCGCCGGCGCACCGCCTCGGTCAGCACGCCGCCCTCGCCATAGCCGACATAGCCGGGCGGCGAGCCGACCAGCATCGAGACCTTATGCTCCTCCTTGAACTCGGACATGTTGATGACGCTAACGTTCTGCTCCCCGCCATAGAGCAGGTCCGCCAGCGCAAGCGCCGTCTCGGTCTTGCCGACGCCGCTCGTGCCGACCATCAGGAACACCCCGATCGGCTTGCGCGGGTCGGTCAACTTCGCCCTGGCCGTCAGGATCGCCTGCGCGACCGTCTCCAAGGCGTGGTCCTGGCCGATGATCCGTTCGGCCATGCGATCCTTCAGCGTCAGGATCGCGCGGAGCTCGCTGGTAACGATCCGGCCGAGCGGGATGCCGGTCCAGCTCGACACGATCTCGGCCACAGCCTGCGCATTGACGTAGGGCTGCAACAACGGCTCTTCGCCCTGCACGGCCGCCAGTTCGCCGCTCAGGCTCTCGAGCTCGGCACGCCAGCCGGCGATCTCAGCCTCGTCCGCCGGCGCCTCGGCGCCATGGGCCTCCTCCAGTCGCTCGCGGAGATCGCGCATGCGGTCGATCAGGTCACGCTCCTTGCCCCAGCGCTCCTCGAGCGCCGTCAGCTCGGCCGCAACCCTTTCCTTCTCCTCCTCCAGGCGGGCGAGCTGGTCACCGTGCGGGGCGCCGGATGCCATCTCGCGCTTCAACACCCGCATCTCCGTCTCGATCAGATCGAGGCGGCGGCGCCGGTCCTCCACCGGACCGGGGGTTGCGGAAAGGCTCATGGCGACCCGGGCGCACGCCGTGTCGAGCACGCTGACGCTCTTGTCAGGGAGCTGCCGGGCCGGAATGTAGCGGTGCGACAGACGCACCGACTCGATCACCGCCTCATCGAGGATCCGGACCCCATGATGCTTTTCGAGCGTCGCCACCAGCCCGCGCATCATGTCCACCGCAGCGGCCTCGGAGGGTTCCTCGACCTTGACCACCTGGAAGCGCCGCGTCAGGGCGGCATCGCGCTCGAAATACTTCTTGTACTCGGCCCAGGTCGTGGCGGCGATCGTCCGCAGCTCGCCGCGGGCAAGCGCCGGCTTCAGGAGGTTGGCGGCATCGCCTTGACCCGCCTGCCCGCCCGCGC
>CAZVAR010000083.1:0-16685 GCA_964625225.1 uncultured Alphaproteobacteria bacterium | reverse complement strand
AGCGGCGCGAGATCATGCGCGCGCCCGATGCGCACGAGATCGTCGTCGACATGCGCCGCCAGGTGATCGACGACCTGGTCGCCCGCACTATTCCGGAGAAGGCGCTGCCCGAGCAGTGGAACCTGCAGACCCTGCACGAGGAGCTGCTGCGCATCACCGGCATCGACTTCCCCGTCGCGGATTGGGCGAAGGAGGAAGGCATCGCCGACGAGGAGATCCGCGCCCGCATCAACGACGCGATCGACCGCCGGATGGCAGAAAAGGCCGCCAATTGGGGGCCGGAAATGATGCGCTTCGCGGAGAAGAGCGTGCTCCTGCAGCTCCTCGACCAGGTCTGGAAGGAGCATCTGCTGGCGCTCGACCATCTGCGACAGGGCATCGGCCTGCGTGCCTATGCACAGCGCGACCCGCTCAACGAGTACAAATCCGAAGCGTTCGAGCTGTTCGACGTGATGCTGTCGCGGCTGCGCGAGTCGATCACGGGCGCGCTTTGCCATCTGGAGATCCAGATGGCGCCGCCGGCCGCCGAGGAGCTGATACCGGAGACGCACCCCGAGCAGTGGCACGAAACCCGGGAGGAGCCTGCCCTAGCCGAGGTCGGCGCCGGCGGCGGCCCCGCGCCGCAACCGGCCGCGCGCCAGCCTATGCGCCGGGCCGTCGCTGGCGCCGCCGTCAACCCCGCCGACCCGGAGAGCTGGGGCAAGGTCCCCCGCAACGCGCCCTGTCCGTGCGGGTCCGGCAAGAAGTACAAGCAGTGCCACGGGCGCTTGGTGTGACTCCGGATCTGCCGGCGTGCTTCGTCGGTGCGAGCGGCATTCTGGCGCCCGCCGCGCCCGGGCGATCGTCCGGCTCGGCCTGCACAGCGGCGGGATTGCGGCGTCCGTCGTCACGGTTCCCTCGCTCGCCGCTTACGGCCCGCGAAACCGGGGGAACACCCGTCGCGTTCTTCAGCGGGTCCGGCGCACGAGCATCAGGAACTCGGCGCGAAGGCGCTCGTCGTCCTGAAACCGGCCGAGCATGCAGTTGGTCCGCAGCCGGCTCCCCAAGTTGGACGCCGTGAGCCCCTGATGCTCTGCCTCGATCGAGACTGCGACGCCGTCGGCCTCGAGTCCCACCGCAATCGTCCGGGCGATCTCTGTCGTCAGTCGTTCCTGCGTCTGTAGCCGTCGGGCCAACGCATCGACGACACGCGGCAGCTTGCTCAGACCGACGACGCGGCGGCGGGGTAGATAGGCTATGCACACCCTCCCCGAGAAGACGCCCATATCCTGCTCGGCGTGCGACACGAACGGAATGTCCTTGAGCAGGACCATCCCGTCATAGCCCTCGATCTCCTCGAAGGTGCGTTGCAGCAACGCCACCGGATCCACGCGATAGCCGGAGAGCAACTCCTCGAGTTTCCGCACCACGCGCTGCGGCGTTTCGCTGAGCCCGGGACGGTCCGGGTCCTCGCCGATATGCTGGAAGAGGGCGCGAACCGCCTCCTCGGCACGCTCGCGGCTGCCGCACGACCCACTATCGCGCGGCATGGGTTTTCTCGGGCTGGATCGCACGCTCCGCCAGATCGCTGATGCTCATGTCGGGACGCTGCCACCAGGGAGGATCGCTGCAAACCCGCGCCCGCATCGGCAGAGCATCGGCGGGATCGCCGGTGAAGATCACCTGATTGGTCGGCGTTTCCTCGATCGCGATCTCGACGCACTGCAGGCGTCCGCCCGCGGCATCGAGGAAGGCGTTCAGCTTCGCCATGAAGCAGGCGGCCACCAGTTCCGTGGTCGGATCGCCGGGGCACACCAGGAGGCGCGGGACGAGGTGCGGTTCGTGCTCGACAAAATAGCCGATCAACGGATCGCGATCCGAGAGCTGCAGCGCATGGTCGACATGATCATCGATCCAGCGGTGCCAAAGGCCCTTCGCCTGCTCGAACGGCTCGACCATGTTACTGTCCCCGTCGAGGCGAATCGGACGCACGGCCTGCATCCGGGCCCTTACGATCTCGTTGTGGCCATGCGGCACCATGCATTTCGTGGACCGGCCGGCGAGCAGCCGATGAGCCATGCTGTAGCGTCTGCTGAAAACAAGATCGAACATGGCTGGCCTTCCGCAGCTCCTGGTGGCGACGCGTGGCGACGTTGAGGTCAGGCAGCTTGCGCGAACAGGTCGGTCCGGATCAGCCGCGCAGGAATGATCAAAGAGATATCGGAACCCGCTTGCGGTCGGCTCTCGATGACCAACCGGCCCCCATGCTGTTCGACCAAGGCTTTGACGATACTGAGACCAAGACCCACCCCCTCGTACTTGCGCGCAAGCCGGCCATCGATCTGCTGGAACGGTCGGATGGCCAACTCGGCTTCGGCCGTTGTCATACCGATACCATAATCCGAAACAGTGAGTCGTACATCGCCCTCCGCCGTTTTACCATAGGTGATCTCGATCGGGCTTTCCTCCGGACTGAATTTGGCTGCATTCGACAAAAGATTGAGCAACATCTGTCGCATCGCTCGCTCGTCGGCGAGTATCTGAGGCCAGGCGCCATCCGGTCCGATTGTCACATCGCGTCCCTTGGCCATCTCGGTGCCTCGGAACATGCCGACTGTCGTCTCGACGAGCGTGCGCAGACAAATCGGTTCCAGATTCAACTCGAAATGGCCGGCCTCCAGCTTAGCCATCGCCAGAATATCGTTCACCAAATCGTACATGTGCCGGCCGCTTTTCAGGATGTCGTCGACATACTCCCGATATTTCGGCTGGCCGAGTGGGCCCAAGGGCTCCATCGCCAGGATTTCGCTGAACCCTATGATCGCGTTCAGGGGCGTCCGCAGCTCGTGGCTCATATTGGCAAGAAAGCGCGACTTGGCTTCACTGGCCGCTTCGGCGGCATCCTTGGCAACCTGCAGATCATCCGTGATCCGGCGAAGATCGTCGTGCGCCTGCTGCACGACACGATTCTGTGAGAACAGCAGGCCGATGAAGATGAGGCCGCAGAGCACCAGACCGGCGGCAATGGCGGAGAACGCCCAGTGCAACTCCAGAAGGTGTCGCTGGTCGTCGGCGGCTTGACGCCCGCTATATTGATTGGCCGCTGCGGCAACGCGGGTCAGCTTGGTGCCGAGCTCCGCAGTGCGGTCCAGAATCTGCATGACGACACCGGCCTGGTCGATTGCTGCAACCAGAGCTTCGAGTTCGGGGAGCGCCGCCGCGAACTCCTCGATGAACGCCTTCTGCTCCGGGTGAGCGGCGGCGAAGGGAATGAAGTCGCCGGTGCGGAGGATGCTCGCGCGGTTGAACAGAATGTCGAGCCGCAACTCGACATCGTCTTTGGTGACGCCACCACCGGGAAGGCCGAAGATCGCTACCTCGTTCTCGAAGCGCTGGAGTTCGGCGATCGCTTGGCTCGCGGCCCAGGTAATGTTGTAGCGTGAGACCTCGCGCAGCGCGGTCTGTCGTTCGACGATGGCGAACGATATCCCGATCGCAGCCACCGAGAAGAAGGCGATCGTGATCGCCAGGGCGAACTGGATCCTGCGAAGGGCTTTCGAACGCATCGCGCCAGACCCGCCGGATCAGGGGCGGCCGCTACTTCACCTCGATACGTGCGAGCTGCCAGACCGAGCGGCTATAGAACTTCTGATTCTTAAGCTCCGGATTACTGTCGTACGGATAGACGATGAAGAGCGGCCCCTTGTCACGCACCGACATGTACTCACCGTCACGCTTGAGTGCGAGGATGACTTCGTACTTCGTCACGTCCTCCATCGGTAACTCGGCACTGTAGTCGTTCAGCGCAATCGCGAGAAGGCGGTCACCCGTCGCGCCGACGGTCTTCATGACCTTCGCCAACGGCACACCCTCGAAAGTCACGGTGCCTTCATGCCACGGTGTGGCCGTCTCGAACGAGATCGTGCCGAGGGACTCCAGCATCGCCCGATCGAACTGCGCAGCGTCGCCCTTGTTCGTGACGTTGATCTTGCCCGAAACGATCAGGATCGGCTTACCGGTCGGTTGCCCCAACGAAGCGGCGACGACCTCGCCCGCGGTCAGCGCCATGACTCCGACCAGTACGATACCGAGAAGCTTCTTCAGGATGTCACCAGCGCGCATAACTCGATCCTTCGTGTAATGCATTGCCGACAGCCTGAAACGAAATGCTGAAGGCCCCGTAAAGCGGGCCTGACGCAAGGTCCAAGCTCCGGGTTTACTCGATCCGGTCCCAGTCCGAACGTTGTAGGGACAACGGCCCGTTCAAGCAGCACGAACCCGGGCCATTCACAGGCGGAATTTCCAGGCCTCGGAAAGGTCCGTCGCATCGGGAACCACCTTCACCGCAGATCAGGGGGGCAGGAAGACCAAGCGCGCCTTGCGCACGGCGCGATCTTGAGCCCGATGGCAAAGCGGGACGGCATCTCGAGGCAGCCGGGAGGTCGACGAATTTCGGCTATTCTGTCTCCGGGAGAACCTCAACTGCAAGCGCTACCATTATGGTTGCCGCGACATCCGCCCGCCGCCGGCTTCGACCGACCGGCACACTGCCATATAATAGGAAGAGACACCGGATTCCCGGCACCGTCCGATAGAGGCACGACATAGCCCTGATGCGGCGACGCTGTCGCGGCTTGCTGCCGCTCCCGGCGGTGCCGGGTGCGTTACGCCTTCGAGTAACCGCTCGCCGGGTCAGTAGATCGTCCAGATTCCAGGTGTGGCCAGTTCGACAAGGTGGCGATCGGGATCACGAAAATAGATGCTCCGCCCGCCGCGCGGCCACTCCGTCCTGCCCTCGATGGCGATGCGGTTCGCCGTCAGATGCTTCTCCCAGTGCGGCAGGTCGACCGCCGAAACGGCAAATGCGAAGTGCACCGGGCCGTGGCCGTCGTGAGGGGGTATCGTCCCGCCGGGCAGCGTGACCGTCTCCAGGGCAGCGCCTCTCTTGAACAGGAGAAGGACACTGCGACCGGCCACGTCGAAGGCGCAGAAGCGGTGATCGGCGGCAAGGACCCGCAGCCCCAGCAGGTCACGATAGAAGGCGCCCGCGATGTCCAGGTCGGCCACGTACAGCGCGGTTTCGAGAATTCCGCCGAGTGCGGGGGCGGAACCCGTCGCATCTCCCGTCATGTTCCCTCCGGGTCGGTGTGCGTACCGTTACCTCTATGCTTAGGGCCGGGATCGCATTCGGCGAGGGTCCACCGACATGCTTGAAGAGGAGCGCATTGCGCGGTTTCATCCGTCTGGCGGGAATGGCGGCCGACCGCTGCCGGCCTCCACACCGGGATGCATGCGGGACGGAGGGGAAGTATGATGGGCAGGGCCTACTTCATCGTCCGGGCCGAGGTGCCCGATTCGTCCGATCGGGCGGCCTTCGACCGCTGGTATGCGGAGGAGCATCTGCCGGATGCGGTCGCGCGGTTTCGGGCGCGAGCGGGATGGCGCGGCTGGAGTCAGACCGATCCGGCGATCCACTACGCCTTCTACGAGTTCGACGATGTGGAGCGGATGCAGGCCGCCTTGGGGTCGGGTGCTTTGCAGGAGTTGATCGCCGACTTCGATCGTGCCTGGGGTACGCGGGTAAAGCGAACCCGCGACATGGTCGAAGTCGCGGGCGCTATCCCGGGATAGCCGCCGGCCATGGAAGCAGTAGCGACCGGCTACGGCCTGATCGAGGGACCGTTATGGGACCCGGCCGCAGGACTCTATTTCAGCGACGTCCTCAACGGCGGCGTCTATCTGCTCGATCGTGCTGGGCAGGTGTCCCTCGTCTTGCCGAAGCGGCGCGGCATCGGCGGGATGGCCCTCCACGAGGCGGGCGGCCTTGTCGTCGGCGGGCGCGACATCGCATTCTTCGGCTTCGGAGATACCGACGGCCGGGTTCTCCTGACCACCGACGTCACGCCCGAAGCGATCGGCTTCAACGACCTGACCACAGACCAGGCGGGCCGAATCTATGTCGGCTCGCTGGCCTTCCGGGTTTTCGCCGGCGAGACGCCGCGGCCGGGTCATCTCCACCTCATCGATCTCGACGGTTCCGTGCACACCATCTCGGACGGAATTATGCTGACCAACGGCCTCGGCACCTCACCCGACGGCCGGCGGCTGTACCATTCCGATGCCCGCGGCGGCGTGATCCGCGTCTATGACGTCCATGCGGACGGCACGGTCGGCCCCTGGCGTCCCTTCGCGAGCCTCGGTCCTGACGGGGTCGCCGACGGCCTCAAGGTCGCCGAGGACGGCTCGGTCTGGGTCGCCGACGCGCATGGCGGACGGATCGCCGTCTTCGAGCCGGACGGCAGCCACCGTACGGATCTCGCGGTACCGCTTCCCATGGTGACCAGCCTTTGCTTCGGCGGGGACGATATGCGCGACCTCTATGTCGTCACCGGCTCACGCGGCGGGCCTCACGAGAACTGCGGCACCGTGTTCCGCACCAGAGCCGACGTTCCCGGTCTGCCGCTGGCCTCTGCCCGGACGGCGCTCGGGTGAACCGCCACTCCTGCGCCCTGCCCGGTCCGGCGGACCGGCCGACCCCAGCCCGGCCCAGGCCGCCGGAATGCCGGAACCCGGATGCCGGCCCAGCGGCGCTCAACACACCGTGCCCCCGAAGCGCGGTACCGGGGAACAGAGGAGGTTAGACGTGATGTTCGGGAAGCTCCTTCCGACCACCCTGGTCGGCAGCTATCCGCAGCCGGACTGGCTCGTCGACAAGGCGGTCCTGATGGGAACCGCGCCGCCGCGCGTGCGCCTCCGCGAGGTGTGGCGTGTGCCGGAGAACTGCCTCGAGGAAGCGCAGGACGATGCGACGCTGGTCGCGCTGCACGACCAGGAGCGGGCCGGCATCGATATCGTCACCGACGGCGAGGCCCGGCGGGAGAGCTACTTCAACCGCTTCGCCAACGCGCTGGACGGCATCGACATCGACAATCCCGGGGAGGTCCCGAGCCGCACCGGAAAACCGACCAAAGTGCCGCGCGTCGTCGGGCCGATCCGTCGACGCGCGCCGGTCCAGGTGCGCGACGTCGTATTCCTGCGTGCCCACACCGACCGGCCGATCAAGATCACGATCCCGGGCGCCTTCACCATGGCGAAGCTGGCGCTGGACGAACATTACCGCGATCAGGAGGCGCTGATCGCGGCCTATGCGGCCGCCCTCAACGAAGAGCTTCGGGACATGAAGGCGGCGGGCGCCGATATCGTGCAGATCGACGAACCCTATATGCAGGCATTCCCCGAGGAAGCCGATCGGTTCGGCGTCGCCGCGATCGATCAGGCGCTCGACGGCATCGAGGGGCCGACCGTCGTGCATCTCTGCTTCGGCTACGCCCATTCGGTCAAGGACAAGCCCAACGGTTACTCCTATCTGCCGCAACTCAACGCATGTCGCGCGGATGCGGTATCGATCGAGGCGGCCCAGCCCAGGCTGGATCCTGCCGTTCTCCGAATGCTGCCCGAAAAGCAGGTCCTGTACGGGGTGCTGGACCTTGGCGACCAAACCGTGGAGACGCCGGAGACGGTTGCGAAGCGGATCCGCGCGGCGTTGGCTCACATCACGCCGGAGCGGCTGATCATCGCGCCGGACTGCGGCATGAAGTACCTGCCCCGCGCGATCGCCTTCGGCAAGCTGAAGGCAATGGCGGACGGCGCCGCAATCGTCCGAGCGGAGATGACCGGACAGGGCTGAGCAACCGGCACGGGTTGCCCTTCCTCCTCCGGATGCATCGAGCCTGACGTCATTCCGGCTGCAGCCCTGGGGACGGCAGTTCGATCGGCACCACGGATGCGCTTGCCTCGAGCTCCGCGGCCCGCGGCGGAGGTGTCAGCTCGGCCGTTTCGACGCGGGGGTGCATGGACAAACGCAAATCGTTCGCGATGTCCATCAACCGGTCCCGGTCGAGCCGGGCCACCAGGGCGTATTCCAGCGGGCCATGCCGCCAATACGCCACCCGGGTGCCGTGCACTTCGGCGAACGCGATATCGGGTACCGCCTCGTGCCAGCGCGGGCGCAGGAAGAGGACCATCCCGTCCGAGTGCTCCCCGGCATACCGCAGTTGAGCGGTCGGCCGGCCATCGACCGAAACGATGCGCATGTCGTGAAGCCGAAGCCCGAACCCCGACAGGTCCGGGACCTCGGTATCGAGGGTCACCGTTGCCCTGAGCGGCTCGATCGGCTGGCGGACGCGTTCGGGTACGCCAAGCGCACCCGAGCGCGCGGGCGCGACCGCCCCGCCCGTCGCTTCGGAGGCGGTCGCCAGCCGGACGAGCGCCGCCTGTGGCCAGGCGGGGTCGGTTTCGGCCTTCCCGATCCACCATCCGGTCATGCCGGCGAGCAGAGCGATGCCGGCCACGCCGGCCACCAGCCGCAGCGTGCCCGCCCGACGGACGTTCGGGGCCCCGAGCTGCGTCAGCATCCCCGCTGGCAGCGGCTCCGCGGCTACCGGATCGTACAGGGCGCGAATGCGCGCATTCTGCTCGACATAGTCCGCCACGCGGATAGCGTCCGCCGGATGTGCACGAAGATGAGCCTCGACCGCAGCCTTGCGGATCGGGTTGCGGTCCAGGAGGCCATCGGCATAGGCATGCAGATCGATCTCGGCGATCCGGTCGCGTTCGGTCATTTGACGGCCCTCAGCTTCGGCTGCCGGCGCGGACCGGTCATCGCTGCACGCAGCGCCTCGCGGCCCCGGGACAGCCGGGATCGGAGGGTGCCGATCGGAATGCACAGCACGCGCGCGGCCTCATCGTACGGCATCCCCTCCAACGCGATCAGCAGGATGGCGCTCCGCTGCTCGGGCGGAAGCTGCTCCAGTGCCAACACCATGTCCTGACATTCCATGCGGCTCTCCTGCCGCGGAACCGCCGCGAGCGGAGCCCCCGCTTCCTCCAGCGGCACCGACAACGGCCGCCGCTCCCGATAGCGCCGATCGTTAAGATAGAGGCGGTAGAGCACACGCAGCAGCCAATGGCGGATGCTTGCCTCCCGACGCCATTGGTGCCGCTTGTTCAGCGCCCGCTCGAGGCAGTCCTGGACCAGGTCGTCGGCGTGCACGGGATCGCGCAGGAGGGCGCGCGCATAGCGCCGCAGACTGGGGACCTCCTGTGCGATCAACCATTTGACCTCGTCCACGGTCGACTACCTTCCTATTGCCGGGGCCGGAACATCAGGCTGTGCGGACGGCCCGGAACTCCGTCCGTTGAAGCTGACACCGCGGCACTCGACCGGGTTCCACGGCAGCCACCCCCCGCAGCGAAAATTTCGTCGCGACCGCAAGCGGAACTTGGGAGCCTGAACGGTGTCGGTCTCGATGGCAGCCGGACATCCGGCCGCTTCTGCTTCTGCGTACATCGAGAAAGGACACAAGCCGATGTCGTTCCGCCCCACGCTCCTCGCAGCCTGCACCGTCGCCGCCGGTGCTTTCGCACTGACGGCCGCGGCCCAGGCGCAGCAGGCATCGCCCGGATATCAGGGACAGGCACCGGCGCCGCAGGGCGCGGTGCAGTCGGAGTTCAGCGACCAGCAGCTGCAGTCCTTCGCCGGAGCGGTGCGCGAGGTGCAGAAGATCGGGCAGCGCATGCAGCCGAAAGTCAGCGCCGCCGGCTCACCGGAAGAGGCGGCCGAGGTGCGCCAGGAGGCGACGAAGGAGATGGTCGAAGCGATCCGTGGCGAGGGACTCACCGTCGAGGAGTACAACGACATCTCCACCGCCGCCAGAGCCAACCCGCAGCTCGCCGCCCGCATCACCGAGATGATCCGGGGCAACTGACCCGAACGCCAACCGCAACCCGGATCCAACCCGCCCTGGCCTCCCGGGGCGGGCGGGGTGGATCCGCCCCCTTCGCCCGGTTGTCGCACCTCCGCTGCGGAGCGGCTGCGGCAGCCCCGACATGGGCCAGCGAAGGAGGTGCCTGCCCACGCAAGGACGCCGACGGCAGCCCCTGGCGGAACCGTCACCGCCATGCGGGCATCGTCGGCGCATGCCTTCCACTCCCGCGGAATCCGCCGCGCTGCGTGTAAGACCCCGCCGACCCGGCCACCGGCCCTCCCCTGAGGCCACCGTCGGCATGGCGTTCGCCCCCGACGGCCGCCTCAACTCGGAACCTTTTTCGTCGAACCGTCGTATCGAACGTCGTACCGGCGCTGCGGGCCACAACATGAGCCTGGAAACGCCGGCCGGCTTCGGCAATTCTTGCGCCCTTCGAGAGGGGGGCGGAGGAGCCGCCCGGGCCGACATCGGCGGTCGCCGCGAGTGCCTGCCTGCCTCTGTGATACGGGCCGGGACACCAAGAACAGGAGTTCGATGAGGGGTGAGCCTAGGGAGAGACGGGGGCGGGGGATCGGCCCCGTGACGGCGGAGGCGCCGATTGCACTCCGTTCGCGGCCGGACAGTCGGCCCGCCAATCCGCTTCGGCAGCGGACCATGCCGGAAGGAAGGACTGGACCGACGGCTGCCCGGCGTGCGGCCGAACGCGTCGGGCGCATCGGTGTTGTTTCGGCATCCCCTCGAATGCGGGGCCGCGATGCCGCCGACTGACAGCTCCATCGAACGCGGGGAAGCTATGTCGGGACCGGATGCCCGGCGTTGGGATGCGACGGATCCCGGGCCCCCGCTGCCGCCGGTTCCGAAACGGACGGTCCTCGACAAGGATCTCAAGAAGATCACCCGTCTCGAGCGGGCGGCTGCGGCGACGGGCCGCCAAAGCACCCGCATCGGCCTGGGTCTGCTCTTCCTCGGCGCCGTCTTCATCTACGTCGCCCTCCAGACCGGCAGCCTCGACAACAGCGTGCTGGTGATCGCGGCGGGCGTCATCGGCGGCTACATGGCCATGAACATCGGCGCCAACGACGTCGCGAACAATGTCGGCCCCGCCGTCGGCTCCCAGGCCCTGACACTGACCGGCGCGCTCGTCATCGCCGCGGTCTTCGAGGCGGCGGGCGCGCTGATCGCCGGCGGCGAGGTCGTCACGACGATCTCGAAAGGGATCGTCGACACCAACCGCCTGACATCTCCCGACACCCTGATCTGGGCGATGATGGCCGCCCTGCTCGCGGCCGCGCTCTGGGTCAATCTCGCAACCTATCTCAACGCGCCGGTCTCCACCACGCACGCGATCGTCGGCGCCGTGGCCGGCGCGGGAATCGCCGCCCTCGGTGCCGATGCGGTGAACTGGTCCGTGATGGGCCGGATCGCGGCGAGCTGGGTCATCTCGCCGGTTCTGGGCGGCCTGGTGGCGATGCACATTCTGCTGTTCATCAAGAAGGCGATCCTCTACCAGCCCGACCGGGTGGCGGCCGCGAAGCGCTGGGTGCCCCTGCTCGTTGCGGTCATGGCGTCGTCCTTCACGATCTATCTCGTGACCAAGGGCCTGGGGCGGGTATGGAAGCCGGGTCCCGGCTGGCTGGCCGTGATCGGCGCCGGCGCGTTCGTCCTGGCGCTCCTGATCGTGCGGCCCCTCGTGGTGCGGGCCGCCGTCGGCCTCGACAATCGACGCAAGTCGGTCGTGCAGCTGTTCACGATTCCGCTGATCTGCGCTGCGGCGCTGCTCTCGTTCGCACACGGTGCCAACGATGTCGCCAATGCGGTCGCGCCGCTCGCCGCGATCGTGAGCGCCTCGGCGACCGGTACGGTCGAGGCGCGTGTGGGCATTCCCTTCTGGGTGATGCTGGTGGGCGGACTCGGCATCGCGGTCGGGCTGGCCCTGTTCGGACCCGGCCTGATCCGGACGGTCGGGACCGAGATCACGCGGTTGGACCGCGCACGCGCGTTCGCGATCGCGCTTTCGGCGGCGGTCACCGTGATCATCGCCTCGGCCCTGGGATTGCCGGTCAGTTCGACCCACATCGCCCTCGGCGCCCTGTTCGGTGTCGGCTTCCTGCGCGAGTGGCTCGATCGGCAGCGTCGCCAGCGCCGGCCGGCCGGGTCCGCATGGCAGGCCGGCGCCGCCTCGGCGGCACTGCCGGAAGCCGCGTCCGGCTCGTCGGATCTCGAACTGCTGCTCTGGCAGGAAAAGGCGCGAAAGGCACAGAAGCGCAAGCTGGTCCGCCGCCGGCACCTGCTCTCGATCGTGGCAGCCTGGCTGATCACCGTGCCGCTCACGGCCATGCTCGCCGCCGGGCTGTTCGTCCTGCTCCAGGCGTTCGTGCAGACCTAGGCTGCCCCCGTCGGTCGGGCCGCAACTCACGCGGCCTCGTCATCCTCGTCGACCAGGCGGCTGCGGCGCAGGACGCCGGCCTCCTCCAGCAGCGGGTAGACGGTTGCGGCGATGTGCGCGTTGATCCGTCTGGCGTCGCGCAGGATGTCGAGATGCACAGGGCCGGCCGCCACCGCTTCCGGCCGGCCGTCCCGCAGCCGCGCAAAGTGGTTCTCGGTCGCGGTCCGCTCCAGGTCGCGGAAGATCTCCTTCTCCCGCACGAGCTGCTTGGCCGATTTCGCATCGCCCGCGATCAGCACCGCCGTGGCGAGATCCAGATTGGTGATCAGCCGGGTCAGCATCGTCTCGATTTCGGCCATGGCGTCGGCGGAAAAGGTGATCCGACGCTTGATCATCTTCTCCGCGAGATCCATCAAGCTGAGGTCGATGATGTCGCCGATATGTTCGAGATTGATCGCGAAGGCGAGAATCGCGGCGTAGCGTCGTCTGTCGTCGTCGTCGAACTCCTCCTCGGGGAGCCTCGCCAGGTACAGCTTGACCGCGGTATGCAGCTTGTCGACGGCATCGTCCATTTCCGAGATCGCCGCCACCTGCTGGCGGTCCCCGGTCCGGAACACGTGCAGGCTGCCCTGCAGCATCGTCTTGATCCTGTCCGCGATCCGCAGCGTCTCGCGCGTCGCATTGGCCAACGCGACGGAGGGGAACTTGAGGGCGGCAGGGTCGAGATAGCGCGGCGTCGTCGGGTCCTCGGACCTGAGCCGCTCCGGCAGCAGCATCCGGAGCAGCCGCGCCATCGGGTCGAGCAGCGGGAGGAAGACCAGCGCGGTCGCCAGATTGAAGGCGGTGTGAAAGTTGGCGATCTGCCGCCCGGGGTCGGAATCGAGGCCCGGGAGCAGATCGGCGACCGCCTGCAGAACGGGAAGGAGCACCAGGCACCCGGCCAACCGGTTGACAAGATTGCCTACGGGCAGGCGGCGGCTGGCCGGGTCGCCGACATGTCCGCCTTCGAGTACGGGATTGATCGCGCTGCCGAGGTTCGCGCCGAGCACCAGCGCGAACGCCTGGATCGGCGTGACGGCGCCGATGTCGGCGAGCGACAGCACGAGCAGTACGACGGCGACACTCGAATGAACCGCCCAGGTGAGGACGGCCGCAATCAGCAGGGCGAGTACGGGATCGCCGGCGACGGCGGCGAACAGCGCCACCATCGCCGGGGCGGATGCCGACGGCCCGATCGTGGTCACGAGCAGATGCAGGGCGAGCAGCATGAGGCCGAGACCGATGGCGACGCGCCCGAGATCCCTGATACGGGTACGCGGGCCGCGCCTGTAAGCGAACAGGCCGATGGCGAACAGCACCGGGGCGACGGCGATGATGTCGAATGACAGGAGCTGGACGATGAGGGTGGTGCCGACATTCGCCCCGAGCATGACGGCCAGGGCGGGCACCAGATCGACCATCCCGGTTGCGGCGAAGGATGTGGTCAACAGGCCGGTCGCGGTGCTGCTTTGAATCGCGGCCGTGATGCCGAGGCCGGCCAGGAAGGCCGCGATCCGGTTTCGTAGCCCTTTGGCGAGCAGGTGCCGGAGATCGGAGCCGAACGCGCGCAGGATGCCGGTCTGCACCATGTGCGTGCCCCAGAGAAGCAGCGCCACATAGCCGATCAGATTGACGAGAACCAAGGCGCCCGACATCACGGCCTCCCTCCGGGACGCTTGAACCTACGCCCGAATCCCCGGCGGCGCGAGGATGCAAAGGGTCCCGCGTGCCGGCACGAGCGATCGGCCGCTCCGGCCGATCCGCGGACGGCCCCGATCAGATCGCGAGGCGGCACCGGGCATCGGCGATCAGCCGCCGCCGCAACTGCGGTGCGATCCAGCCGTTGCGGCTTATTCGTAGCGTATAGCATCCTTCGTAGAACCGGCTGCGCCGCAGGAGCGGTCCCACCGGTTGCCTGCTCTCGGCCAGATAGGCGGCCTGCAGGTCGTCTATATAGCGCCCGCCGTCCCGCGAGCCCGCGCACCGGAACAGGTATCGCAGCTCCGCGGTGAGGCAGCCGAGATCGGCCGCCGCATCCCCGGGCCAGACCCGCTCCAGGTCGATGACCGTGAGGTCACCGGCGTCGAACAGAAAGTGCGGCGGCGTCGCATCGCCGTGAGCCAGCACCTCCGGCCCGCCGTCCAGAGCGCCGGCCTCCGCCCAGGCCGCCCGCAACCGGCCGAGCTCCGCCCTGCCCTCGCCGTCGAGCAGGCCGGCCTCGGTCAATTGGGCAATGAGCTTGTCGAGATATTGCAGCGGCGCGGCGGCGCCGGCGCTCCCACCGGTCCTCGATCGCTCGTGCAGCATGGCGAGAAACCGACCGACCGCCGTCAGCCGCCCGGACAGAGCCGGGTCGAACGTGACCGCGGTCGCGGCGGCGATCGAAGCCTGCAGGTCGACGCCGGTCGCGTACTCCTGGATCAGCACACCGTTGATCGCGGGTTCGACGGCCAGCGGGCGCACGACCTGCACCGGGGGCCGGTCGAAGCCGAGCGCCCGCAGGCGCCGCATGTTCTCCGCCTCCCGGTGCAGGAAGGTGTTGCGCATGGCGGCGACGCCCGGCGCATCGCCGGGAATCTTCACCCCGTAGAACTTGCCGACGACGGCCGCGCCCGTCGCTCGATCGGTGTAGCGGAACACGGCGCCGCGGGCGTCGAGCCGGTGAACGTCGAAGAGGTCCGACGGCCCTCGGCGGCAGGGTGGGTGCGGGAGGACGTGGCGGCGGAGGAAATGGTGGAGCGGGTCCTCCGGATCGAGAATACCCAGCGGCCGTGCCGGCATGCCGTTCCTGCACCTGCGCCGCGAACGGCGGATCTGTGGCGACGGGAGCGTGAAACGCTCGTGTCCCGACCGTGTTCCGGGGCGGCCGGCCGGCCTCGGCCGGTTGCGCAGGCGGCGCCGCCACGGTCCCGCAGGACCGGCGCCCGCGACCGGCGCCGACGGCACCGTCATGGCCGGAACGCCGCACCGGTTGTCGGCCTGCGTCGGACCATACCGGTTGCCGGCCCCGGCCGCGACGGCGATCATCGGTGACCGGAGATCGACGGCGAGGAGAGAGGGCCGTCGGCGGTCGTGCCGGCATTCAGCTCCTCGATCGCATCGCCGATCATCCCGGCAATCGGCACGACCTCGACCCGGCCCGCGGGCAGCGTGGAGGGCAGCGGCAGCGGATCGATCGTGTCGGTCAGCAGAATGCGGTCGAGCATCGGATCGGCCAGAACCGCCTCGCTGCCGGCGGCGAGCAGCCCGTGGGTGGCGGCCGCCAGCACCGAGCGCGCACCGAGCCGGCGGCACCGCGATGCCGCCTCCCGGATCGTCGCACCGGTGCTGATCATGTCGTCGACGATCACGACCGTTCGGCCGGCGACCTCGCCGATCAGGGCCGAGGTCGCGATCCGATCGCCGTCGCGGCGCTTCTCGACGAAGCCGAGGCCGACCTCTCGGCCCAGCACCTGCTGCAGATCCCGACGGAACACCTCGGCGCGCTTCATGCCGCCGACGTCCGGCGAGAGGACGGTCACCTCATCCGGCCCGATGGTCCCGGCAAGGTGACGCACGAATAGCGGCCTTGCCTCCAACTGCTCCGCCGGGCAGCGGAACGCGTTCTGGTAGGCGGCGAGATTGTGCACATCGAAGGCGACGATCCGATCGAGGCCGACCGCTTCCAGAAGCTGCGCCACGTAACGGGAGGTGACCGGGTCGCCGGGTTCGGTCCGGCGGTCCTTCCGGGCGTAGCAGAGATAGGGAGCGATCGCGGTGATCCGGTCCGCTCCGGCATCGCGCACCGTGGCGATCAGGAACAGGAGCATGCAGAGCCGGTCATGCACCGATCGGTGCGCATCGCCATGCAGCGAGCCGACCAGATAAGCGTCCCGGCCGCGCAGGCTCCCGCACGGGCGCAGCGCCCGCTCGCCGCTCTCGTACAGGCGGTCCTGCATAGGCACGAGCTCGACCCCGAGGCGGTCGGCGATGCGAGCGCCCTGGGCCTCGCTTCCGGGGAGCGCAAGAAGGGCAATGCTGCGATCCGGCATGTCAGCCTCCTCGCCGATGGAGATCGCCGCCGCGGCTGGGGCCGCCTTCCGGGGCAGGCGGCGGTTCCGTTTCGACGACCCGCCGGAATACGGATGTCCGCGCCGCCTCGACGCGACCGGATGCGCTCACGGCCGCGTCCTCGATCCCGGCGCCGATGCCGCCGAACGACCCGGTCGCGCCGCGGGCGAGCGGCGGTGGGGCGCCCCGATCGGGCGCGACGCAGACGGTGGCGAGGCCGATGCCGCTCGCCGCGCCGGTGATGACGATGACGCTGTCGCGCAGCGCTCCGGTCATGACCTGCCTCCCCGGCAATCCCTACGGCAAACGGAACGCCGGACGGGAAGTTTCCATGCGCGGTGGCGCCGGTCGCCAAGGAGCATCATGCCGGCGCTCGTCGCCCCGCGGCCCCGTCGCAAGCATTGCCCGAGCGCGGGACCCGCCGGGCCGAGCGGACCGGGAACGGGACATGGACCCGCTGCGGG
>CAZVAR010000082.1:0-16771 GCA_964625225.1 uncultured Alphaproteobacteria bacterium | reverse complement strand
AGGATGGTGGTGCAGCCGTGGAACAGCGGGGCGTAGACGATGTAGGAGTGGCCCACCACCCAGCCGACGTCGGAAGCCGCCCAGTACACCTCGCCCGGCGCGACGCCGTAGAAGTTTCCCATGCTCCATTTGAGCGCGACCAGGTGGCCGCCGGTGTCGCGCACGACGCCCTTGGGCTGCCCCGTGGTACCGGAGGTGTAGAGAATGTAGCAGGGGTCGGTGGCGGCGACCGGAACGCATTCGGCCGGGCTTGCCCGCCCCATCGCTTCCACCCAGTCGAGATCCCGGCCCGGCGTCAACGTGCAGGGGTGCTGGTCACGCTGGACGATCACGCAACGTTCCGGCTTGTGCCTCGCACGCTCGATGGCGGCGTCGAGCATCGGCTTGTAGGGAATGATGCGCTGTGCCTCGATGCCGCAGGATGCGGAGATGATGACCTTCGGCTTGGCATCGTCGATCCGCGTGGCGAGTTCGTGCGGGGCGAAGCCGCCGAACACGACCGAGTGAATCGCGCCGATCCGGGTGCAGCCGAGCATGGCGACAAGCGCCTCAGGGATCATCGGCATGTAGAGGATGACACGATCGCCCTTCTCTACGCCGAGATCGCGCAGCATGCCCGCGAAGGCGGCGGTCTGTTCCTGCAGTTCGCGATAGGTGATCTTCCGTTTCGTGGCCGTAACGGGGCTGTCGTAGACGATCGCGAACTGGCTTCCGCGCCCTGCCTCGACATGGCGGTCAACGGCGTTCCAGCACGTATTGGTCTCCGCACCGACGAACCAGCGATAGAACGGGGCGCGGTCGCCGTCCAGCACCCGATCCCAGCGGCGATACCAGGCGATGTCCTCGGCCGCCTCGGCCCAAAATCCCTCCGGGTCCTCGAGCGAGCGGCGATAGACCTCCTCGTAGCGACTGCCGGACATCCTTTTTCTCCTGCGTTCGCGGACGACGTCGGGCACGGAGTCTGCTTTGTCGCGCGCCGTTTGCAAGTGCCGGCTGCAGGTGCCTGCCCGTAAACGGGATTTTCATGCAACTCGTCGAGTCTCGGGCGAGGACGACGGCGCGGACGCACTCCGGGCGCGGCCGATCGGGTGACGGGTCGCGGGGCGCCCCATGTTTCGAGCCAACATCACTTCGCTTCTGGAGCGAGTCGGGCATCCGCCGGCCAAGGGCACCAAGCGTTATGCGATCGTGATCTCCTTTCGTGCACTCGCGCGTCTGGAGCGGCTGCCGGCTATCCTGTCCGATTTCCACCGCATGGGCGAGCGCCTGCGTGGCGTGCTGGGCAGCACGATCGAGCAAATCTCCGAGACGGACTTCGCGGTGCTGACCGATCAGACCGAATATTCCGCGCTCGGGGTGGTGGCCGACCTCAAGATGATGCTCCTGAAGCTGATCGGCGGTCATGACGCCAAGGCGTTCAGCGCGATCGACCAGACCCGCCTGGTCCGAGTGTTCGAGATGCCGCGGCACCGTGCGGAGTTCCTGCAGGCGCTGCACCAGGAGGGCAACCGGCGCGGCCCCCTCCCCTCGCCCAAAGCACTGCGGATGCTGACCCCGGAGGACCTGACCCACATCACCGGGGTGATCGACTCGATGCCCCGACAGGAGTTCGTAGACAAGTTCGTGAGGTCGCAGCCAATGGCGGTCATCAAGAAGGGCATGCCGCCGGCGGTCGCGCTGAACGAGTACTTCGTCAGCATCACCCAGATCCAGCAGCGGATCGTACCGGGCGCCAACGTGCTGCTGAACAGGCCCACCTTCAGCCTGCTAGCCCATGAGCTCGATCAGCGGATGATCGACTGCCTGACGCGGAAGGTGATCGATGCCCGTCCGGGCAGCTTCAACTTCAACCTGGACAGCGTGTTCACCCGCCGCTTCGAGGCGCTGGCTGGATCCGGCCTCGCCCGCAACATGATCTTCGAACTGCGCGTCGGCGATGTCTTCGAGAACTTCGAGAAATATACGGCGGCGCGTAAGTTCATCCGCTCGTTCGGTGGCCGGATCGCTGTGGACGGGGTCCTGCCTGCCATGCTGGGCCCACTGAAGCCGGCGCGCCTGGGCTGCGAGTTCGTAAAAATTCTTTGCGACGACCGCCTGCTGCTCGACCGCAGTAGCATCGCAAACGAGCTCGCCGAGATAAGCAGGTCCGGTGCGCGAACGGTGCTCGCCCGGGTTGCGAGCCGCGACGCGCTGAACGCCGGTCTCGAGATGGGAGTGGACGTGTTCCAAGGCTTTTATATCGATGTGCTGCTGAAGGACACGGCCGAGCGCAACCGGTTCATGGCCGCATAAGTACCGCACCGCCTGTGCAATCGGATGTCTTGCGCGCTAGATTGGGCGCAGCCGTCATCGACGCGAGACGCGCAGGAACCCGATCATGCACAGCAGTCCCTACGACCTGCATCTGGACCGCAATGCGGCGAACTACGTGCCGCTGACGCCGCTGACCTTTCTCGAGCGGACGGCGGCGGTATTCCCCAACCGCACAGCGGTGATCCACGGGCGCCGGCGCTACGACTGGCGCGAGGCCGCCGCGCGCTGCCGGCGGCTCGGCTCCGCCCTGGCGCGGCGCGGGATCGGCCCCGGCGACACGGTGGCCATCATGGCACCCAACATTCCGGAGATGTTCGAGGCCCATTTCGGGATCCCGATGACCGGCGCAGTGCTGAATGCGCTCAACGTGCGACTCGACGCCGCCACGATCGCCTTCATCCTGGAGCATGGCGAGGCCAAGGCCCTGCTGACCGATTGCGAGTTCGCGCCGGTCGTCGAGCAGGCATTGAAGCAGCTCGACCACCCGATCCTGGTGATCGACATCGACGATCCGGAATATGACGGCCCCGGAGCGCGCCTGGGCGAGATCGACTACGAAGCGCTGCTGGCCGAGGGCGACCCCGAATGGCGAGGCGTGCCGGTCGCCGAAGAATGGCAGGCGATCGCGCTCAACTACACCTCCGGCACCACGGGCAACCCTAAGGGCGTGGTCTATCACCATCGCGGCGCCTATCTGAACGCGCTCGGCAACGCGCTCGTCTGGAACATGCCGCACCACCCGGTCTATCTGTGGACCCTGCCGATGTTCCACTGCAACGGCTGGTGCTTCCCCTGGACGATCACAGCGGTGGCGGGAACCCACGTCTGCCTGCGCCGGGTGGAGGCGAAGGCCATCTTCGCCGCGATCGCCGACCACGGAGTGGACCATTTCTGCGGCGCGCCGATCGTGCTGAACATGCTGATCCACGCCGCGCCGGAGGACCGGCAGCCCTTCCCGCATACCGTCAAGGTCATGACCGCCGCGGCGCCGCCACCGCCGAGCACGCTGCAGGCGATGGAGGCGGCCGGCTTCCGGGTAACGCACGTCTACGGACTCACCGAGTGCTACGGCCCGGCCGTCGTCTGCGCCTGGCACGAGGAATGGGATGCCCTGCCGCCGGAGGAGCAGGCGGCGAAGAAGGCACGCCAGGGTGTGCGCTACCACGTGCTCGATGGGCTGACCGTGATGGATCCGGGCACGATGGAGCCGGTTCCCGCAGACGGAACCACCATCGGCGAGGTGTTCATGCGCGGCAACGTCGTCATGAAAGGCTATCTCAAGAACCCGACGGCAACCGACGAAGCTTTCGCCGGTGGCTGGTTCCGCACCGGCGATCTCGGCGTGATGCATCCGGACGGTTACATCGCCCTCAAGGACCGTTCGAAGGACATCATCATCTCCGGGGGCGAAAACATCTCGTCGGTCGAGGTGGAGCAGGTGCTCTATCGCCACCCGGCGGTATTCGATGCGGCGGTCGTGGCACGCCCCGACGAGAAATGGGGCGAGACTCCTTGCGCCTTCGTCGAGCTCAAGCCGGGCGTCGAGGCGCCGAGCGCGGAGGACGTCATCGCGTTCTGCCGCGCCAACATGGCGCACTACAAAGTGCCGCGGACGGTCATATTCGGGCCGCTGCCGAAGACCTCGACCGGCAAGATTCAGAAGTTCGTGCTGCGCGAGCGGGCACGGGAGCTTTGAGCGGCGTGCCGGAACGGCGCGGCCTCGCCCTTCTCCCCACCCCGCGCCGGCAAGCAGGGAGGATGAGCGGAGAGCGGCGCCCTCCCACTTACGGAGCATGGCTGCCGTGACCGACACGCCGCGCCTGATCGTCGGCATCAGTGGCGCATCCGGCGCCGTATACGGGATTCGGCTGTTGCAGGCGCTCCGGGATCTCCCGGTCGAGACGCACCTGGTGCTGTCGAAAGCCGCCGAACTGACGATCGCTCACGAGACCGACTGGAAGATCGCCGACGTGGCGGCACTGGCCGACATCTGCCATCCGGCCCACGATCTCGGCGCCGCCATCTCCAGCGGCTCGTTCCGTACCCTAGGCATGATCGTCGCCCCCTGCTCGGTGCGCAGCATGTCCGAGATCGCGACCGGCGCCACGACGACCCTGCTGACGCGCGCGGCCGACGTGGTGCTGAAGGAGCGGCGGCGCCTGGTGCTGCTGGTGCGCGAGACGCCGTTCCATTCCGGGCACCTGCGGAGCATGCTGGCGCTGTCCGAGATGGGCGCGGTGATCGCGCCGCCGCTGCCAGCATTCTACGGCCGGCCGCAGACGGTCGAAGAGCTGGTCGACCATTCGGTCGGGCGTGCGCTGGACCTGTTCGGTCTGGACAGCGGCCGGGTGCGGCGCTGGGGTGAGGCGAGCGGACCGCGGATCAGGCGACGCCCGCCACGGGAATAGCGGCGACGAGGCACGCCCGTTCCTGCTCCGAGAGCTCCGGAAAGGCGCCACCGAGCAGGACAGCGAGATCCGCGGCGTCGGCCGCTTCCCAGGCGACCCCGGCGACCCGGCCATAGGCAGCGAGGTTGGCCACCGCGGTGGCCGGCGAGGCCGCTCCCTCGGAAGTCCCGAGAGCGGCCGCCAGCATCGTCTGCTCGATCCGCTCGGCCTCCAGCTCGACGGCACCGATCTGCCGGCGCAGCGCTTCGGCGGCGGCGGCCGGGGCGCTGAGCGGATCGCCCTTCAGACGCCGACGGACCCGACGCAAGGCCTGGACCACCTCGGTCTGCCAGGGGCCGACCGCGGCGGCAAGCGCAGCGAGGCGGCCCGGGTCGAGCTGGATGCCGCGGGCGCCGGCCCAGCAGCAGAGCAGGAGCAGGTTCACGTCGAGATCGTGCCGATCCTGCAGGGCGAGGCAGGCCGACGCCACCCCGGGGCGGGCATAGAGGGCAACGGAATAGTCCCAGAAGCCGACGTCGGCGGGCAGCATGGCGAGCACGCCGCGGCACCGGCTAGCGGTCGCCCAGGCAGATGCCGAGCGCACGGGCGGTCCTGACGGTCGGACCGTTGGGGTCGACGGCGTGATAGGTGGCAATGGCCTCCTCGAGCGGCACGTCGCACAGTTGGCGGTTGCGCCAGGCGACCATGCGGTCGAAGCGACCGGCGGCAATGACGTCGACCGCATGCACGCCGAGGGCCGTGCCGAGGAGACGGTCGTAAGGCACCGGGGTACCACCACGCTGCACGTGGCCGAGCACGGTGACACGGATCTCTGCCCCTGTCATCTCCGCCAGCCGGGCGCCGAGCCAGTGGCCAATGCCGCCATAGGTGGCGCCCCCGCTCCGGTGCGCCTGCGTGATCGACTCACCATCCTCGGTGCGCACCGCTTCGGCGACGACAATGAGCGCGAAATTGCGGCCCTGTGCCTTGAGGTCGGTGATTTTCCGGGCGACGTGCTCCAGCCGGTACGGAATCTCCGGAATCAATATTACGTCGGCACCGCCCGCGATGCCGGCATTGATCGCGATGTGACCGGCATCGCGGCCCATCACCTCGAGGATCATGACGCGATCGTGGCTTGCGGCAGTGGGCTGCAGCCGGTCGTGCGCCTCCGTCGCGGTCGCGACCGCCGTCGTGTAGCCGATTGAATTTTCGGTTATGCCCACATCGTTGTCGATCGTCTTGGGCACGCCGACAAGGTTGATGCCGCCCTGCTGCGCCAATCGGCGCAGGATGGCGAAGCTGCCATCGCCGCCGATGCCGATCAGCGCGTCAAGCTTGAGTTCGCGGTAGCCGGCGATGACCTCCTCCGACCGGTCGACCTTGCTGCCGTCCGGCATCGGGAAAGCAAACGGATCGCCCTTGTTGGTGGTGCCAAGAATGGTGCCGCCCCGGCGCAGAACGCTGCCGTCGAAACGACGGGCTTCCAGCTCTTCCCATTGAAGCGGCTGCATCAGGCCGATCGTGCCCTTGTTGATGCCGATCACTGACCAGCCGTAGGTTTCCACCGCGTGCAGCGTGACCGCCCGGATCACCGCATTGAGTCCGGCGCAGTCACCACCACTGGTCAGTATGCCGATACGTCGGATTTCACCCATGCAGGTACCGCTCCTTCCACGCTTGACGCATAGCCCTGGGCTCGCCAAAAAGGCGGGTTAATCCGCTCCCAGCAAGAGAACCCCATCTGCTACGATATGTTCGAAGGAGCAGGATCGGAAAGCCGTCGGCGGAACTTCGGAGCCATGACCTTGGACGAAAAACTCGAGAACCTCAGGGCAGAGCATCGCGATCTCGATTACGCGATCGCGACTCTCACAGAGCGCCTACCCTATGACCAGGTTCAGGTGCAACGATTGAAGAAGCGCAAGCTGATGCTGCGCGACATGATCACCCGGCTGGAAGGCAAGGTCCGGCCCGACATTATCGCCTGAGACGACGCGCCGCGACGCCCCGGCGCCACCAGAAAGTCAGCCGCGTCCCGCAGCCTTGTGGGCGTACATGACCCGATCTGCGGCCGCGAGCGCGGCCACGGGCTCTTCCTCCCCCGACAGCGTGTGGTGGCCGTAGGCTACCGACACGGTCAGTTCGGTCTCCCCCCATGCGAGCGGCTGCGCACCGATCGCCTCCGCCAGACTGCATGCCTTCTGCGCGGCCGCGTCGTCGCCCATATGCATCAGCAGCACCCCGAACTCGTCCCCACCGAGTCGTCCGACGAGATCGGCCTGCCGGATCTGCTCGCGCAAGATCACGGCGACGTGCCGAAGCACCGCGTCACCCGCCGCGTGGCCGTGCCCGTCGTTGACCCGCTTCAGACCATTGACGTCGAGATAGACGAGGCTGTTCGGAACGCCGTGCCGTTTGGACAGCGCGATGGCACGGGACAATTCGCGGACGAAAGCACGGCGGTTCGCCACCGGGAGCAGCGGATCCTCGTCCGCCAGCTTCCGCATCTGCTCGGCCCGGCGCCGCGCGGCCATGAGCTCGGCCCGCAAGGTACCGACCTCCTGCATCAGGTCGTAGACCGCGGCCCGCACCCGCGGAGTCATCTCCCGTTCCGGTAACGCCACCGTGGCCAAAGCTTCGGTGTCCCCTGTCCAGTCGGCCGGCATTGGCCGAAGCCCGCTCAATCGGTTCCGGCCCGCGATCCGCCCTGGTCGGAACAGTTCACGCGATTGAATCTGCATGGCATCACCCCCCTCCGAGCTCGCCGACCGCATCGACAGCGAGCGCCGACCGCGGGGACGCTAGCGGCGTTAACACTAAATCTTGGTAAATTTCGAAAATACAGAACAATTTGAATCGATCCGGATACTCCTTCCGATCGCATCTGGGCGGGTACCGAACGGCGTGCCCGGAGGCCGGTACGCTTGCGGGCGCCCGGCACCGTCACTAAGTTCCGGCGCCTGCAGCCAAACGCGGGATGGAAAGCCGATGGACACGGCGGTCGGGATCATCATGGGCAGCCAGTCCGATTGGGAGACGATGCGACGAGCAGCCGAAACGCTCGAGTCGCTCGGCATCGCCTACGAGACCCGCATCGTCTCCGCGCATCGCACGCCCGACCGACTGGTGGAATATGCGAAAACGGCCAAGGGGCGCGGCCTGAAGGTCATCATCGCCGGCGCCGGGGGTGCGGCCCATCTGCCCGGCATGACCGCGGCGATGACGCCCCTGCCGGTATTTGGCGTCCCGGTGCAGAGCCGAACGCTCAGCGGGCTCGATAGCCTGCTGTCGATCGTACAGATGCCCGCCGGCATTCCGGTCGGAACTTTGGCGATCGGCGAGGCCGGCGCAGTCAACGCTGCTCTGCTGGCCGCGGCCGTGGTGGCGCTGGGCGACCCGCGCGCGGCGGAGGCTCTCGAAGCCTGGCGGTCGCGTCAGACCGCGGCCGTGGCCGAGGTTCCGGTAGACGAACCGTGAGCGCGCGTACCGTCATTCCGCCCGGCAGCACGATCGGCATCCTGGGCGGGGGTCAGCTCGGCCGAATGACGGCGCTGGCAGCCGGAGCGCTGGGCTATCGCTGTCACGTCTTCACCCCGGAACCGGCCAGCCCGGCCGCGCAAGTGTGCGCGGCGGCGACGGTCGCGGCCTATGACGACCGGACGGCGCTGGCGGGCTTCGCCGCTGCAGTAGACGTCGTGACGTTCGAATTCGAGAATGTTCCGCACGAGAGTGTCGCGCTGCTCGCCGATCGGGGCCTGCCGGTGCGGCCGAACTGGGACGCCCTGCGAATCAGCCAAGACCGGTTGGTCGAGAAGGACTGGCTACGCAGCATCGGCGTGCCGACGGCGGATCATCGCGGCATCCGGAGCCCGGCCGAGCTGGCGGCAGCGCTGGAGGCGCTTGGACGCCCGGCCGTGCTGAAGACGGTGCGGTTGGGCTATGACGGCAAGGGCCAGGTCATGATCGACGCCGCCATGCCGCCCGAGGAGGCATGGCAGCGCATGGGCGCACCGGTCGGCATTCTGGAAGCGTTCGTCGACTTCGCCTGCGAGATCTCGGTCATCGTCGCGCGCGGGCCGGACGGGGCCATGGCCAGCTACGTGCCGGTCGAGAACCGGCATCGGCATCACATCCTGGCCGAGACGGTGGCACCGGCCCGGATTCCTGCGACGATCGCGGCCGAAGCCGATGCGATCGCCCGGCGCGCGGCGGAGGCGCTGAAGATCGTCGGACTGCTGGCGGTCGAGATGTTCGTGACCCGGGACGGCCAGGTGCTGGCCAACGAACTGGCACCACGGCCCCACAATTCCGGCCACTGGACGATGGACGCCTGCATCACCGGACAGTTCGAGCAGTTTGTGCGAGCCGTCTGCGGCCTGCCGCTCGGCTCGCCCGAGCGGCATTCTGACGCGGTGATGACGAACCTGCTGGGTGACGATGCCGAGCGCTGGAACGAGATCCTGCGTGATCCGACGGCCAAGCTGCACCTCTATGGCAAGGCCGAGGCGCGACCCGGCCGGAAGATGGGGCACGTCAACCGCCTGCTGCCGCGCTCCGATTGACGTACCGAGGCCAAGCATAACCGATTGGGTCACCTTGCCGATGGAATGGAGCGGGCCCCGGGCTCGATCCTGGCCGGCAACCCGGCGGGACGATGATGGGACGCAGGCGCCCCAGGAACATCGGCGGCCGGCCGTCGGATCATGGTCGCCTTCTGTGCATCCCGCCGACGGGTCGACGGTGAAATAGGCGCCGAAGCGGGGTCCGCGGCTGTTGCCGGAGATCATCGGTTCGAGTTTCGGCGTGCGCAGCCAGTGATCCGGGTTGCGCGCTGATCTGGCGGTGCGCTGGTGCATCGCTAAGCGAGCGTATCGCCATCGCCGAGCGGACCTGGACGGTGACCGCGAACCGGGTCCGGACGCCCTGATTCCCGGATCCGGCAGGCTGACGCCGAAGGCCGCTTCCGGTTCGTCACGATCAAGGCGGGCCACGTGCCCGGTCCCGGCAATAGCCTCCGGTCGGTGACGAAACGGCTGTCGACATGGGGCCTGCTGCGTAGCCCGAGCTCGAGCGATTCGAGGTCATGGAGATGCAGGAGGTGCGCAAGCGGCAGCTCGGCCGGTTCGCCTCCGACGGTTCCTGGCCGAGTGCCCATGCCCGCTGCCCTCCGTGGCTCGTCGGGACCGGTCGGCGGACGAGCCGCGGTCAAGCGGGACCGCGGTGCCACGACCCGCCCCTCCCGCATCGAGATGGGGAAGCATTCGCGGATCGCCGGCTGTATGCTTGTGTACGGACGACAGGAGGAGAACGGTCATGGATACCGGACGACTGGGGGTCTGGTTCGCGACCAATGCGCTGGATCCCGATCGGCTTGCCGAGCTCGCACGCGGCGTGGAGGAGCTGGGTTACGGAACTCTCTGGTACCCGGAGTCGCTCGGCTGGGAGTCGATGTCGCTGGCCGGCTACCTACTCGGGCATACGCGCCGGCTGGTTCTGGGAAGCGGGATTGCCAATCTTTACGCGCGCGATCCGATGGCCGCGGCGCAGGGCCATGACGGACTCAACCGTCTCTACGGCGGTCGTTTCGTGATGGGGATCGGGGTCTCGCACGCGCCGACGGTGGAACGTCTGCGGGGGCAGACCTACGGCAAGCCGCTCGCGACGATGCGCGCCTATCTCGACGGCATGGAGAAGGTCAAGATCGATGCCGCGCTCGGGCTCACCGACCGGAACATCGTCCTGGCGGCGCTGGGGCCGAAGATGCTGGAGCTCGCCCGCGACCGCACCAAAGGCGCCCTCCCCTACAATGTGACGCCCGAGCACACCAAGATGGCCAAGGCGATCCTCGGGCCCGACCGCTGGCTTTGCGTCGAGCAGAAGATCTGCCTGACCGACGATCCGGCGACCGCTCGACGCGTCGCCGCGCAGCAGATGAAGCGCTACATGTCGCTACCGAACTACCGAAACAACTGGCTCCGACTGGGCTTCACCGAGGAGGAGCTGGCCGGCGAGGGCAGTCCGCGCTTCCTCGACGCGATGGTGGCCTGGGGCTCGGAAACGCAGATCCGCGAGCGGATCGACGCCCATTTTGCCGCCGGCGCCACCCATGTCTGCATCCAGCCGCTGCACCCGAACGGCGGGCCGATGCCTGACTGGGACGCGCTCCGCGCCTTCGCGCCGAGGCGGTGACGGGAGCATGCGGCGACGGCCGTTCGTCGGCGGGACGCCCGGATTATGATGACGCGCTTCCGCCGGCGTCCGGCACGGGCGGCGCCCCGATAACCGCAGCGGTTCCCAGAGATGGTCGACAGCACGACGCTCGCAGCCTTTCTCGACAACGTCCTCCTGGATGCCACGATCCCGGAGTTGCCGAACCACTATCGCGGCAAGGTCCGCGACAATTACGACCTGCCCGACGGGCGCCGGATCATCGTCGCCACCGATCGGCTGAGCGCGTTCGACCGGATCCTGACCGCGATTCCGCTCAAGGGGCAGGTTCTGACCGAACTCGCCCGCTTCTGGTTCGACGCGACCGGCGACATCTGCCCGAATCACGCGATCGAGTATCCCGACCCGAACGTTCTGGTCGGCCGCCGTGTGTCGATCCTGCCGGTGGAGGTGGTGGTCCGCGATTACCTCGCCGGGACGACCTCCACCTCGATCCTGTCGATGTACCGCGCGGGCCGGCGGGAGATGTACGGCATCCGCTTGCCCGAGGGGCTGAAGGCGAACCAGAAGCTGCCGCAGACCATCATCACCCCGACCACCAAGGCGGCCGACGGCGGCCACGACGAGCCGTTGACGCCGGCGGACATCACCGGCCGCGGGCTGCTGACACCGGCGCGGTGGGAGGAGGTCTCGGCGGTGGCGCTCCGGCTGTTCGCCCGGGGCCGGGAGATGGCACGGGAGCGGGGGCTGATCCTGGCGGATACCAAGTACGAGTTCGGTCTGGACGCGGAAGGCCGGCTGATCCTGGCCGACGAGATCCACACTCCCGACAGCAGTCGCTACTGGTTCCTCGAGAGCTACGAAAGGCGCTTCGCGGCCGGAGAGCCGCCGGAGAGCTTCGACAAGGACTTCGTGCGGAGCTGGGTCGCGGCGCGCTGCGATCCGTATCGTGACCCGATCCCGGAAATCCCGCGCGAGATCGTGCTGGAGGCCGCGCGGATCTACGTGGAGGCCTGCGAGACGATCACGGGCCGGCCGTTCGCACTGCCGGACCCGAACGTGCCGATCCTCGACCGCATCCGCGCCAATCTGGCACGATTCTTCTGATCCTATCGATCCCGATCCGACCATCAGGGGGCAGGAATGCAATTCGACTTCACGGGCAAGCGCGCAATCGTGGCCGGCGGCAGCCGCGGCATCGGCCGCGCGATCGCACTGGGCTTCGCCGAGGCGGGCGCCTCCGTCTCGATCTGTGCACGCGGCGCCGAGACGCTGGCGAGGACGCGGGACGAACTCGCCCGCTTCGGCGGGACGGCCCACGCGATGTCCTGTGACCTGGGCGACGCCGGCGCCGTCACCCGCTACGTCGACGCCGCAGCGGATGCGCTCGGCGGGATCGACATTCTGATCAACAATGCCTCGGGCTTCGGCAGCGTCGACGATGAGGAGGGCTGGGCGGCAAGCATCGCGGTCGATCTGATGGCGATGGTGCGGGCCTCGCGTGCTGCCATTCCCTTCATGGAACGAGTCGGAGGCGGCGTGATCGTCAATATCTCCTCGATCTCGGGGCTTCAGCCCTCGGTACGGACGCCGCCCTACGGCGCGGTCAAGGCAGCGATGATTCAATATACGACCACGCAGGGTGTGGCCCTCGCCGCGAAGGGCATCCGCGTCAATTGCGTGGCCCCGGGCTCCATCGAGTTCCCGGGCGGCTCGTGGGAGCGGCGCAAGACGGAGAATCCGGAGCTCTACGGCCGCATCCTGGCCAGCATTCCGTTCGGACGCCTTGGCCGCGCGGACGAGGTCGCCAATGTCGTGCTGTTCCTCGCCTCGCCGCTGGCGAGCTGGGTGACCGGCCAGACCATCGTGGTCGATGGTGGACAGCTCCTGAACAGCTAGGGCACCGCCATCCTGACGCATCGCCGGCCGGCGCCGATCCGCCGGCCGGCCGAAACGAAAAATCGAACGGAGGAAACGCATGAAGTTCGGTCTGTTCTACGAGCACCAGCTCCCGCGACCTTGGGGCGAGGATTCGGAGCGCCGGCTGCTGCACGAGGCAATCGACCAAGTTGAGCTCGGCGACCGGCTCGGTTTCGACCATGTCTGGGAAGTGGAACATCATTTCCTCGAGGAATACTCCCACTCCTCCGCGCCCGAAGTGTTCCTCGCCGCCTGCGCACGCAACACCAAGAACATCCGCCTGGGACACGGCGTCGTGCTGGCACCGCCCGCCTACAATCATCCGGCACGGGTGGCCGAACGGATCGCAACACTGGACCTGATCTCCGACGGGCGCGTGGACTGGGGCACCGGCGAGTCCGGGTCGCGCATCGAGCTGGACGGTTTCGGCGTCCCGCTCGACGAGAAGAAGGCGATGTGGCAGGAGGGTGTCGAGCAGACCGCCAACATGATGGCGTTGTCGCCCTATCCCGGCTTCCAGGGCCGCTATTTCTCGATGCCCTGCCGCAACGTCGTGCCGAAGCCCGTGCAGAAACCGCATCCGCCGATCTGGGTGGCCTGCTCGCGGCGGGAGACGATCCACGCGGCAGCGCGGGCCGGCATCGGCGCGCTCTGCTTCGCCTTCGTCGACCCGTCCGAGGCAGGCAAGTGGGTCAAGGAGTATTACGACATCATCCGGTCCGAGGAGTGCGTGCCGATCGGCCACCGGGTCAACGCCAACATCGCCATGGTGACCGGCTTCTCGGTCCATGAGGACGCCGCCGAGGCCAAGCGGCGCGGCGCCGAGGGCTTTCAGTTCTTCGGCTATTCGCTGGGCCATTACTATGTCTACGGCCATCACCGACCGGGCCGCACCAACATCTGGGAGCGGTTCCAGAAGGCCCGGGCGGAGCTCGAGGATGTCGGCGCGGGCAGCGGGATCGGCACGCCGGAGCAGGTCGGGGCGCATCTGCAGCGCTTCGCCGAGGCCGGGGTCGATCAGGTCATCTTCATCCAGCAGAGCGGCCGGAACCGGCACGAGCATATCTGCGACTCGATGACCCTGTTCGCCGAGCGCGTGATGCCGCACTTCCGCGCGGAGGCGGCGAAGCGCGAGCGCACGAAAGCGGCCGAGCTGGCGCCGTTCATCGAGGCCGCACTCGCCCGCAAGCGGCGGATGGCACCGGCAACGGATGCGGAGATTCCCTCCGTTCCCGCCCTCGGCCGCACCATCCTCCAGACCGGCCAGGACATGTCGGCGCGAAGTAGCCATCATCGCTCCGCCGACATCATCATGCCGCTCCAGGACCCGGTCGCCGAACCGGGCGAGTGAGCGACCGCGGCCGGGGGCGTCCGGATACGACACCCGCCACACCACCCGTCGACCGAAGGTCCGGGCGGCGATCCGCGCACCACGGCGAGTCATCCCGTCGGGCCGGGACGCGGAACGCCACGCGACGGACGCCCGCCGTCCCGGATCGCTCCCGCCCGGTCGCGGGGCTCGGCGGCCCCATCGGGCCTGCGTACCGCCGCCGCAGAACCGCTGACGCTGCCGGACCAGGGGCCGACCGCCAGGGCACCGACGTTTGCCCACGTTACGGCTCGAGTTCGGCCTTCGCCTCTGCGTCAGAGACGGGCGCCCTTCATTCGGTCGGCCGATGACCAAAAGAAGCCGGCATCCATCATTTGTAGGATTTGGACAAACATCCGACTTTTACTTTACAATTCGCCGACTTTTCGCCTGCGCCCTGTCCGTACGCGCTGTTCGAGAGACGGCTTCCGTTCGACGTCGGTACGGCAGAGGCGGAAAGGACGCCGCTCCGGCTTGGCCGAAGACCCCCAGTTGCGACGGGAGGTTCGACGATGGCCGTTTTCAATGGAACGCCCGATGACGACGTCCTGACCGGCACGGCGGACATCGATGTGCTGACGGGTCTCGACGGCGACGACCGCCTGATCGGTCTCGGCGCCGCGGATCTGCTGCGCGGCGGTGCGGGAACCGACACGGCCGACTACACCGCGTCGCCCGCCGGCGTCGAAGTCGACCTCGCCGCCGGCACCGGAACCGGCGGCGATGCCGAGGGTGACCGGCTCTCCGGCATCGAAAACATTGTCGGCAGCCGCCTCAACGACTCCCTGCTCGGCTCGGCGTCGGCCAACCACCTGGACGGCGGGATCGGGCACGACCGGCTGGAGGGCCGCGCCGGCGACGACGTTCTGGTCGGTGGCGACGGAGACGACATCCTCCTCGGCGGGGCCGGGGACGATTTCCTGTTCGGCGGAACCGGGGTGGATTGGTTCGACGGCGGCGACGGCATCGACATCGTCACCTATCACTATACGGCCAGAGGCCTGGATATCGACCTCAGCCGCGGCGACGCCCGGGACTTCGGCGCCGCATCGGGCGAAACGATCATCAACGTCGAGAACATACGCGGCAGCGCCGGCAACGACCGGATCACCGGCACGGACGGCGTGAACGTTCTGCTGGGCGACACCGGCGACGACGTGCTGATCGGCCTCGCCGGCGCCGACGAACTGCAGGGAGGGGCCGGCTCCGACACGGCCGACTACTCCGCCTCGTCCTCGCGCATCAACGTCAACCTGACGACCGGGGTCGGGCTCGGCGGCGATGCGCACGGGGACCGGCTGACCAACATCGAGAATGTGATCGGCACCGATCATGCGATGACCGACTGGCTCACCGGCAACGATGCCGACAACCGGCTCGAAGGCCGCGCCGGCGACGACCAGGTCAGCGGGCTGGGAGGCAACGATGTCCTGATCGGCGGCGCCGGCGCGGACCTGCTGGACGGCGGTACCGGCATCGACACGGCCGACTACTCCGCCTCGCCGATGCGGGTCAACGTGAACCTCGCGACCGGGATCGGGCTCGGCGGCGATGCGCAGGGCGACCGGCTCAGCTCGATCGAGAATCTGATCGGATCCGATCACGCGCGGCTCCCTGATTTCCTGACCGGGAACGAACACGCGAACCGGCTCGAGGGACTGGCGGGCGACGACTGGCTCACCGGCCTTGCGGGAGACGACCGCTTCGTCTTCGGCCCCGGTTCGGGACGGGACGCGATCACTGACTTCGTCGCCGGCGCCGGAACGGACGACAGGATCGACCTCTCCGCGCTACCCGGCTTCGACAGCTTCTCCGACGTGCAGGCCGCCGCAAGCGACGTCGCCGGCGACGCGGTGATCGACCTCGGCCGCGGGAACGCCATCATCCTGTTCGGGCTCAGCGTGGCCGCGCTGCACCAGGACGACTTCATCTTCGCGATGGCCTGACGCCGCCGCGCGCGACGGCCGGGCGCCCGGTCCCCGGAACGTCCTGCGCCATGGGTTCCGCGAAGCACGGGTCTGCGCCTCAGCGCAGGTTGAACTCGACCGGCACGACGAGCTCGACCGCGCTCCGGGCGATCTCCACCGGCATCGGCGGGAGCGGCTGGGCGCGGCGGATCATCGCCTCGACCTCGCGATCCAGGATCGCGTGCCCGGAGCTCCTCTGGATGCTGTAGCTCAGCACGTTGCCGCTGCGGTCCATGACGAAGCGCAGCAGGGCCTGCCCCTCCAGCCGACGGAGGCGGGCGTGGCGCGGATACTCTTTGTGCCGTTCGAGCCAGGCACGCAGATGCGCCCAATAGTCGGACCGGCCGGCTGTCCCCGGCCGGCCCGGCGCCGGCGCCGCCCGACCGGCGGCCGGAGCCGGGCTCTGCCCGGCGGGCGCGGCGGCCGCCTGTGGCGCCTCCGGCCCCGGCACTGCCGGGCGCGCCGGCGCAGCGGACAGTGCCGGGGCGGGCGGCGGCACGGGCCGACGTTCGGGGTCCGGGGTCGGCGGCGGCCGCTGCGCAAGCTGCGGTTCGGGGCGTGGCGCCGGTGCTCGCGCCGGAGCCACCGGCGCCGGCGGCCGGGGCTTCCGCTCCACGCTTCGGGGCGGCGCGGGCGGCTTGGAC
>CAZVAR010000081.1:0-17030 GCA_964625225.1 uncultured Alphaproteobacteria bacterium | reverse complement strand
GTCTGCGATGTGGCAAGACTCATGGCTGCTGCGACCTGCAGGGGCAGTCCCGGCCCTCAGGAGCGCCGGACGGGAACGCCGAGTGCGCGCCCGCGGAGGCCGGTCGCGGCGGCTCAGCTGAAGTTCGGCGACGGCCGTGGCCGCAGCGGAGTGCTGACCGGAGCGGCGGTCACGTCCTCGCCGTTCGGGCTGCGCCGCTTGACCGCGCCGCTGGCGATGAGCTCCTTGGCGACCCGCTCGAGGAGGTCGAACGAGTTCATGAAGGACTCGATCGGCATGATCAACCGCTGCCGGAAGACCGGTTTCGGATTGCCGCTGCCGTCGCGTTCGGTCGGTGACAGGCTGACCAGGTCCATCCGGACCGTGGGGCCGGTGACGGTGATCTCGCCGATGCCGTCCGTGAAAACCTCGTTGCTCATACCGTCCTCCCGCGGGGCTGCCTTGCCGGGGTGCCTTGGGCAAGGGGCTTAGTGTGAGCGGAAGCCTTTCACGAACGGCGGGAGGCCACAATTGAGCGAAAGTCGAATGGTTGGAACGGGCTCGGTCTTCCGGCTTCGGTCGAAAGTAGGGGAGATCGGCCGTTCGACTTAGCCGCGCATGCACGATGCCGAACCCCGAATGCCCGTTCCTCGGTCGGAACGCCGAATTGATTCCCCGACGCTCGGGCTTGAGTGTTTGCAGCGGGTGCGCCCTTGCGCTCGCCCGTACGGTCACGGAGTGCCGACGGAAGCGGCGTCCCCGGCTCGGGTTCAGGAACGACGATCACACCAGGACGGAGGCGAGGATGGCTACACAGGATTCCGACCGCTCGTCGGCGACCTCCGTTCTTACGGTCGGGACCTCTGTCCCCGATGCGGTCCTCTCCTCCGCCGCCGCTGCGGTGTCCGACGGGCGGCCCGGGACAGCGTCGCCGGCGGCGCGGCCTCCGGTCATTTCCGTGCGGCCCAACCGTGCTCCCATCGCGACGACCGACCGCGGCTTCAAGATCGACGGTGGTCAGGTTTTGACCATCCCCGTTGCGGATTTGCTGGCCAACGATCGCGACCCGGACGGCGATCGGCTCACCGTGACCGGCGTTCGGCTGATGTCCCAGGCGCCGCCCGGGGCGGTGGGAGGCCCCACGGTTCAGCTCACGGACGGGATCGTGTCGTTCGATCCCGGCGAACAGATTCCGTGGCCGCTGATCAAGGGTAACCACTTCGACCAGAGCTTCGTCTACGAGCTGTCCGATGGGCGCGGCGGCGTCGCGGAGGGTACGGTCCTGGTGACCGTGGGCCGACCGGGTGATGTCCCGGACCCGTCCGGAAACCGGGCTCCGATCGTCAAGGCGGATACCGGCTTCCGGATCGAGAGCGGCAAGCTTCTGGAGATTCCGGTCAACCAGCTGCTCGCCAATGATCGCGACCCGGACCGTGACCGACTCACCGTCACTTCGGTGCGGTTGGCGCAGGAACCGGGACCGGGCCAGGTCGGCGGTCCCACCGTGCGGCTCGATGGCGACCGGGTGGTCTATGACCCCGGCTCGCAGATTCCTTGGCCCCTCGTTGGGAAGAACGGCTTTGCCGACAGCATTCTGTACGAGGTCTCCGACGGCCGCGGCCGGACGGCGACCGGCACCGCTACGATCACCGTCACGCAGCCCCGGGAGAAACCGAAGCGTCCGGGCGGTACGGAAGCGCCTCGGGGGCTCCGTCTAGCCGGCTCGAAGCGCGACGATGTCCTGATCGGAACCGCAATGGCCGATCGCATCGAAGGACGCGGCGGCAAGGATGAACTGCGGGGCGAGGACGGCAACGACGAGCTGATCGGCGGCAGCGACGGCAGCCTCCTGATCGGCGGCGGCGGTTTCGACACGGTCTACTATCGAGGCTCGGTCTTCGATTACACGATCGAACGCATCGCAGGCGGCCTCAGGGTCCGCAGTAAGGCGGCCGGAAGCGGCGTGGATGAGGTCCGGGAGGTCGAGCAGCTGGCCTTCGATGACCGGACGATCTACCTCGACGGCAGCAACAACGCGGTCGTCTCCCGGCCGGATACGGGATTCTCGGTCAAATACGGCCAAACGCTCCGCATTCCGATTCAGAAACTCCTTGAGAATGATTGGGACTTCGACGGGGACAAATTATCGATAACCAAAGTCAAGCGGGCGAGAATCGTCGGCAGCGATATCGTATATGCATCACCACATGGTATTCAGTGGTCTTCCGTCCAGGGAGATTCTATTCAGCATACCTTCTTCTACGAGGTCACCGACGGTCGGGGCAGCACCGAAACGCAGACGGTGACCGTTGCCATACTGCCGCCGGACGATCCTTCGGATCCGAACATGGTGTTCATGCCCAACGTGATGGGCATGGCCGGCAACACCACCATCGATTCCTCGGCCGCCTATACGCTGTGGACGGACGGCACGACGCCGGCGATCGCGGCGCACAACGATCCCGACGCGGTCGAGCTCGGCGTCAAGTTCCGGGCCAGCAGCGACGGCGTCGTTACCGGCATCCGCTTCTACAAGGGCGCTACCAACACCGGCACCCATGTCGGCAATCTGTGGACGGCCACCGGCACCAATCTCGGTACGGTCACCTTCACCGATGAGACGGCGAGCGGCTGGCAGACCGCCTACTTCGACAACCCGATCACGATTTCCGCCGACACGACGTACGTCGCCTCGTACTTTGCCCCCAACGGCAATTATGCGGCAGACATCGGCTACTTCTCGAGTTCCGACCACAGCAGCGGTCCGCTTACTGCGCCGGCGAGCGGCACGGCCGGCGGCAACGGCGTCTACGCCTATTCGGGGTCGAGCACCTTCCCCGCCTTCACCTACAACGGCACCAATTACTGGGTCGACGTGGTCTTCGAGCCGCCGGATCCCGGCAACGCGTCCCCGATCCCGGGCGACGATTCCGGCTTTTCGCTGCCGGAAGACACGGTGCTGACCATCCCCGTGGCCACCCTGTTGGAAAACGATACGGATCCGGACGGGGATCCGCTGAGCATCGTCGACGTCGCCGACGGCACCGGCGGCAGCGTCGCCTTGAATACGGCGGGCGACAGTGTGGTCTTCACCGCCGCTCCCGATTTCAACGGCGCGGCCGCGTTCACCTACACCGTATCGGACGGAAACGGCGGGTTCGCGACCGGGCAAGTGAGCCTGACCGTGACCCCGGTCCAGGACGCGCCGGTTGCCGTGGACGACACCGGCTTCAGCACACCGCTCGGCACCGTCCTCCGGATTCCTGTCGCTCAGCTGCTGGCCAATGATTCGGACGCGGACGACGACCCGATCGAGCTGACCGGCGTGACTAGCGGATCGGGCGGGACGGCCGTGCTGGACACGACCGCAGGCGAGGTCGTGTTCACCCCGGGCGCCGGATTCACCGGAACGGCCACTTTCGACTACACAATCGCCGACGGCCAGGGCGGCACCGACAGCGCGACCGTGGAGGTCACCGTCGGGTTCCCTTCGGTCAGTCTCTGGTCAGACGGGACGACGCCGTCGACCGTGACGATCAACGATCCGGACGCGGTCGAGCTCGGCGTCAAGTTCCGGGCGAGCAGCGACGGCCTCGTCACCGGCATCCGCTTCTACAAGGGGCCGCAGAACACCGGCACCCATGTCGGCAATCTGTGGACGGCCACCGGTACCAATCTCGGCACGGTGACCTTCTCCGGCGAGACGAGCAGCGGTTGGCAGACGGCCCTGTTTCCCAACCCGATCGCCATCACCGCCAACACCACCTACATCGCCTCGTACTTCGCCCCGAACGGCCGCTACTCGGCCGACAGCGGGTACTTCTCGGGTTCCGACCACAGCAGCGGCCCGCTGACCGCGCCGGCGAGCGGCACCGTCGGCGGCAACGGCGTCTACGCCTATTCAGGGTCGAGCACCTTCCCCGGTTTTACCTACAACGGTACCAATTACTGGGTCGATGTGATCTTTCAGCCGCCGGACCCCAACAATGGGGCGCCGACGGCCGTGCCGGACTCCGGTACGACCGAGAAAAACACTCCGACCGTGCTCGATGTTCTGGCGAACGACAGCGACCCGGATCAGGATGAACTGCGCGTGTCGTCGCTCGACCTGACGAATACCCGGGGGGCGGTCGTCATCAATCCGGACGACACGATCTCCTACGATCCCACGGGTGCCTTCCCGACATTGGCCGCCGGCGAAAGTTCGACCGACAGTTTCGCCTACACGATCACGGACGATCGGGGCGGCGTGTCCAGCGCCACGGTCACCATGACCGTAACGGGCAGTGGCGACCCGGTGAACGCGATCGTCGTCGAGAATATGAGGCCGGGAAATCCGCAGAGTGAGTGGGGAATCAGCGGAACGGGCAGCTCGAACATCGAGGGCTTCGCCACTGAGATGAGCGTGAACCAGGGCGAGACCGTCCGGTTCAAGGTCAATACCGACGCCACCGACTATCGGCTCGATATCTACAGGCTGGGTTACTATCAGGGCCTGGGAGCGCGAAAGGTCGCGACCGTGGAGCCGTCGCTGATCCTTCCCAACGGCCAGAGCGCGCCGATCGTCGACCCGACGACCGGATTGGTCGACGCCGGCAATTGGCTGGAAACGGCCTCCTGGGACGTGCCGACCGACGCCGTATCCGGTGTCTATATCGCGAAGCTGGTGCGCGAAGACGGGGTTGCGGGCAACAATCACATCTATTTCGTTGTTCGCGACGATGACGGCGCCTCGGACTTGGTGTTCCAGACGGCCGACACGACCTGGCAGGCGTACAACAACTGGGGTATCGAGCTGGGCGGAGGAAGCTTCTACACCGGCAATCCCGACGGTCGGGCCTACAAGGTCAGTTACAATCGCCCGTTCGGCGACACCGGGCACAGCGTCAACCGGCCTGTCTTCGATTCCGAATATCCGATGATCCGTTGGCTGGAAGCCAACGGCTACGACGTCAGCTACATCTCCGGAATCGATACCGACCGCTTCGGCAGCGAGCTGCTGGAACACAAGGCGTACCTCTCGGTTGGTCACGACGAGTATTGGTCGGGGCAGCAGCGCGCGAACGTGGAGGCGGCACGTGACGCTGGCGTCAACCTCGCCTTCTTCAGCGGCAACGAGATCTATTGGAAGACCCGCTGGGAGCCGAGTATCGACGGCAGCGACACGCCCTACCGCACCCTGGTCACCTACAAGGAAACCTGGGCGAACGAGAAGATCGACCCGGACCCCGCATGGACCGGAACCTGGCGCGACCCGCGCTTCAGCCCGCCGAGCGACGGCGGCCGGCCGGAGAACGAGCTGACCGGGACCATCTTCACCGTCGACTCCTACCGTCTCGATGCGATCGAGGTGCCGGCGGAGTATTCCGATCTTCGGTTCTGGCGCGACACGGAAATAGCCGAGTTGGGGCCGGGTCAGACAGCGACCCTGACGGCGAACGTGCTGGGTTACGAATGGGATGAGGATCTCGACAACGGCTTCCGTCCGCCCGGCCTCATCAATCTGTCATCGACGACCATCGACGTTGCCCAGTACGTTTCGGACTACGGCAACACCGTCGGTCCCGGTACCGCAACCCATAACCTCACCCTCTACCGGGCGCCGAGCGGGGCGATCGTGTTCGGTGCGGGCACGACCCGCTGGTCTTGGGGGCTCGATGCGAACCACATCAACGAGGCATCGACCCCGGATCCCCGCATGCAGCAGGCCACGGTCAACCTGTTCGCCGATATGGGGGTCCAGCCGGATACCCTGCAGGGCGGGCTGACGCCGGCCACACCGTCCACCGACACGACCGCCCCGGTCTCCACCATCCTGACGCCGAGTACCGGTACGACCGCCCAGATCGGTGACATCATCACGATCACCGGAACCGCGACGGACAATGGGGGCGTCGTCGGCGCGGTCGAAGTCTCCACCGACGGCGGGACCACATGGCTGCGCGCCGAGGGCAGGGACAGCTGGAGCTACACTTGGCAGCCGGGAGCCGTAGGCGACTGGACCGTGCTGAGCCGGGCTGTCGATGACAGCCTCAATCTGGAGACGCCGTCGTCGGGCATTGCGGTAACGGTGGAGCGCCAGCCCGGCCCCTACAGCCTTTGGAGTGCCGCCGTGACGCCGGCTAATCCGTCCGAGAACGACGGCAATTCGGTCGAGCTCGGCGTGAAGTTCCAGGCCGAGATCGACGGCTGGGTGACCGGGATCAAGTTCTACAAAGGCGCCGGGAACACCGGCACGCATATCGGCAATCTGTGGACCGACACCGGCACCAATCTCGGCACGGTCACCTTCACCGGCGAGACCACGAGCGGCTGGCAGACCGCCTTCTTCGACGATCCGATCGAGATCGAGGCCGATACGACCTATGTCGCATCCTACTTCGCCCCGAACGGGAACTATGCATCGGATTCCGACTTCTTCCTGACCCAAGGCGTGAACAGTTCTCCGCTGCGGGCGCTGAGCAGCCCGGAGGGCGGAGGCAACGGCGTTTACGCCTACGGCAGCTCGAGCCGGTTCCCCACGGACTCCTGGCGCGGAGCCAACTACTGGGTCGACGTGGTGTTCACGGACAGCCTGGTGGCGTGAGGCGGATCGGCCGGCCGTTCCGCGGTCGGCCGTGAGGTTCCCGGAGGGGCACATGGCCCGTCCTGGCGGTCGTCTGAGCGTTCTGCCTCCGCGCCGGTTCCATCCGCTGAGGGTCGGGAACGCCGCCCGGCTGCCCTCGTTCATCAGGCGAGCCGCGCTGCGCGGCCGGGGGAGCCGACCGGATGCTCAAGGCCTTTCTGTGGATCGTTGCGATCATCTTCGTCATCGGGCTGCTGGTGGTCATCGGGATCTTCGATCTGATCTTCTGAAGCCGGTCTGGCCGGCGTGCGCCTTCGGGGCCGCGCAGGCGAGACCGGCGGCGGATCGGGGCGCGCGATGCGATCGCGCGCGGCGGGCGAGGGTTGTTGCGTCGCAGCCCGACGGATAGAGTACGGCCGCACCGCCATTCCAGTAGCGAGGACTCCTTTGGCGCTGGCCAGCATGACCGGATTCGCGCGGGCCCAGGGCCGGGACGAGAGCCTGGATTGGACCTGGGAGGCGAAGAGCGTCAATGCGCGCGGGCTCGACCTCCGCTTCCGCATGCCGCCCGGGTTCGACCGGATCGAGATCGCTGCGCGCGCGGCGGCGGCGAAGCATTTCAAGCGCGGCAGCATCGTCCTCACGCTGAGCCTCGGCACTTCGCCAGCGGCCACGCGGTATCGGATCAACCGCGACGCGGTCGTGGAGCTCGCTGCGGCCGCCAAGGATCTCGCCCGCGAGACCGGTCTGACCCCGGCGACGCTCGACGGCCTGCTCGGGCTGCGCGGCGTGGTGGAGCCCGCCGACGGACAAGTCGACGAGGACATGGCCGCCCGTCGCGAAGCTGCGGTCACGGCGACGCTCGAGGACGCGCTGATCGCGCTCGCCGCCATGCGCGCCGGCGAGGGGGCGCGTCTGCAGGCGCTGCTGCTCGCGCAGCTCGACGAGATGGAGCGGCTGCACGACGCCGCGCTGCGATGCGCGGCGGCGCAGCCCGATGCGCTGCGGCAAAGGCTGCGGGCCCAGCTCGCCGAGCTGTTGGACGCGGCGCCCCCGCTGCCCGAGGACCGGTTGGCGCAGGAAGCGGCGCTGCTGGTGGCGCGGACCGATGTGCGCGAGGAGTTGGACCGCTTCGGTGCCCATGTCGCCGCCGCGCGCGAGCTGGTGGTGTCGGGCGGGGCGGTCGGGCGCCGCCTCGACTTCCTCTGCCAAGAGCTGAACCGGGAAGCGAACACCCTCTGCTCGAAGTCGTCGGATCTCGAGCTGACCGGCATCGGCCTGGAGCTCAAGGTCCTGGTGGAGCAGTTCCGCGAGCAGGTACAGAACATTGAGTGACGCGCCCGGCCGCGACGCCGAATGGGGGCAGATTAGACGGCGTGGCCTGATGCTCGTCCTGTCGTCCCCGTCGGGGGCCGGCAAGACGACGATCGCCCGGAGGCTGCTCGAGCTCGACTCGAACCTGACCATGTCGGTCTCGGTCACGACCCGGCCGATCCGGCCCGGGGAGGTCGAGGGGCGGGACTATCTGTTCGTCGCGCCGGCCGCGTTCGAGCAGCTCGTCGCGAAGCGGGCCCTGCTCGAACATGCCCGGGTGTTCGGCCACTGTTACGGCACACCGCGGGCGCCGGTCGAGGCGGCGCTGGCGTCCGGCCGCGACGTGCTGTTCGACATCGACTGGCAGGGCACGCAGCAGCTCGCGGAGAGCGCCCGCGAGGACCTGGTCAGCATATTCGTGCTGCCGCCGTCGACCGCGGAACTGGAGCGCCGGCTGCATGCCCGGGCGCAGGACAGCGATGAGGTCGTTGCCGCGCGGATGGCGAAGGCCGCCGACGAGATGAGTCACTGGGCCGAGTACGACTACGTCATCGTCAATCGTGACATCGAGCAGAGTGTCGCCGATGTGGCGGCGATCCTGCGCGCGGAGCGGCTGAAGCGGACCCGGCAGGTCGGGCTCGGCGAGTTCGTCAACGCGCTGCGCGCGGGGCGGTAGCGGCGTCCGGCCGGAGCGCCCGCCAGGCGCGGGCGAGGGCGCAGAACGCGGCGACGTCGAGCTCCTCCGCGCGCGCCTCCGGCGGCACGCCCGCGGCAGCCAGCAGCGGCGCCGGGTCGGCGACGAGCGAGCGGAGACTGGCCCGGAGCATCTTGCGACGCTGCCCGAACGCGGCTGCGGTGACGGCCGACAGCGCCTCCGGGTCGGCTTCGGCAAGCGGGGCCGGCCGCGGTACCAGGGACACCACCGAGGATGCGACCTTGGGCGGCGGGACGAAGGCCTTCGGCGACAGGTCGAACAGGCGCCGCACCTCGCAGCGCCACTGCGCGAGGACCGTGAGCCGGCCATAGTCCTTGGTCCGCGGCGCTGCCGTCAGCCGTTCGGCCACCTCCTTCTGGAACATCAGGGTCAGGCTCTCGAAGGCGTCGACCGCGGGGAGCCAGGACAGCAGCAGCCGCGTCCCGATATTGTAGGGCAGATTGGCGACGATCTTGCGCGGCGCGGTCGCCACGGCGACCGGGTCCACTTCGAGCGCGTCGGCGGCGATCACGCGGAGCCGACCCGGCCAGGCCGCGGCGAGCTCGGCGAGGGCGGCGATCGCGCGGGTGTCGATCTCGATCGCCACCACCTCCTTGGCCCCGGCCGCGAGCAGCGCGCGGGTCAGCCCGCCCGGACCCGGGCCGACCTCGATCACCGTGCGCCCGGTGAGATCGCCGGCGGCGCGGGCGATGCGGGCGGTCAGGTTCTCGTCGAGGAGGAAATGCTGTCCGAGCGACTTCCGCGCGCCGAGCCCGTATCGGGCGATGACCTCCCGCAGCGGCGGCAGCGGGACGGCCGGCTCATCCGGCATGGCCGGCGACGGCACGGGCCGCGGCGAGATCGGCCGCCAGGCGGAGCGCGGCGATCAGGCTGTCGGGCCGTGCCGTTCCCGCTCCGGCAATGTCGAACGCGGTGCCGTGATCGGGCGAGGTCCGGATGAACGGCAGGCCCAGGGTCACGTTGACGCCGTTCCAGAAGTCGATCGTCTTGATCGGGATCAGCGCCTGATCGTGATACATGCAGACGGCGGCGTCGTAGCCCGCGCGGGCCAGCGGGTGGAACAGGGAATCGGCCGGCAGCGGGCCGCGGACATCGAGCCCCTCGCCCCGAAGCGCGGCGACGGCAGGCGCGATCTCAGTCACGTCCTCGCGGCCGATGGTGCCGCCTTCTCCCGCGTGCGGATTGAGGCCGGCGACGACGATCCGCGGCGAGGCGATGCCGAAGTCCCGCGCGAGCGCCTCGGCGACCCGGCGCACGCACCCGATCACCGCGTCGCGACGGACCGCGTCGATGGCCTCCCGCAGCGCGCGGTGCACCGTCATGGGAACGACCCGCAGGCCGGGGCAGACCAGCATCATTTCCACGGGAACGCCGCCGGCGAGCTCGGAGAGATAGTCCGTATGCCCCGCATGCCGGAAGCCCGCCGCGAGCAGGCTTTCCTTGTGGATCGGATTGGTGACGACGGCCGATGCTTCCCCCCGCCGGACGAGATCGACCGCGCGGTCGATCGCCGCGACGATCGCGCCCGCATGGGCCGGGTTCGGCCGGCCCGGCGTTACGTCCCGGGAAAGCCGCAGCGGCAGTACCGGCAAGCCGCGGCCGAACGCGGCCGGGGCCTCCGCCGCTGTCGCGATCGGCACCACGGCGAGATCGCCGAGCCCGGACGCCAGCGCGGCGAGGCGGTCGGGATCGTCGAGAATGAAGAAAACCGGCCCCCCGTCGCGGAGGGCCGACCATGCCTTGAGTGCGATCTCGCCACCGATTCCGGCGGGATCGCCCATCGTCAGCGCCAGCGGCGGGCGGGGCGCGTTGCGGATCATGTCCGCACATCGATGAAGGCGGCACGGCGCAGGTCACGCATATAGCGGCGCGCGAGCATGTCGATCCGCTGGGCGCCGAGACTCTGCATCACTTCCTGGCGGCTCGGCAGATTGCCGCCTGCCTCGCTCTGGCTGCGATCGCACACCATCAGCACCAGAAAGCCGTCGTCGAGACGGATCGGCTGACTTGCCTGGCCGATCGGGAGGGCTTCGACCACTTCGCGCAATCGAGCCGGCAGATCCGCGGTGCGAAGCCTGCCGACATCCACGGCACCGCTCGCCCCGACCTCCTGGGCGAGCCGGGGCATGTCATCGCAGCCGCGCACCGTCTCGCTCACCGTTTGCGCCAGATCTCCCTGGCTGCGTTCCTCGGCCGGCCCGGCCTGGGGTGGCAGCGGGAGGAAGATCCGCCGCAACGCCACGGTCATGTCGCCGGCACGTCCCACCGCGCGCTGTCGCCGGTCGCGGAGCTGGAGGACGTAATAGCCGTTCTCGACGCGGATCGGGTCGGAGACCTCGCCCGGGCGCATTGCGCGCAGCGCGGCTTCCAGGCGCGGATCGAGCTGCCCCTCCTGCACGCGGCCGAGATCGCCGCCGTTGCCGGCGCTGGGCGCCTGCGAGAACTGCTGCGCCAGCCCGGCGAACGGGACGCCGGCACGCGCCTGCTCGACGACCCGCTGCGCCGTCTGGCGGGCCGTCGTCTCCTCGGCGGTGGATTCGATTGGAATGAAGACTTCGGCCGCTTCGAACTCGGTCGTGCCGCCGCGGGCGCGCACCTGGGCGAGGTACTCGTCGATCTCCTCCTCGCCGACCTCGACCTGCGGGCGGACCTGGCGGAGGATGATCTTGCTCCAGGCGATGTTCGCCCGAAGCTGTTCGAGCAGCGTGCCGACCGGCACCCCGTCCTGCGACAGACGGGCCTCGAGGCCGCCGGGCGGTAGTTGGTTCTGCCGCTCCAGCGTCGTCACGGCGCCGCGGATCTCCTCCTCGGTGACGGCGATGTTCAGGCGGTTGGCTTCCTGGAGCTGCAGCCGTTCGTCGATCAGTTGCCGCATCACCTGCGGGAGCAGGCGGCGCCGGCTCTCTTCGCTGTCCGGGATGTTCGAGACCGTCAGCATCAGCCGCAGCCGGGCCTGAACGTCGTAGGACGAGATCACTTCGTCGTTGACCACGGCGGCGATGCCGTAGCCGGTTTGTGCGGCGCCGGCGGTGGCGTCGACGACCATTGCGGCCGCTGCGAGCACGAGGGCGAGCAGCCGGGTGCCGAGCCGACGTCGGGCAGGGTGGGTCACAAAGGCCAAATCCTGGTCCTCACGGGCATTTCGCATCCGCCTCCCCCAAGGCGAGAAGCACGGGACAATAACGCGTTCGCCGTAACGGGCAAATCCGGTCGCACCACAGCGGGCGATTCACCCGTCCTCCAGATGGAGCAAGGTGGTGATGCCGAGCAGCATGCACACGCTGGCCGGCGCCCATGCGGCAAGCTCCACCGGAACCCGCCCGGACAGTCCGAGCGCGAACACGATGTCGGACGCGACGTAGAGGGCGAAACCCGTTGCCAGCCCTCCCGCGACCAGCCGGCTGGTGCCGCCGCGCCGCCCCGGACGCAGCGCGATCGTCGCCGCAATCAGTACCATGGCGCAGAGCAGAACCGGGGAGGCGAGCATGCCGTGCAGGTGCAGCCGATGGCGCAGCGCCGAGAAGCCCGCGCTCTCCAACGTGGCGATGAAGGCCGGCAGGCGCCAGACCGACAGCGTCTCGGGACGGGCAAAACTCTCCTCGATGCGGCGCCAGGTGAGGTCGGTCTCGATGCTCAGCGACGCTCGCCGTTCCGCCGAGGTGTCTCTCCCGGTCAGCCAGGCGTCCCGGAAGATCCAGCGTCCGGGCTGCAGCGCCGCCGACTCTGCGTCGATCCGGCCGTAGAACCGGTCGTCGGCGTCGAATCGGAAGACCGTGACCGTCTCCAGCAGGAACGCCTCCGGCACGACCCGCCGCGCGTGGAGCAGGGCATGCCCGTCGCCGTCCGTCTGCCGCAGCCACAGCCCGGACGGCGATATGCTCATCAGGTTCGGGTGGCCGCGCAGATAGGCGTCCTCGAGGCGCTCGGAACGGGCCAGCAGGACTGATGCGAACGGGCCGACCAGCCCGATCTTCACCGCCGCGATGATGCAGGTGACGGCCAATGCCGGCAGGAGAAACTGCCAGACGGAAATGCCTGCCGCCCGCGCGACCACCAGTTCGCTGCTTCGGGTCAGGCGCCAGAAGGCCGTCATGCCGCCGAACAGCACCGCGAACGGCACCAGCAGTTGCACGAAATGCGGCAGCCGCAGGAGCGCGAGCTCGAGGACGAGCGCCGCCGTGGCCTGCTCCCGCGTCGCCGCTCTGCGGAGCAGTTCGAGCGTGTCGAAGAGCAGCACCAGGCCGGCGAGGCCCCCGAACATGATGCCGAACCAGAGCAGGAACTGGCGGCCGATATAGACGGACAGGGTAGGCGACAGTTTCATCGCAGCATGTCAGGCAGGGGCCGGAGCCCGGGCGTCGGGCGCGGACCGGCGCAGGCCGCCGAGGAGCAGGAGCATGCCCGCGCCGGTGACGCCGAGCGGTACGGCATAGAGCAGCATCGCCACCGCCGGGACGCGGACCGCGGCGGCCTTGGCGGCCAGACCCGCGGCCTTGATCGCCAGCGCCGACCCGACGGCGACCAGCAGCCGGCGGCCCTTGCTGCGCCGATCGAACGGCCCGATCAGGAGGGCGGCCAGCGCGGTGACGGTGAGCGCGATGGGCTGCAGCGGCGACGACAGGCGCGCATGTCCTTCGGCGCGGAACTTGTTGGCGCGGTCGCGGCCGAGCTCGTCCGGGTTTGCGCTCAGCAGTTCGCCCAGGGAGAGTTCGCGTGCGTCGCGCTCCCGACCGGTTCCGCCGTTCGTGGTCAATCGAAACTCGGCCGTGTAGCGGTCGAAATAGAGTAGCGACAGCTTTCCGGTCTGCGGGTCGATCTGCTGGCGGTTGCCGTCGGCCAGCACCACGCGCACGCCCGTGGCCGTCGGTGTCACGGTGCCGCGCTCCGCCATCATCGTGACCCGGACCATCGGGTCGCGGTCGTCCTGGATCAGGATGCCCTCGAACTCCCCCGCTTCGACGTGCTCACGGACATAGAAGGTGATGCCGGGGCGGATCGCCTTGAACACGCCGGGCTGCAGCAGAAAGCCCGCGATGTTGTTGCGGATCGCGAACTGGAGATCCCGGAAGGCGCGCGCGGCCGCCGGTGCATAGCTCAGATTGACTAGGGCCACCGTAGTGGCGACCAGCAGGGCGAGTGCGATGGCCGGGCTGGCCAGTCGGCCGTCGCTCGCCCCGCTCGCCCGAAGCACCACCAGCTCGCTGTCCGACAGCAGCCGGTGGTAGACGAACAGGATCGCGCAGAACAGCGCGATCGGCAACGCGATCCCGAGATAGCGCGGCAGGATCAGCGCCACCAGCTCGATGAACGTGGCAAGGGGCAGCCCGTCGTCGACCATGTATTCGACATAGCGGAGGGAGTAGACCAGCCAGAGCGCGGTCGTCAGCACGGCGGCAACGGTGGCGAAGGCGATCAGCGCCTGCGCGAAGATGTAGCGGCTGACCTGCGAGCCCATGGATCGCCCCGTTTGCGGACGACGCAACGATACGCCGAGCAGGCGCAGGCTCTCGGCCGGCCTCCCCGGACCGGGACTCAAGGTCGGCGCACGCCGGCATCTGCCGGCATGAACGCGCGCCCGTCGGGCCGGTTTTGGCGATGCCGGACCGGTTGACGCACGGCAGCGGCAGGATGGTCGGGATTCATCGGCACTTCCGGTGGCGCATGTCGCTGGCCCATGCGGGGTTTATGCGGATTCGTGCGGACCGGCGCAACCGGGTCGGGAGACGGACCCGGCGATCCGCATTCCGGCCGCCGGGCGTGCCCGGATATCCGGCCGGTGCGACGTGCGGAGGCTGATGCCGCGGCGCGCCGGCTCGGCTTGACAAGGGAAGCGCCGCGCGTCGAAATTGACGGCAAAAGAACTTACAACTCACAGGGAGCCCCTGATGGATATCCGCGCGCATCTTCGCACGCTGGCGTTCGGCATTGCCGCTATCGCGCTCAGCGGTCCCGCACTCGCGCAGGACAAGACCCCGATCAAGATCGGCGTGATCTATGACTACACCGGGCCGTTCGCCGGCGGCGGTTCCGAGCCGGCCGCGATCGGCACGAAGCTGATGATCGACCGGATCAACCGGGAGGGAGGCGTCGAGGGGCATCGGATCGAAGCGATCTACGCCGACGCGCAGAGCAAGACGGACGTCGCCATCAACGAGGCCGAGCGGCTGATCAGCCAGGAAAACGTGGATCTGATCATGGGCATCTTTTCGAGCGCCCAATGCGTGCCGCTGGCACAGAAAATGGACACTCAGAAGAAGTTCATGTGGGCGAATGTCTGCATCTCTTCGGCCGTGTTCAAGGACAAGAACCTGCAATACGTGTTCCGGCCCCAGGCGCACAGCGACCAGTTCGGCGAGGTCTCGGTCGACATGGTCGCGCACTACGCGAAGGAGAAGCTCGGCGTCGAGGTCAAGGACCTCAAGGTCGCCATCATTCACGAGGACGGCCCCTACGGTTCCGGCGTGGCGGCCTCGAACGAGGAGACCGCCAAGAAGCACGGTATGAACATTGTGCTGAAGGAGGGCTATTCGGCGACCGCGCCCGATCTCTCCTCGCTGGTCACCAAGCTCAAGCGCGCGCGGCCGGACGTCATCTTCCACACCGGTTACAATCCGGACATCACCCTGTTCATGCGCCAGGCCCGCGAGCTCGGTCTCCGGTGGAAGGCCCTGGTCGGCCACGGCGCCGGCCACAGCCAGTTCGACAAGCTCGAATCGACCTTCGGCGAGGACGTCAACTATCTCTTCACCGTGGATCCCGCGCCGGCCCAGCTCATGGATGCAAGCAAGTTGAAGCCGGGCCTCGGCGCCCTGATCGAGGACATGGTGGAGGGCTACAAGGCGGAGAAGAAGGTCGACGAGGTGCCGCCCCATACCAGCATGGGCTACAACAATACCTGGATTTTCCTGAGCGACGTGTTGCCGCGCGCGATCCGGGATCATGGCGGCTGGGATGCCGAGGCTCTGCGCAAGGCGACGCTCGAGACCGACATCCCGGAAGGGGGGACGATGCAGGGCTACGGCGTGAAGTTCAACCCACCGGGCCATAAGATGGCCGGCCAGAACGCCCGCGCCTTCCCGGTCGTCATCCAGTTCGTGGACGGCAAGTCCAACATCGTCTGGCCGGCCTCGATCCAGGCCGCGGTCCCCATGATGCCGCTGCCGGAGAACAATCCCTACGCCGCGAAGTGAGCCGCTCCGCCGTCGCCGCACCGGGAGGTCGGGATGCTGGCAGTCGAGGGCCTGACCAAGCGGTTCGGCGGCTTCACCGCTGTTAACGGCGTGTCGTTCGAAGTCGCGAAGGGCGAGATCCTCGGCCTGATCGGCCCGAACGGCTCCGGCAAGAGCACCATCTTCAACATGGTCTCGGGGGCGCTGAGGCCGACCGCCGGGTCGATCCGCTTCGAGGGGCAGGAGGTCGCCGGGCTGAAGCCCGACCGGATCTGCCACATGGGGATCGGCCGCACCTTCCAGATCCCGCGACCGTTCCGGCGCCTCACCATCCGGGAGAATGTGGCACTCGCGGCCTATTTCGGGCAGGCGCAGCGCGTCTCGCGCGGGCAGGCCTGGGCGGCGGCCGAGCGCGCCATCGAGACGGTCGGTCTGCCGACCGACGCGAAGGCAGAGGTCGGCTCGCTCGGCGCGGCCGGGCTGAAGAAGCTCGAACTCGCCAAGGCGCTCGCGACCGAGCCGCGGCTACTGTTGGCCGACGAGAGCCTCGGCGGACTCGACGAGTCGGAGATGGACCAGGCGGCGGACATGCTGCAGCGGATCCGCCGCGATCTGGGAATCACCATCATCTGGGTCGAGCACATCATGGGCGTGCTGATGCGGGTGGTCGATCGGGTGATGGTGCTGGACCATGGCGAGAAGATCGCCGAAGGGCTGCCCGCCGAGGTGGCGCACGATCCCAGGGTCATCGAGGTCTATCTCGGCCACGATCGTGCGGTCGCGCAGGCGACCGTGGCGGCGCGGGCCTGAAGCCGGCCGTCCCCGTGCCTGCGCCGGGGCGACGCACAAGCACCACGGGCATGAAGGGAGGGACGGGAGCGGCGATGCTTCAGCTCCGGAACGTCAGTGCGGGCTATGGCAGCTTTCAGGCCCTGTTCGACGTCTCGCACGACGTCGCGGCGGGGGAGGCCGTCGCCGAGCTCGGGCCGAACGGCGCCGGCAAAACGACGCTGATGCGTGTCATCTCGGGCCTGCTCGCCGCCAAGTCGGGCCGGATCACCATGGAGGGCAGGGCGCTCGACGAGGTGCCGCCCCATCGGATCATCGAACTCGGGATCGCGCACGTTCCGGAGAACCGGCGCCTGTTTCCGCGCATGACCGTCGAGGACAATCTGCGGATGGGCGCCTACACCCCCGGCGCGCGTGCCAAGTTCCGGGAGCAGCTCGCCTTCGTGTATGAGCTCTTCCCCCGCATGCGCGAGCGTCGCCATCAGCTCGCCGGCACCAT
>CAZVAR010000080.1:0-17040 GCA_964625225.1 uncultured Alphaproteobacteria bacterium | reverse complement strand
GCACCGGACCGGCGGTTTCGCCGAGCTGGTCTGCTCCAACTCCTTCCGCTCCGACGATGCGGAGACCAATGCGGTCGGCCTGCTGCACGCGGAGATGTGGCGCTGCGGTTCGCTCGTGATGGCCGCCGCCGACCGCAATAAGGTGCCTGCCGGTGGCGCGCTCGCGGTCGATCGCCACGGCTTCTCGGAGGCCGTGACGGCGGCGCTTACCGCCGAACCGCTGATCACGGTCGAGCGCGGAGAGGTGGCGGGGCTGCCGCCGCCGGATTGGGACTCGGTGATCGTCGCGACCGGCCCGCTGACCTCGCCGGCACTCGCCGACGCGGTCCGCCGCCTGACCGGCGAGGAGTCGCTTGCCTTTTTCGATGCGATCGCGCCGATCGTGCATCGGGACTCCATCGACCTGTCCCGGGCCTGGTTCCAGTCGCGCTACGATAAGCGGGGGCCCGCCGGCACCGGCGCCGACTACATCAACTGTCCGCTGGATCGTACGCAGTACGAGGCGTTCGTGCAGGCATTGCTGGCCGGCGAGAAAGCGGAGTTCCGGGATTGGGAGCGGGATACGCCCTATTTCGAGGGGTGTCTCCCCATCGAGGTCATGGCCGAGCGCGGCCCCGACACGCTCCGCTTCGGGCCGATGAAGCCGGTCGGCCTGACCGACCCGCATACCGGGCGCCGGCCTTATGCCGTGGTTCAGCTTCGACAGGACAACGCGTTGGGAACGCTTTACAATATCGTCGGCTTTCAGACGAAATTGAGATATGGCGAGCAGGCCCGCATCTTCCGAATGATCCCCGGCCTGGAGAAGGCCGAGTTCGCCCGCTTCGGAGGCATCCACCGCAACACCTTCCTCAACAGCCCGAAGCTGCTGGATCGTCTGCTGCGGCTGAAGGCCGATCCGCGCCTGCGCTTTGCCGGCCAGGTCACCGGCGTCGAGGGCTATGTCGAGAGCGCCGCGATCGGCATTCTGGCCGGCCGCTTCGCAGCCGCCGAGCGGCATGGCGCGGCGGTCGTCCCGCCGCCGCCGACGACCGCGCTCGGGGCCCTCCTCGCGCACATCACCGGCGGCCACATCCCGGCCGAGGGGGAGCAGCGAAGCTTTCAGCCGATGAACGTGAATTTCGGTTTGCTGCCGCCGATCGAGGACGCGGCGAAGGGCCGTCGCGGGCGCAAGGAGCGCAAGCAGGAGCTCGCCCGGCGCGCATTGAGCGATCTCGAGACCTGGCTCGTGCCGTTGCAGGATGCCGCCGCCTGAACCGTCAGTAGCGGCCGGTCGCCCGGACCGCCAGCAGTCGCCAGGAACGCGACGGCAGCGGCGCGGCCGCGCGGGGATCGAACGGGTCGTACTCCGCGCGCCGCAGCAGGCCGAGATAGCCGCTGGCCAGGGTCGCGGTCAGGAGTGCCGGAACGGCGCGCTGCGGAACTTCGGTGCGCAGCCGCCGCGCCGCGGCGAGCCGGTCCCGTGCCATCTCGGCGATGGTCCTCACCACGGTGCGAAGGGCCGGCTGCGGTCGCAGCGCGAGCAGGTCGCTGCTCGACAGGCCCGCCTCGGCGCTCAGGTCGGCAGGCAGGTACAAGCGCCGCGCCCGCGCGTGGAACGGGATCGCCCGCAGCAGCCCGGTCAGGCCCCAGGCGATGCCGATCAGACGGCCGGCTTCCATGGCGGCCTCGTCGCGCGCGTCGAGCGCCTCCAACGCGAGCTCAATCAGCGTTGCGGAGGTCCCTTCCACGTAGGCGGTCAGCGCCCCCACCGTCGCCGGCGGTTCGTCGTCGAGATCGGCGCTGCGCGCGTCGATCAGCCGATCGAGCCGCCGACGGTCGAGCCGGTGCGTCCGGAGGGCCTCGGACAGCGCGATCGCGACCGCATGCTGCCGCGGCGTCCCGGCCATGATCCCGTCCAGGCTTTCCCGCCACCATTGCAGCCGCATCTCGCCGAGCAGCGGCTGGGACGTCACCTCGCGCACCTTGGCGATTTCCAGGTTGAACGCATAGAGGGCATAGAGCGCCGGCCGCCGTGAGGCCGGCGCGAACAGGGCGGTCGCATAACGGTCGCTGTCGTAGCGCCGAATCTGCTCGGCGCAATACGCGACGGCATCGTTCGTCTGCACTCGTGCCAGGATCGATCTCCCGGTCGCCGGAACGGGCCGCTTGGGCGGCGCCGCGGTTCCGGACTATATAGCCGTTGGCGGTCCCGAACCCAGGAGCGGTCTTGTCCAACGCCCGAGTCGTCGCCGATCCTTCCGACCTCGCCGTGATGCTCCACAGGGTCGGCTTCGGCAAGATGGCCCGCGATGAAAGCTTTCCGGTTGCCTCGCGCCTGCTGCCGCAGGCGACGCGGCCGGTCGTACTCGCCTATTATCGCTTCGCACGGGCCGCCGACGACATCGCCGACAGCCCGCTCCTGTCATCCGATGTGAAGCTGGCCGGCCTCGAGGCGGTCGACTCCGCCCTTTGCGGCCGCGCGACGGGGCCGCTCCGGGACATCCGTGCCGTCCGGGCGGCAACGGAGCTGCGTGGCCTGCTGCGCGCCTACGGGATTCCGCTCGAGCATGCGCGCCACCTGCTTCAGGCGTTCCGCAAGGATGCGCTGCAGGATCGGTACGAGACCTGGAGCGATCTGCTGGCCTACTGCAACTTCTCTGCCGCTCCGGTCGGCCGCTTCCTGCTGGCGCTCCACCGCGAGGACGCGGCTCTCCGCCGCCAGGCCGACGCGCTCTGCAACGCGCATCAGATCCTGAACCACGTACAGGACTGCAAGACGGACTTCCTGCGGCTGAACCGTGTCTATCTGCCGATGCGCTGGTTCCGCGAGGAGGGTGCGGAGCCGGCCTCCCTCGGCGCGGCGTCCACCGATCCGGCCCTGCGCCGGGTGCTGGATCGCATGCTGGACGGCGCGGCACGGCTCGTGATCGGCGCGAGGGGCCTGCCGGCCGGGCTCCGCAGCCCGGGCCTGCGCGCGCAGGCGGCCGCGACGCTGGCCATGGCGAACCTGCTGCTCGCGCGCCTCCGGCGTGGCGATCCGCTGCGCCGCCCGGTGCGGCTCGGAATGGCGGCGAAGGCCTGGTGCGCAACCGCCGGTGCCGTGCGGCTGCTGCCGTTGGCGCCCGGCCGGACCTGACCTGCCGATGCCCGCGACAGCGCGCCGAACGGCAGGACGCAGCTCCTTCTACTGGGCCATGCGGGTGATGCCGCGTGACCGTCGCGAGGCGATGTTCGGGGTGTACGCCTATTGTCGGCGTCTCGACGACATCGCCGACGGCGACGGCCCGGTCGATGAGAAGCTGGCGCATCTGGCCGAATGGCGCGACGCGCTCGACCGCCTCTTCGCCGGGGCCGATCCGGGGATCCCGGAGGTGCGGGCGCTCGCCGGACCGCTGCAGCGCTTCGATCTGGAGCGGGCGCCGCTCGAGGCGGTCGTCGCCGGAATGGAGATGGACGTTCGCGGCGAGATGCGGGCGCCGCCCATGCCTGCCCTGCTTGCCTATTGCGAGCGCGTGGCGGGGGCGGTGGGTCTGCTGGCGGTGCGCATCTTCGGCGCGACCGGCGAGGCCGCCCCGCGCTTTGCCCTCGCCCTGGGCGATGCCCTGCAGCTGACCAACATCCTGCGTGACATCGAGGAGGACGCGCGCCGCGACCGCCTGTATATCCCGCGCGAGTTCCTCGCCCGCGCCGGCATCCACTCCGACGATCCTCGGACAGTGCTTCGCGACACCGCTCTGCCGCATGCCTGCGACCTGCTCGCCGAGATGGCCACGGAACGATATCGACGGGCATTGGCGGCATTACCGTCGGATCCGCGGCCCCTGCGCCCGGCGATGATCATGCTCTCGGTCTATGCGCGGCTGCTCCATCGCCTGCGATCCGCCGGTTGGCACCCGGCGGTGCCGCCGCCGCGCGTCCCGGCAGCCGAGCGACTCTGGATTGCGCTCCGCCATCTCGGGCCTCCGGTGACGTGGCCGAACTCCATATAGTCGGCGCCGGCCTGGCCGGCCTGGCCGCGGCGGTCGAGGCGAGCGGCCCGGGCCGGCCCTGGGCGGCGGTCCACCTGTACGAGGCGACCGCCGCCGCCGGCGGCCGCTGCCGCTCCTTCCACGACCGTCGGCTCGACCGGCTGATCGACAACGGCAACCACCTGCTGCTCGGGGCCAATCGGGCCGCTCTCGGCTTTCTCCGCGAGACGGGAGGGCTCGCCTCGATGATCGAGGTCGCGCCGGCCGTGATCCCCTTCGTGGATCTCGAGACCGGCGATCGCTGGGCGCTGCGCCCGAAGCCGGGCCCGCTGCCGGGCTGGTTATTCGCCTTCCGCCGGCATTCCGCCGCGCGCGAGCGTCTGCTGCGCCCGCTCCTGCGCCTCGGCATGGCCGGCGCCGTTGAGACCGTCGCTGGCGCGCTGGGGCCGCCTTCGAGCCGGCTCTACCGGCGGCTTTGGGAGCCGATGGCCACCGCGATTCTGAACACCGATCCAGCCGACGCATCGGCCGTGCTGTTCCGGCGCGTCCTGCTGACGCTTGCGGGCGCGGGCGAGCGGGCGATGCGGCCCTATTTCGCCGCCGGCGGCCTGTCTGCCGCTCTGGTGGTACCGGCGCTTCGCCTGCTGGAGGCCAGGGGCATGTACGTCCAGTTCGGCCGGCGCCTGCAAGCGCTGGAAGTCGACGGAGAGCGCGCAACCGCCCTGCGGTTCGGCGGCGGCCGGCTGATGCTCGGGCGGGACGATGCGATCCTCCTGGCGCTGCCGCCGCAGGCCGCCGCCGCGGTGATCCCGACCCTCCGGGTGCCGACCGACGCGTGCCCGATCGTCAATCTCCATTTCCGGCTGCCGGAGCCGGTCGTGCTCCCTGACGGTGTGCCCTATCTCGGCCTCGTCGGGGGAACCGCCCAGTGGCTGTTCGTGCGGGACGATATCGCCTCGGTCACGGTCAGCGCCGCCGAGCGGCTGCTCGACGAGCCGGCCGAATCGATCGCGGCGCGGATATGGGCGGATCTGGCCCGCGCCGTTCCGGCGCTCGCCGATCTGCCGAAGCCGCACTACCGCGTCATCAAGGAGCGCCGGGCGACTATGGCGCAGACCCCGGCGCAGCTCGCGCTGCGGCCGTCGCAGCGTACCGGTCTGCGTAACGTCGCCCTGGCCGGGGACTGGGTCGACACGGGCCTGCCCGCGACCATCGAGGCCGCCGTCCGCTCGGGCCGCCGCGCGGCTCGATTGCTGGCAGGCCTGTGAGCGATTGCACGCGGGGCCGATTTTGCTAGGTTAGGTGCGGCAGGCAGGAGCCTCCGCCGCGGCAACGGGTTATCCGTTCCACCACAGAAGATTGGAGCTACCATGGCGTTCGAACTGCCGGATCTGCCGTATGACCGCAGCGCCCTCGAGCCCTACATGTCGGCTCGGACGCTCGAGTTCCACCACGGCAAGCACCACCAGGCCTACGTCACTACGCTCAACAACCTGGTGAAGGACACGCCGATGGCCTCGATGCCGCTCGAGGAGATCGTGCGTAAGACCTACAACGACCCCGACAAGGCGGCGGTCTTCAATAACGCCTCCCAGCACTGGAACCATACGCTGTTCTGGCCCAGCATGCGGAAGGGGGGCAGCGGCATGCCGAGCGAGCTGGAGAACCGGATCAAGTCCGACTTCGGCAGCGTCGACAAGTTCAAGGAGGCATTCATCCAGAAGGGCGTCGGCCAGTTCGGCAGCGGCTGGGCATGGCTGGTGGAGGAGAACGGCAAGCTGGTCGTCACCAGCACTCCGAACGGAGTCAACCCGCTCTGCTTCAGCGGCCAGAATGCTCTTCTCGGCTGCGATGTCTGGGAGCACTCCTACTATCTGGACTATCAGAACCGCCGCCCCGACTACATCAAGGCGTTTCTCGACAATCTGGTGAACTGGGAGTTCGTCGCAAGCCGGCTCTCGAAGTAGTCCGGAAGGGTTTCCCGAACGGGGGCCGAGGCCCCCGTTCGGCGCTTCCGGCACCGCGCCGTCAATCCACCGCGATCAGCGCGGCCGCGACCCGACGCTCTTCCGCGAGCAGCACATTGTAGGTCCGACAGGCAGCGCCGGTGTCCATCGTTTCCAGAACGATGCCGGCCGTTCGCAGCATCTGCCGCAATTCTGGCGGCATAAGGCACATGCGCGGGCCGCATCCCAACAGCAGCAGGTCGACCGTACCCTCGGGCGCCATCAGCGGCTGGAAGCTTTGCTGCGACAGCTCCGCAAACGACCGGATCGGCCAGAGAACGGTCCGGTCCGGCCGCACGATGATCGAACCTTCGTAGAGCTGGCCGCTGACGCGGAACCGGTTGCCCCCGTAACTCTCGATGATCTGCCGGTCCGCCGGTGCGATCGGGGTAAGCTCGGCCATCTCGCCTTTCCTGCCGGCTATGCCGGGGTCGGCTCCGCGCGGCGGTCGATCAGTCGGACGCCCATCTGCAGGAGCATCGGCACGGCGATCCAGATCGACGAATAGGTGCCGATCACCACGCCCCAGATCATGGCGAACGTGAAGCCGCGGATCACCTCGCCGCCGAACACGTAAAGGGTGATCAACGCGATCAGCGTCGTGACGCTGGTAAGGAGGGTCCGCGAGAGCGTCTCGTTGATGCTGCGATTCAGGATCTCCGGCACCGGCCGGCTCTTGTAGCGACGGACATTCTCCCGCACCCGGTCGAAGACCACCACGGTGTCGTTGATCGAGTAACCGGCGATGGTCAGCACCGCCGCAACCGTCGACAGGTTGAACTCGATCTGCGTCAGCGAAAAGATGCCGACGGTGGCGATGATGTCGTGCAGCAGCGCCAGCACGGCAGCAAGGCCGAACTGCCACTCGAAGCGGAACCAGATGTAGACCAGGATGCCCAGCAGGGCGAGGCCGATCGCAAGCATGCCGGAGCGGATCAGCTCCGCGCCGACCTTCGGGCCGACGACCTCCACCCGGCGATACTCGACGCCGTCGCCGAGCGCATTGCGGACCGATTCGACCGCCCGCATCTGCGCCTCGTCGCCTCCCTCCTGCTGCTGTACCCGGATCAGCACTTCGGATGGACCGCCGAACTCCTGGAGCGTGACTTCGCCGAGTCCGAGCCCCGCGAGGCGGTCCCGCAAATCCGGAATGTCGGCCGGCCCTTGTGTCCGCACCTCGATCAGCGTCCCGCCTCGGAAATCGATGCCGAATGCCAGGCCCTGCAGGGCAAAGCTGGCCACGGATGCGATGATCAGCAGTGCGGAGAACAGGTAGGCCCAGCGCCGGTGCGCCACGAATTGGATGTCGACGTTGCTCGGAATCAGCCGCAGCGGCCGCATCGGGTCCTCCGGAATCTCAAATCGGCAAGGCCTTCGGCCGCCGCCGCCGAACCCACTGCACGACCATGAGCCGGGTGACCCAGACGGCGGTGAACATCGAGGTGACGATGCCGATGCCCAGGGTAACGGCGAAGCCCTTCACCGGACCCGAACCGAAGATATAGAGCAGGATCGCGGCGATCAGCGTCGTCAGATTGGAGTCGATGATCGTCGTCAGCGCCCGTTTGTAGCCGGCTTCCAAGGCGGAGATCGGCGTTCGGCCGAGATCGACCTCCTCGCGGACACGCTCGAAAATGAGCACGTTGGCATCGACGGCCATGCCGATCGTCAGCACGATGCCGGCGATCCCGGGGAGTGTCAGCGTTGCCTGGAGTATCGAGAGCACGGCGAAGATCAACGCGATATTGAAGAACAGCGCGATGTCCGCGATCAGCCCGAACAGGCCGTAGGCTACGATCATGAACAGGACGACCAGGATCATGCCGACGATGCTGGCGACCTTCCCGGCTTCGATCGAATCGGCGCCGAGGCCCGGGCCTACGGTCCGCTCCTCCAGGACATTGAGCGGCGCCGGCAGAGCGCCGGCGCGCAGCAACAGGGCAAGGTCCTGGGCATCCTGGGTCGTAAAACTGCCGGAGATGATCCCTTCGCCGCCGAGAATGGGCTCCCGGATCACCGGGGCACTGATGACGCGATTGTCCAGGACTATGGCGAGCGGCCGGCCCACATTCTCCTGCGTCGCCTGACCGAAGCGTTTGGCGCCCTGCGTATCGAAGCGAAAACGCACGACGGGCTGCCCGTCCTGAAACGACGGCTGCGCGTCAACCAACCGTTCGCCGCTGACCACGACCCGCCGCCGGACGACATAATCCTCCGTCGTGCCCGGCACCCGTCCCTCGCCCGGCAGCAGCATCGATCCGGCGGGTACTCCGCGCTGGCGTGCCTCGGGGCCGGTCACCGTGGTATCGAGCAGGTGGAAGGTGAGTTTCGCCGTCTTGCCCAGCAGAGCCTTGATTCGCTCCGGGTCGTCGACCCCGGGAAGCTGTACGATGATCCGGTCGTCGCCCTGGCGCTGAATGGTCGGCTCACGGGTCCCGGTTTCGTCCACCCGGCGACGGACGATCTCGATCGACTGCTGGATGGCGGAGCTCCGCAGATCCGCCAGTTCGCGCTCGGGAAGCGAGAGGGTGACGCGACCGTTCTCGCCGACGGTGACCTGAACGGACGGATCTTCTTCTCGGATCAGCCGTTCCGCCAGTTCGGCTTGCGTCGGATCACGGAGATTGAACGCAACGACGTCGCCTTCGAGACCGAGGTTGGTATAGCCGATGTTGGCTGCCCGGAGCGCAGAGCGGGCCACGCCCTCGAGTGACTGCACCCGTTCGCGTACGACCGCGTCGAGTTCGACCTCGAGCAGGAGGTGCGAACCGCCCTGAAGGTCGAGTCCGAGATTGACCTGCTTGTGGGGTAGCCAGACGGGGATGTTCTGGAGCTGCGCCTGGCTGAAGAAGTTCGGCAGCGCGTAGAGCACGCCGAGCAGGCAAACCGCGATGATCGCAGCGGTCTTCCATTTGGAGAAATACAGCATGTCGAAGGCGGCTCCGACCCCTTAGCCGCTCTTGGACTTGCCGAACAGCCCGCCCCCCGTCTTCTTCGAATCGTCGGATGCCGGCGCCGCCGCTTCTTCCGGAGTTCCCGACGCCGGCGCACCCTTGCCGATCACGTCCGTCACCTGCGACCGGACCAACCGGACCCGGACGCCTTCGGCGATCTCCACCAGCAGTTCGTTCTCGTTCAGAACCTTGGCGACCGTTGCGATAATGCCGCCGGCCGTGACCACCCGGTCGCCACGCCGCAGCGCCGCGACCATCTCCCGATGCTGCTTCATCTTCTTCTGCTGCGGTCGGATCAGCAGGAAGTAGAAAACGGCGAAAATCAGCACGATCGGCAGGATCTGCATGATCAGGGCGCCTTCGGCGCCTGCCGTCTGTGCATAGGCCGGAGAGATCAGCATCGGGTGCTCCCGACAGTCCGGAGGAAACGAGGGCCGGAATATAGTGGGTTGGCGCCCGCTTGCAAACGCAAGGCTGCATCGCGCGCCGGATCCGCCGCTACGCGTGGTGCGGTTGACCGGCAGACGGCCTGTGCTAGCTTCGCGCCCCCGCAACCGCCCCCATGAGGATGTGATCGTGACGGACGACAGGATCGCCCCACTGCTGCAAAGGATCGCCGAGGCATTGGAGCGCATTTCGCCGCCGCGGCCGCACAGCCCCGATCCCGAGGCGGCCGATGCGTTCGTCTGGTACCCGCAGGGTGAGCAGCTCGAGCCGGTGCCGGTGGTGAGCGGGGTCGATCTCGGGCTTCTGAAGGGCATCGACCGCGTCCGTGACATCCTGCTCGAGAATACGGAGCGGTTTGCGGCCGGATTGCCGGCCAACAACGCGCTGCTCTGGGGCGCCCGCGGTATGGGCAAGAGTTCGCTGATCAAGGCCGTTCACGGAACGCTGAACCGGCGTAAGCCGCGCTCCCTGGTGCTGATCGAAATCCACCGCGAGGACATCGCCTCCCTGCCCCGGCTGCTCCAGATCCTGCGGGCCTCGCGCCGGCGATTCATCGTGTTCTGCGACGACCTGTCCTTCGATGGCGGCGATACGAGCTACAAGTCGCTGAAGGCGGTGCTCGAAGGTGGCCTGGAGGGGCGACCGCCGAATGTGTTGTTCTACGCAACCTCCAACCGCCGCCACCTGCTGCCGCGCGACATGATCGAGAACGAGCGGGCGACGGCGATCAATCCCGGCGAGGCGATCGAGGAAAAAGTCTCGCTGTCGGACCGGTTCGGTCTGTGGCTCGGCTTCCACGGTTGCGACCAGGAAACCTATTTCGCCATGGTCACCGGCTATTGCCGCCATTACGGCCTGGATCTGCCCGACGAGGAATTGCGGGCGCTGGCGAACGAGTGGTCGATCACCCGCGGCGGTCGCTCCGGTCGGGTCGCTTGGCAGTTCATCCAGGATCTGGCCGGCCGGTTGGGGCGGCCACTCGGTTGACGCTCGAGGCCGCTCAGCCTGCCGAGGCCGACCGGGGCGGTGCGGCCGCCTCGCCCAGATAGGGCAAGGGATCGACGGCCCTGGAGCCCCGGCGGATCTCGAAATGCACCTGCGGCTGGTCGACGTTGCCTGAGCTGCCAACGCGGGCGATCGGCTGCCCCCGCTTAACCGTCTGGCCCTTCTTCACCAGGATCTCGTCATTGTGGCCGTAGGCGGTGATCCAGCCGTCGCTATGCCTGATCAGCACCAGATTGCCGAATCCCGGAAGCTCGTTGCCGGCATACGCAACCGTTCCGTCCTCCGCGGCCACCACCGGCGTGCCGCGCGGGGCGGCAATGTTGATTCCGTCATTGTGCAGCCCGCCGGATTTCGCGCCGTAGCCAGACAGGATCTTGCCTTCGACCGGCATCTGGAAGCGGCCGCTGCGGCGCGGGGCGGCCTTTTGCGGCGGGACCGCGGCCACGGATCGCTCGGGCGGCACCGGTGCCGCAGGAGAGCCGGAGGACGGTGTTTGCGGCGCCTCCGGTTCGGACGATTTTGCCGGCGGCAGCGGCGGCAAGGTTTCCGTCTCGACCGTCATGGCCGGCTTTGGCGGCGCCGATGCCGAGGCAGGAGCTGCGACGGCGGCGGTCGCGGTCGGCTCGGGGATGATCAGCTTCTGACCCGGCACGATCGGCTCCGGCGGATCGAGGCCGTTATCACGGACCAGCCGCGCCATGTCGACGCCGTAGCGCCGTGAGATCCCATACAATGTTTCGCCGGCGGCAACGGTATGGACCGCCGCGGCTGGCGGCAGACGAATGACATCGCCGGTATTGAGGAGGTACGGCGGCTGCAGATCGTTGAGCCGGATCAGCCCGCGGACCGGGACGCCGTAGCGTCGGGCGATTCCGTAAAGGGTGTCGCCGCGCTGGACCACTACGGTTCCTCCCGGCGGCCACGGCACGGAGGTTGCAACCGGCGCCGCGCCGCCGGCGGTCTCCGGTGGAGCCGCCGGACCCGGTTGGGCGGGCACGCGGATCCAGCCGCAACCGCCCAGGGCCGCGGCCAGGACGAGACATGCGAACCGGACGCGACGTCCCTTCACGACGCCGCCCCCTCGTCGACATCGCGGTCGGCATCATCGTCGACGCGCTCGGCGTCCCGCGCCATCGGCAGGAAGCGGATCGGCCCCAGATCTTCCGTGCGGAATCCGATCGGTAGGCGTGTGACGCGAACGAGCCGCTGTCCGTCGCCGCGCTTGCCGACCGGAATGACCATGACCCCATCCTCCGCGAGCTGATCTGCGAGAACCGTCGGTACCTCCGGTACCGCCGCGCAGGCGATGATCCGATCCACGGGCGCGATCTGTGGCCACCCGGCGGAGCCGTCGCCGACGATCGTCGTTACATTATCCAATCCGATTTCGTGCAACCGCTCCCTTGCGGCGACCAGCAGTTCGCGATGTCGCTCGATGGTATAGACGCGCCGGCAGAGCCGCGCGAGCACGGCTGTCTGGTACCCCGAACCGGTGCCGATCTCGAGAACGCGCGACCGTCCTCCGACGCGCAGCGCCTGTGTCATGATACCGACCACGACCGGCTTGCTGATGGTCTGGCCATGACCGATCGGCAATGCCTCGTTTTCATACGCCCGATCCCGGAACAGCTCGGGCACGAACAGCTCGCGCGGAACGAGTTCGAGCGCCGACAGCACTTGAGGATCGGTGACCCCGGCCTGCCGGAGCATGAGCACCAGGCGGATCTTCCGCGCTGCCAAACTCACCGGAATATCTGCTCCAGGTCCCGCAATGTCGGGCCGTGGGTCAGATCGAGATGCATCGGGCTGACGGCGATGCCTCCCCCATAGACGATCTCCAGGTCCGACCCCTGCGAATGTTCCTCGAATGCCCGGGCCGTGGCAATCCAGTAGTAGGGCCGCCCGGCTGGGTCCACTCCCTCCAGAATCGCGCCGCCCGGTTTGCGTCGGCCCTGCTTGGCGACCCGAATTCCCGTCACTTCGGCAGGCGGCACGTCGGGAAAGTTCACGTTGATGAAGACGTTCCGCGGCCAGGAGGCGGCCGCGAGCTGCTGCAGTACCTGCGGCGCGTGTGCTTCGGCGGTCGCCCAGCGCGCGTTGCCTCCCGGCGGTACGTGCTGGCTCAATGCGATCGCCGGAATCCCCAGCAGGGTCGCCTCCATCGCTGCGGCCACGGTACCGGAATAGGTCACGTCCTCGCCCATGTTGCCGCCCCGGTTGATGCCCGAGATGACGAGATCCGGCCGCAGATCCTTCATCACCTGCACGACCCCCAGCAGCACCGCATCGGTGGGTGTACCGTCGACGGCGTAGCGCCGTCGGGAGATCCTGCGGATGCGCAGTGGTCGCCGAAGGGTCAGCGAGTGACTCGCGGCGCTTTGCTCGCTCTCGGGCGCGACCACCCAGACTTCCCTGGCCAATCCGCGGAGGATTCGCTCGAGGCGTCGCAGACCGGGGGCATGGATCCCGTCGTCGTTCGACAGGAGCACCCGCGCGGCACGAAGGTCCAGCGGCCGTTTGCTCATCGGCGCGGATGAGTCTTCCCCGCGCGCGAATCGCAGCAGGTTCGAAGGTGTTCCCGAACGGATCTCGGGTGCGGCATCGGACGACGGGCTCGGCGACGGTGATCCACCCGGCGGTTATAGCGTTGCCCGTCGGCAGCCGTCCACCCGGGCCCGGCCCGATCAGCCCTCGCCGAAAATCTCCGCCCGCCGCTGCTCCCGCTTCTTTTCGATCATGCGGGCCAGCACGATGGAGACCTCGTATAGCGCAATTCCCGGGATTGCGAGGCCGATCTGGCTGATGACGTCCGGAGGGGTCAGGATGGCCGCGGCGACGAAGACGATGACGATGGCGTAACGCCGCTTGGAGGCAAGCCCCGCCGACGTGACGAGCCCCGCCCGCGCGAGCAGCGTCAGCAGCACCGGCAGCTGAAAGAACAGGCCGAAGGCGAAGATCAGCTTCATCACCAGCGACAGGTACTCGCTGACCCGAGCCTCGAGCTGGATCGGCAGGGGTGTCGTGACGCCGGCTGTTTCGAAGCTCAGGAAGAACTTCCAGGCGAGCGGGAAGATGACGTAGTAGGCCATTGCGCCGCCCAGGAAAAACAGCAGCGGCGTGGCAATCAGAAAGGGCAGGAAGGCCCGGCGCTCGTTCTTGTAGAGCCCCGGAGCCACGAACTTCCATACCTGATTCGCCACTACCGGAAAGGCGAGGAACAGCCCGCCGAAGAAGGCAACCTTCAGGTAGGTGAAGAATGTTTCGGCGAGACCCGTGTAGATCAGGCGTCGCCCGGTCTGCCCCTCGAACGCGTCCGCCAGTGGCCGCACGAGAAAACCGAAGATGGATTCGGCAAAATAGTAGCAGACGAGCGTCGCCACGAGCACCGCGAAGATGCTGTAGATCAGCCGTGTCCGCAACTCGATCAAATGGTCGAGTAGCGGCGCCTTCTCCTGTTCGACCTCGTCCTCCGGCTCGGTCATTGCGCCGGTCCGGCCTGCCGCGATTCCGCGGCTTCATTCGTCTCGGGCCCGGGTACCGCTGCGGGAAGCGGCGGGCGGCCGTCAGCCTCCGCCTCCTGCAGGGGGGCGGTGCCGGCCACGGAGTCCTGCCTGTCGCCGGGCGCGGGCTCCAGCGCGCCCGCCAGCTCGCCGGTGGGATCGACCGTCTTCGCGATCTCCCGGCGTACGTCGAAGGAGCGGACCGATTCGATCTTGTCCCGGACCTCGTTGAGCTCCGCCTCGCGCGCCATGTCTTCGATGCCCTGCTGCAGATCGCGCAACGCCGCACGCGCTTTACCGGCGAGTTTCCCGGCCGTGTACAACAGTGTCGGAAGGTCTCGCGGCCCGATCACGACCAGCGCCACCACGGCGATGACCGCCATCTCGGACCATCCGATATCCAGCATCTGACGTTCGTCCGGCGCGACGTACTGGGCGTGGCGGCATACGCGCCATCAGGTCTTCGCCACGCGGTCCTTCTCGATCTCGGTGTGCGTCGTCGGGGCAGCGGGTTTCGCCTCGATCGTCCGGTCGGGGCCTGCCTCGTCCGTGTCCCCTTCGTCGCGCAGCCCCGATTTGAAGCTCTTGATGCCCTTCGCGAGATCGCCCATGAGCGTCGGCAGCCGACCGGCACCGAACAGAAGCAGAACGATCAGCAGGATGATGAGAATCTGCCAGACGCTCACACCCATTAGGAATACTCCTCGTCACGCGTTGTCCGCGGCGGCAGACGACTCGTGCGGATGATGGCAGAAAGGCCCCAGTGTCGCAACGAGACGCGACCGTTCCCGGGACATGGCCCCGCGACCCGGCCGGGTAAAGTCCGAAATGCCGGGGTGTCCGATCCGGCGCTGTGTGTCGGCCGTCCCGTGCAGAATTCCCGGTGCCGGACGTTGAAGCCGCGCCTAAAAGGTTGATACCGCGCCTAAAGGAGCGTGCGCATCACCGCCCACAGATTGCCCTTTCGCTCGAAGCCGATTCCCGGGCAATCCGGGAGACGGACGTAGCCGTTCTCGACCGGGATGTCGTCGGCGAACCCGCCGAAGGGCTGGAAGACGTCCGGATAGCTTTCATTGCCGCCGAGGCCAAGCCCGGCGGCAATATTGAGCGCCATCTGATGTCCGCCATGCGGTATGCAGCGCCGCGCCGACCAGCCGTGCTCGGTCAGCATCTCGAGAGTCCTGAGATATTCCACCAGACCGTAGCTCAGCGCCGGATCGAACTGGAGAATGTCGCGGTCCGGGCGCATCCCACCGTAGCGGATGAGATTGCGGGCGTCCTGTACGGAGAACAGGTTCTCTCCCGTCGCCATGGGGCCGTCATAGTGGTGCGACAGCTCGGCCTGCAATGCGTAATCGAGCGGGTCGCCCGGCTCCTCGTACCAGCGCAGCCGATAGGGTGCCAGCATCTCCGCATAGGCGATCGCCGTCCGGAGATCGAACCGGCCGTTAGCGTCGACCGCTAACGCTTCGCCGCTCCCGAGCACATCGAGCACGGCTTCGATCCGCCTCCGGTCCTCGTCGATCGCTGCCCCGCCGATCTTGATCTTGACGGCCGTGTAGCCGAGGTCCCGGTACCGGCGTATCTCCTCCTGGAGCGCAGTGTGATCCTTGCCCGGATAATAATATCCGCCCGCCGCATAGACGAAGACGCGCTCGTCCGCCCGACCGTTCCGGTACGTATCGGCAAGGTGCCGGTAGAGCGGCTTGTCCGCGATCTTGGCGACCGCGTCCCAGACCGCCATGTCGATGGCGCCGACCGCGACGGAGCGGTCTCCATGACCGCCCGGCTTCTCGTTGCGCATCATTGCACGCCAAACCCTTGCCGGGTCGAAATTCTCCCCGGTCGCGTCGAGCAGGTCCTCCGGCGTGGCGGCACGCAGGCGCGGAATGAAGCGCTCGCGCATCATCGCACCTTGGGCATAGCGGCCGTTCGAATTGAACCCGAAACCGACGACCTGCTTTCCGTTCCGGACCACGTCGGTCACGACGGCGACGACGCTGCAGGTCATCTGGCTGAAGTCGATGAAGGCGTTCCGGATCTCGGACCGGATCGGGACGGTCTTCTCACGGATGTCGACGATGCGCATACTGCATTCCAGGCCGCTTGCCGATACGGCACTCTAGCCGCCGGTGATGACCCGCGAAACCCGCTTGAAATCCGTAAGCCGAACGTACACTTTCAAAGCGTAGGATATCGGTACGGATTAGCTGCATGCTCCGCCTGAGCAAGATGAACGATTATGCGGTCGTCGTCCTGGGGCATATGGCCACGCGTCGTGGGTCCCTGGTGACGGCGTCGGAGGTGGCCGAAACCACCGGCCTGCCGGCGACGACCGTCAGCCAAGTGCTCAAGAAGCTTGCGAACGCACGGTTGGTCGCGTCGCAGCGCGGCGCGCACGGCGGCTACGTGCTCGAGCGGCAACCTGCCGATATCTCGGTTGCGCAACTCGTCGAGGCCCTGGAGGGTCCGGTGGCCCTGACGGCTTGTGTCGACGGCGCGGAGGGCTGCTGCGGGGTGGAGGCGATTTGCCCGATGCGCGGGAGCTGGGATCGGGTGAACGCCGCGATCCGCAGTGCGCTGGAGTCGGTCACTCTGGCGGATATGCTGACGCCGGCGTCACGTCTTCCGCCTTCCGATACCACAACGCAAGGAATGGTCGCGGCCCGTGCCTGAGCGGGCGAGCGGAACGCGGCAACGGGCCGAACGGGGAGCTAGATAGGAATGGCGGCAACCTCGCAGACGATCGAGCAGATCCGCTCGATGTCGGAGCAGAAGTACAAGTACGGCTTCGTCACCGATATCGAGGCGGAAACGGCACCCAAGGGGCTGAACGAGGACATCGTCCGATTCATCTCGTCGAAGAAGGGTGAACCCGAGTGGCTGCTTGAATGGCGGCTGAGAGCCTATCGCCACTGGCTGACCCAGCTCGAGGCGGGCGAGCCGACCTGGGCCAAGATCCACTTCCCGCCGATCGATTATCAGGACGCCTACTACTACGCGGCGCCGAAGATGAAGGAGCGGCCGAAGAGCCTTGACGAGGTGGACCCGGAGCTGCTCAGGACATACGAGAAGCTCGGCATTCCGCTGAAGGAGCAGGAGGTGCTGGCCGGCGTTGCCGTGGACGCGGTGTTCGACAGCGTCTCGGTCGCGACGACCTTCAAGAAGCGGCTCGAGC
>CAZVAR010000079.1:14722-17293 GCA_964625225.1 uncultured Alphaproteobacteria bacterium | reverse complement strand
CGCCACGGCAAGATCCGCTATTTCGGCGTCTCCAACTACCGCTCCTGGCGCGTCGCCGAGATCTGCCGCATCTGCGACGGGCTCGGGATCGACCGGCCCGTGGTCAGCCAGCCCTACTACAACGCGGTCAACCGCATGCCGGAGACCGAGCACATCCCGGCTTGCGCCCATTTCGGCCTCGGCATCTTCCCCTACAGCCCGGTGGCGCGCGGCGTGCTGACCGGCAAGTACCGGCCCGACGCCCCGCCGCCGGAAGGCAGCCGCGCCGCCCGCCAGGACCGGCGCATGATGCAGACCGAGTGGCGCCCCGAATCGATGGCGGTGGCCGAGCGCATCAAGGCGCACGCCGAGTCGCGCGGCATCAGCCCGAGCCAGTTCGCGGTCGCCTGGGTGCTGAACAACCGGCTCGTGACCGGCACCATCGCCGGCCCGCGCACCGAGGCCCATCTCGACGACTATCTCGGCGCGCTCGCCTACACCTTCACCGCCGAGGACGAGGCTCTGGTCGACAGCCTGGTCGCCCCCGGCCATCCCTCCACGCCCGGCTACAACGACCCGGCCTATCCGATCGAGGGCCGCGTGCCGCGCACGGGCACGGGGTGAGCCCCCGCGCGGCGAATGGGGGTGGGGATGCATGGGGTTTCGTGGGGTTTCAAGGGGGGCTTATGGGGGTGCCCGTCGACCCCCATGGAATGAGGCGTGGGTTTCGTGTGGTTTTATGGGGGATGATGGGGGTCGCCGCCCGATCCCGGCCGGCGGGCGGGAGGAAGGGCCGGGGATTCGTGGGGCTTTATGGGGACGATAACGGTGCATGGCGGCGCGTGCCGCCGCCCGGCACGACCAGGCGCACCCGTTTCGGATCCGAAGCTGTTCAACAGCGAGGCGCCGGCCTGGCGAAGGCGGCTTCGTCCAGATAGGAATAATATCTGAGATTGCAAGCGGCAGGCGCGAGCGTCGAGCGCCGGGGCGGGAGCGGCCGGGCTTTGATCGGAGTCCGTACCTCCGACCGGGCCGAACCCGGACCGCCCGATCACCGGGAGGCGGGCGCAGCAGGACGGGTCGTTCCGGAAGATCGGTCATGGTCCGGAACGCGGCGGTCGCGCCGCCACGCGAGGACCGCGCGCCCGTGCCTTCGCCGCCCTTTGCCGCCATGCGCCGAGCGGTACGCCTCGACACGGGTGGAGCCGACCGATGCCGACAGCGCAAGCACTCCCCCGGCCGGCTCTTCGGCAGATGCGGCTAGCCCGGATGTCTCATCGCGTCTCGCTGTGATCGGAGTTTCCGGCTGTTTCCGGCGCTGGCTCTGCGATCCTGATCTGCGTGCGCGCGTCACGGTGTCCGCGCGATGCGGCTATTGATCCGCGTCCCGATAGGATGCGCGACATGCCCAGCCGAGCGGTCGTCCTGGATGCCGCCGGCAATGCGTGACACCGGCCGGATCGCACGGTCGGCCGAACCGAGCCGCAACGCGCCGACATCCGACGTGACCATGTCGCCGTCCGAACGCCGCTAAGACCGTATGGCCTTCCACGCGTGCAAAACCGAACAGGTCCGCGCCACACTTCGTCTGAACCGGGGGCATCTCCCTGAACCGGCTCAAGCTGTTGCAGCACAACAACTTTCGTCCCTTCAGAGCCCCCATGCACCTGTCCCCTGTGAGAGACCCAGCTAAGCTCCCCGAGCCGTGCGGCGAGCTCCCGGGTGCGTGCCCGCAACTGGACAGTGCGTGCCGCGATCGTGTCGCTGTGCAGTACCGTGGCGATGGCGGCCGCTTCGCTGGCCCGGGCCAGCGGATACGCGTCTGCCACTTTTAGCCCGCCGAGATCGAATGCGAAATCGTGCTGGGATGATAGCGAGGTTTCCGTGAAGCTCCGCGCGATCTCGGAAGACAGGGGATATGTCGGAGTCGGAAGGTGTGCCTGTTGCCCGAAACGATCGGAGATCTGTCTCAGGATGGGCTGGGAACCCGCGCCAATATGAATGCGTCGCTCGGGGACGTCCATGTGCGCGACGAGTAAGCGCCGCAGGGAGGTCGAGCAAGCCTCGGTGTAATCATTGCTTCGCGGCAGATCGTTCTTTGCCGCCTCGACCGCATCATCCAACCGAGGGATGCTATCATGGCAGGGCAGACTTGCTCCGGCTCAGCGAGGGCAACTGCGTATTCTGCTCTTACGAGGTTCCGATGGTGGCAGAACTCGAGGCCGACGCGATCCGGGAACCCTGACCGGTATCGGTCCTCGTGCGCTGCACTTTGGCCAAGAAGGCCGGCGCCTTTACCGCAACATCGCATGCGGCGCGCGCGTCTGACATGATCTGAATCAAGGCGCGCCGGCCCCAGGATTTTCACAATACGATTGCCGTTGCGAACCTGATTTTGCGCACGAATCCAGCATGCACGCGTGCCGGCCTGCTGCCGCCAAGCCAAACCTCAGATATCGGCAAGGGGAGCAGTCATGATGAGAACTCGATCGATGATGAAAGGCATCGCTGCCGCGTTCCTTGGAGCAGCAACCGTCAGCTATGCGATGGTTCCCACCCAGGCCCAGCAGGTCGGCCCGGGCTATGGCATGG
>CAZVAR010000079.1:0-14622 GCA_964625225.1 uncultured Alphaproteobacteria bacterium | reverse complement strand
GTCCGGGCTACGGCATGGGTCCGGGCTACGGCATGGGTCCGGGCTACGGCATGGGTCCGGGCTACGGCATGGGCATGATGGGCCCAGGCATGAGGTCAGGGCAAAACATGCGCATGTGGCAGGTCGATGTCGATAGTAACGGTGTGATCTCCGCCGATGAGGCGGCCGCCTGGCAGGAGGAAGCCTTTGCCGCGATGGACGCCGATGGTGATGCTGAACTCACGAAGGAGGAGTTCTTAGCGGTTCACTTCGGTCCGGGCGGCGGAACGGGTCCCCGTGCCACCGCGATGACCAAGCGCAAGGAAGCGCGCTTTGCCGAGGCCGATCGCAACAATGATGGCAAGCTCTCTCTGGATGAGTTCATGGCGTATGGCCAAGTCCGCTTCACCAAGGCCGATCGCGACGGTGACGGCAAGGTCAGCGTGTGGGAGTTCCGGGCGGCGCGCGGCTGGTAAAGCGTTCAAGTACTGCGACGGGATCGGTTGCCAACTTCAAGCCAGTGACGCGCGACCGGGGAGCTAAGACGAACATGGCCAGTATCCATTCACCCAGTATCGGTGGACAGCCGATGCTGGCTTCTTCGCGGTGAGCGACCGGATCCGGAAAGGAGGCCAATCATGGCGGGTATTTCAATTCGCGATAAGGCATGGTCGCCCTATGCGGCTGGCTTCCTGATCGGGCTTCTCCAGATCCCTGCCTTTCTGCTGATCGAGACGGCGCTCGGGGCGTCATCCTCGTATGTCACGATAGGCGGACTTCTTGCGTCGCTGGTCGATCCGACCGTCACGCAGATCGACTACGTCGCCAAGCACATTGCGGCGACCGGGAAGAACTGGTGGCAGGTCGCGCTCGTTGCCGGCATTGCGGTCGGCGCTTTTGTCTCGATGCGCCTGTCGGGCGCACGCCGCCAGCCGATCTCGCCGGTCTGGAAGCGGGCGCTTGGCACGTCGAGCCCTTACGTCCGCTACGCCCTCGCCTTCGCAGCGGGCTTTCTCATGCTGTTCGGTGCCCGCCTCGCAGACGGATGCACGAGCGGTCACGGCCTTTCCGGCGTGGCGCAGCTCGCGGTGAGCTCAACGATCGCTGTCGCTGCGATGTTCGCCGGCGGCATCGGTACGGCGTTTCTGCTGCTGCGCCGCATCTGAGCGGCGCACGCTCTCGGAGGGTGAAACATGTCCGTGCTAGCCGCAGCGCTGATCGGCTTGGCGATGGGTACGGTGTTCGGCTTCGTTCTTGAAAAGTCGCGCGTCTTCGAGCCCGGCATGATCGTCGGCCAGATGCAGCTGCGCAACTTCATCATGCTGAAGGTCTTCCTGACGGCGGTCGCAACAGGTGCGGTCGTCCTGGCGGCGCTGCACGGCTTTGGACTGGTTGGCCTCTATCCGAAGCCAACGTTCTACGCCGCCGATGTCCTGGGCGGTATCTTGCTGGGCGGCGGTATTGCGCTTGCGGGAGCCTGTCCCGGAACGGTGCTGGCGCAGGTCGGCGTCGGCTATCGCGATGCCATCTTCACGTTGCTGGGCGGAATTGCCGGCGCCACCGCATTCGGCTATGCCGAGCCAGCGCTTGGGCCGCTCCTGCTGTCAGGCGGCCCCGGCAAGATCACCTTTGCCGAGCTGACTGACATTCCCTACTGGGTGCTCGCGTTGGTGCTCGCAGCCGTCCTGGTCGCGGTGCTCTATGCCCTTGAGACCTGGCGCCCGTGGCGTACGGAAATGGGCGGAAACGTGGATGGCGACTTCGGCGAGCCGCAGGCTCCGCAGGCCGCAGGCTCCTCGAGCCGTCGCATTCAGCTCGCCGAATAGATCCACAGCCTGGGAAGCGGATGATCCCAGACAAGCACACGATCGAAGCGTTGCGCGACGCACTCGAGGACGAGTACCGAGCGCGTGCCAGCTACCGCAAGGTGATCGAGACCTTCGGCCCGGTCCGGCCATTCGCGAAGATCGTGCAGGCCGAGGAGCGCCATACCAACGCGCTCCTCGGACAGTTCGATCGCCTCGGCGTCGAACCCCCGCAGGACACTTGGCCCGACCGCGTCACCGTGCCGCGCACGCTGGCCGAGGCCTGCGGGGCCGCCGTCCAGGCCGAGATCGATAACGGGACGATGTACGAGCGGCTCATCCGGCAAGTGAGCGATCCGCTCGTGCGCCGCGTCATGCGCCGGCTCCAGGAGGCGTCGCAGCAGCGCCACCTGCCGGCCTTCAGGCACTGCCTCGACCGTGAGCACGGGCGCGGCGGGATTGGTCAGTGTACGGAAGCAGGGGAAATTTCTGCTGCGGGTACCTGACGTTTTAACCCGGATGTCTCACTGCGTCTCGTTGTGAGCGGGGTTTGCGGCTGTTTCCGGCGCTGGCTCTGCGATCCTGATCTGCGTGCGCGCGTCATGGTGTCTGCGTGAAGCCGCGCGACGAGCGCCTGGCGCTTCCGGGGCGTGATGCGCCGGCCTCGCCCGTGGCGAACGCTGCCACGGGCCCGTCTCAGCGTCCGGATGACCGTTCATGGCGGGCAGGGCCACCGGCCGTCGCATGGTCCGAAATCGGGTGGGACTCTTTCGGTCCGGCACGAGGATCGACTTCCGGCCGGGCCGGGCACGATCAGTGCTCTTCGTGCGCTCCGGGCTTCCGGCGGATGCGGTGATGGCCGAGGCGGCCCCGGAACCCCGCCAGCCATTTCAGCAGGCCGTAAGAAAGCTGGACCTTCTCCTGCCCCAGGGGCAGATCGGGCTTGGTACGCATCCAGGAGGACTTGGGGTACGCCATGAGCTGATCGGGATAAACGCTTCGATGTCCAATCATCAGATAGGCGGCGATCGCAGCGCCGGCGATGTACGCGGTCCCGGCCGCCCCGCCGAACAGTTCGACACCCATCAGTATGGCCGCAATCGGCGTATTGGATGCCGATGCCAGGACCGCCGCCAGACCCACCACCGCGCCCAGCGACGGATCGATCCCCAAGATCTGTGCGAGCGCGTTTCCGAAAATCGCTCCGATCACGAGCTGCGGCGTCGCAATTCCTCCGTAAAAGCCCGACCCCAGCGTTACGGCCACCAGCAGGATCTTCCAGAAGAACCCGAAATAAGGCAGCGCCTCTCCCTCCAGCGCCTTCTCCATCAGGGGAAGGCTCAGTCCGAGGTAGTCGGTCGGGATAACGAGGACGAGCAGCGCCAGCACCGCGCCTCCCAGACACGGGATCAGCGGTGGCCATATGTCGAAGCGCATCCGGATGAGTGCGAAAATCGTCCGGGACGCGTTCACCATCTCGACGAATATGAACGCCACCACGCCGCATAGTATTCCACAAAGCAAGACCGTCAGAAACAACGAATAGGAAAACTCCAACGGGACATCTATGTGGTAATATTTATACGGAACGTGCAGGAATTTGCTTGTCGTGAAAGACGATACGCCGGCCACAACGGCCGGCAAGAGAAAATCATGTCTGATCCGTCCGACGGCCAGGACCTCCACGCCGTAAATCGCACCCGCAACAGGTGTGCCGAATACACTGGCGAAGCCTGCGCTGACGCCGCATGCCACGAGCCGCTGCTGCAGCTCGACATTCAGCCGCAGAACTCTTCCGACGGCCGAGGCCAGCGTGGCCCCCAGATGCGAACATGGCCCCTCTCTGCCGGCGGATCCGCCGGACGCCAATGTAATGATTGCCGCTATCGGCTTAACGGCCACAGTTCTGAAAGGCATCCTGCCCAACTGCTTATGGACCGCCGCAATGACCGAATCATCGAGTCCGGTTCTGTTGAGTTTGTACCCGTAGTACATGACCAATCCGGTCAGCAATCCGCCGGCCGGAAGCATCAGCATTTTATAGTGGAACTGTAGAGGTTCCGTAGTTTCGATCGCTAAACTCAGGGTGTGCAGGAATATGGATGTTCCGGCCCCCACAATGATGCCTGTAATGGTTGCCAGGACGAACCATTGCACAATGGTCGCCAGCATAATTGCCGGCTCGATGAAATTAATGCGGGGCATCTATAAGAGGCTATCAGTTTGAATCGTTTCTTATAGCATACAGAATAAGAAGGTCAATTATGACCCTCGGTCTCGATCGGCAGGCTGTCGAGGAGGTCACCGTCGGCGGGCGGCTGCGGGCCGTCCCATCCCGGAACGAGGCGCCGCGCGGTCGCCCGACGGCGCCGCCGGTGCCGTGCCGGCCGTCTCCCGGATCGGCCGCAGCGGGCGGTCTTTCTGCACCCGTTCTTCGGGGTCGACGTAAGGGAACGATTTTCCGACCGCCGGTGCGTCCCGCGCATCATCGCCCCGGCCGCAAACCGTTCGCCGCGATCGAACCATGCCGCCAACCGGCCGGCCGCCGGCTTCTTCGAAGGCCTGTCGGGCGCCTCCCGGTCCGGAGCACGGTGCCCTGCCTCTTTACGCCAGACCCTGCCGCATTGCGGGTCCGGCCGACCCGCCGCTAAACTCCGATGCACGCCTACGCGAACCGGAGGGGCCCGTGTCCGCCTCGTCCCTGCTCGATTTCGGCGGCAAGCATGTCCTCGTCGCCGGTGCCAGCCGCGGCGGCATCGGCGCCGCGATCGCCCGCGCCTTCCGCGACGCCGGCGCGTCGGTGACGATCACGGGTGCGGAGCCGCAGCCGATCGAACGGGACCGGGACTTCCCCTATGTCCAGCTCGACCTGCGCGACGATGCGGCGGTCGCCGCCTGCGCGGGCCGCTTCGAGCGGCTGGATGTATTGGTCAACTGCGCCGGTGTCGCCCGTCGTGACCGCGAGGAGGCGCTGGAGACGTTCCGCGCCGTGCTCGATGTGAACCTGACGGGCACCTACGCCCTGTGCCGCGCCTTCCTGCCGCAGCTTCGGATGAGCCGCGGCTGCGTCATCAACGTCGCCTCGATGTACAGCCGGTTCGGCAGCCCGCGCGTTCCGGCCTACGGCGCCAGCAAGGCGGGCGTGGCGCAGCTCACCAAGTCGCTGGCGATCGCCTGGGCCGAGCACGGCATCCGCGTCAACGCGATCGCCCCCGGCTTCATCCGCACCGAGCAGTCGCTGCCCGGCCAGCAGGATCCGGCCCACGATCGGGCGGTGGTTGCGCGCACGCCCTTCCGCCGCTGGGGCGAACCCGAGGATCTCGCGGGCCCGGCCCTGTTCCTGGCCTCTCCGGCGGCCGCCTTCGTCACCGGCGCGGTGCTGCCGGTGGACGGCGGCTATTCCGCGGCGTGAGGCGTCAGCCGTTGACGATACCGCCGTCGACGTTGATGACCTGGCCGGTGATATAGCTCGCCGCGTCCGAGCAGAGGAAACGGATCACCGTCGCGACCTCGCGCGGATGCCCCCAGCGGCGCAGCGGGATCTCGTTGAGCAGCCGTTCGGCGCGCTCGGCGATCACCCGCGCCGGCATCGGCGTGTCGATGATGCCCGGGGCGAGGCCGTTGACCAGCACCTTGGGCGCGAGCCGCCGCGCCGAGGCGCGGATCAGCCCGACCAGGCCGCCCTTCGCCGCCGAATAGGCGACATGGTCGAACGAGCCGCGCCGGAAGGCGAGCGAACTGATGAAGACCATGCGGCAGGTCGCGTCGGGGTCGAAGCGGGGAACGCATGCGGCCGCCATGTCGTACGCATTGGTCAGATTGGCGGCCAGCACCCTGTCCCAGGTCGCGCGGTGGCCCGGCCCGACGTCGTCGGCGTCGAACCGTCCGGCGAGATGGACCAGCGCGAACAGCGGCCCGTCCGCCGCGGCGAGTGCCTGCTCGCAGGCTTCCGGGCTGTCGATGGCGGAGCAGACGGCGCGGACGCGGTCGCCTCCGAAGGCGCGCACGGTCGCGTCGAGCGCCTCCCGATCGCGGTCGATCAGCAGCAGCCGGGCACCCCCTTCGAGGAACAGGGGAATCGTCTCGCGGCCGATGCCGCCGGCGGCGCCGGTGATGACGAGGAGTCTGTCGGCGAACTCCGTCACGGAGCCTCCTTCTCCGGCGGTCGCGGCCTCGCCGCGTCCTTCGCGTAAGATGCTGGCCGGAGGCACCGCGCCAAGTCAAACGGATAAAGAGGGTCGGGAGGACGGAATGGTGCAGGAAGTCCTGTTGGTCACCGGCGGCTCGCGCGGCATCGGCGCGGCCACGGCATTGCTGGCGGCGCGGCGCGGCTACGCCGTCGCGATCGGCTACGCGACCCGGGTGGACCGGGCCGAAGCCGTTGCGGAGCAGATCCGGGCGGCCGGAGGACGGGCGGCTGCCATCCGGGCGGACCTCGCGGACGCCGGGTCGATCGAGCCGATGTTCGCGGCGGTCGAGGCGCGCCTCGGCACCATGACGGCGCTGGTCAACGCCGCCGGCATCGACGGCGGCAACCGCGCCGTCGAGGCGTTCCGGGCGGAGGAGCTGCAACGCCTGCTCGCGGTCAACGTCGTCGGCACGATGCTGTGCTGCGGCGCCGCGGTCCGGCGCATGTCCACCCGACACGGCGGCCGCGGCGGCGCCATCGTCAACCTGTCCTCGATGGCCGCCGTCATCGGCGGGCGGCAGGGCCGCTCGCATTATGCGGCATCGAAGGCGGCGGTCGACGCGTTCACCGTCGGCCTCGCCAAGGAGGTCGCCGGCCAGGGCATCCGGGTCAACGCGGTCCGTCCCGGCATGACCGCGACCGACATGATCGCGGACGTCGCCGCCGATCCGGAGGCGAGCGCGCGGGTCGCCGCGACCATTCCCATGAACCGCTTCGCTGCACCGGAGGAGGTCGCGGCGGCGGTTCTCTGGCTGCTGTCGCCGGAAGCGTCGTTCGTCACCGGCGCGCTGCTCGACGTGTCGGGCGGCGGGTTCGTCGTCTGATGCCCGGCGCTCCGGGCGGCCGGCGCGGGTGGCATTGCGGACGTTGACTCGGCCCCGCTTCACCGCCACTCTGGACGGACAAGAAGATCCGTGCGGCGCGCTCGGCCGACCCGACCGCCCCGCCGGGACGGGAGGAAGGCCACGGTGCCGCTCGATCCGCGCATCCCCGCGGCGTGTATGCGCTGCCCAGGCTTCGCAGGCTGATGCCGGCGCTGGCTGCAGCCGAAGGCCTGGTCCGCCACTTCAACGCAGTCCTCCTGTTCGTCTGCAAGTATCTGGTGATCGCCCTCGTCGGTGCGATCGCCGTGGTCGTCGTGGCCGGGGTGTTCTGGCGCTACGTCCTCAATGACGCGCTCTCCTGGTACGAGGAGGTCGCCAAGTTCATGATGATCTGGATGACCTTCCTCGGCGCGCCGCTCGTGTTCCGGTACGGCGGCCACATCGCGATCGAGATGCTGCCGAACGCCCTGCCGGAGCGTCCTCGGGCCGCGCTCCAGGCCCTCGCCCATCTGATCGTGCTTTCGCTCTGCGCCGTGCTGACGCATCAGGGCTGGCTGCTTGCCCTCAACGCCTGGTCGCAGGTGGCGCTCACCGTCGGCGACATGCGCCTGTTCTGGATCTATCTCGCGATTCCGGCCGGTTCGGCGATCATGTTCTTCGTCTCGCTCGAGCTGATGCTCGGTGCCGTCCTGCGGGCGTTGAGCGGCGCTCCGGCACGCGCCCCCGCGCGCGCCGAGGCGCAGGCCGTACTCTCGCGCGAGTGAGGCCGAAGGGAGCGACCGGGGATGCCGCTGACCTTCATCTGGATCTTCCTCGGCTGCATGCTGATCGGCGTGCCGATCGTGTTCGCGCTGGCCTTCGCGCCGCTGCTCGGCTTCGTGCTGGCCGACCGGATGACATTCCTTACGATCATTCCGCAGCGGCTGTTCTTCGGCATCAACCAGTTCCCGCTGCTCGCGATCCCGCTGTTCATCCTGGCCGGCGAACTGATGAACGTGGGTGGCATCACCCAGCGCCTGGTGCGCTTCGCCAACGCGCTCGTCGGCCATCTCCGCGGCGGCCTCGCCCACGTCAACATCCTGTCGAGCATATTCTTCGCCGGCCTGTCCGGCTCGGCGGTCGCTGACTGCTCGGCGCTCGGATCGATGCTGATCCCGGCGATGGAACAGGAGGGCTACAGCCGCCGCTTCTCGGCAGCGGTGACTGCGGCCTCGGCGGTGATCGGTCCGATCATCCCGCCCAGCATCATCATGATCGTCTTCGCCTATATCATGCAGGTATCGGTCGCCGGCCTGTTCATCGCCGGCATCGTGCCGGGCGTGATGGTCGGCCTCGGCCTCATGGTCGCGACCCACTTCGTCGCCACCAAGCGGAACTATCCGAAGCGAGAGCGGATGGCCCCGCTCGCGGAACTGGGAAGTTCCTTCGCCGGCGCGTTCCTGCCGCTGCTGACCCCGGTGATCCTGCTGGGCGGCATCCTTTCCGGCGTGTTCACACCCACCGAGGCGGCCGGCGCGGCGGTCGCCTACGCGCTGGTGCTCGGCCTGTTCGTGCTGCGCACCCTCAAGCCGTCCGACCTTCCGGAGGTCCTGCTCCGTTCCGGCGTGACGTCGGCCTCGATCCTGCTGATCGTCGGCGCCGCGACCATCTTCGGCTGGGTGGCGAGCCTGTCGGGCTTCCCGAACGACCTGGCGCGGGCGCTGTTCTCGATCTCCGAGAACCCGCTGGTCCTGCTGCTGCTCATCAACATCCTGCTGCTGATCACCGGCATGTTCTTCGACGCCGGACCGGCGATCCTGATTCTGGGACCGATCCTCGCGCCGACCATGGAGCAGCTCGGCGTCGACCCGCTCCACTTCGCCATCCTCATGTGCGTCAACCTGACGATCGGCCTCGCGACGCCGCCGGTCGGCCTGGTGCTGTTCGTGGCGTCGAGCCTGACGCGGCTCTCAGTCGAGTCGATCGCGCGCGAGATGCTGCCCTTCTATGTCGTGCACGTGGCGGTGATCCTCGCGATCACCTACGTCCCGGCGCTGACTCTGACACTGCCGCGGATGTTCGGCTTCCAGTGAAGAAAGAGGACGAGAGGGAGGATGCCCATGTCATCAGGTTTTGGCCTCAAGACGGCGATGCTCGGCGCGGCGGCGCTGGCGCTGGCGCTCGCCTCCGGCCCGGCGGCCGCAGAGCCGTTCGTGCTGAAATACGGCCATGTCGGACCGGCGACCGACGTCTCCGACGATCACATCCCGGGCGTCTTCCTGAAGAGCTTCCTTGAGAGCCGCTCGAACGGGCGAATCAAGGTGGAGATCTACCCGGCCTCGCAGCTCGGCGATTTCCGGGCGCTGATCGAGCAGGTGCAGCTCGGGGCGCTGGAGCTCTGTCATACGTCGGTCGGCGGAATGGGGCAGTTCTTTCCCGAGATCCAGGTCATGGAACTGCCCTACATGATTCCGAACGACCTCGTCGCCGAGAAGCTGACCCGATCGCCCTTCATCGACGAGCTGCGTCGGGAGGTCCTGAAGCGCACCGGCAATGTGCGCCTCGCCACCGCGCAGAATACCGGCCGCTTTCGGAGCTTCTTCACCGCCAAGAAGCCGATCAAGACGGCCGCCGATCTCGCCGGCGTCAAGATGCGCGTGGTCGACTCGCCGATGCAGATGGAGTTCGTCAAGTTCCTCGGCGGCAATCCGACGCCGGTCGTCTGGGGTGAGCTCTACACGTCGCTCGCCACGGGCGTCGTGGAGGGCACGAACAATGCCGCGACCGACATCGTGCCCAACAAGATGCACGAGATCCTCAAATATGTCGTCATGGACGAGCATGCCTATCTGTGGGGCTTCAACTGGGTGAGCGACGCCTTCCTGACGAAGCTTCCCGAGGACCTGCGCATCCTGGTGGCGGACGGTCTGCTGCAGATGGGCGACATGCAGTCCAACTGGAACAAGCAGTACGACACGCGCAGCACCGAAGAGTTCGTCAAAGCCGGCGGCAAGGTCTACGTTCCGACCACCGAAGACAAGGCGAGCTTCGTCCGCTCACGCGACCACATGAAAGAGTGGTTCAAGCAGAAATACGGCTCCGAGTGGCTCGACAAGTTCGAGGAGGGAATCAAGTGGGCGGAGGCCGAGGTGGCCAAGGATCGGGAGCGGCTGCTCGCCCGGTGATTCCAGGGGCCGGCCTCGATCGGGCCCGACCGGCGACGAGGCCGGCTTGAGCCGCCGCGGAAGGGAAGCGGCGGGGGAGCATGTCCTAGCGGGGACGGTGTGCCTCCAGCCCTCCGGCCTGCGGAAAGCGGCCTCGAGGCGCCGGCGCGGGCCGTCGTCCATGGCCCGACGCGACGAGCAGGACGAGACGCGCGGCGTTGCCGGCAGATCGAACTGCATCGCCGGTTCCCTGCCGCCCGCGGCTCAGACCACCCCCTCGTCCTTCAGCGCGGCCAGCTCCGCCGCGGTCAAGCCCAGTTCGCCGCACAGGATCTCCTCATTGTGCTGGCCGAGGCGCGGGCCGGCGTGGCGGATGCGGCCGGGGGTGCGGGAGAGGAGAGGGAAGACCGACTGCATCCTGACGCGGCCGAGCTCCGGGTCGGGTACCTCGGTTACCGAGCCGCGCGCCTGCACCTGCGGGTCGGCCAGGAGCTGCTCGATGTCGTAGACCGGGCCGATCGCAGCCTCGGCGCGCTCGAAGGCGTCGAGCACCTCCTGCAGCGTATGGCGGGCGATCCAGCCGCCGACCAGCGCGTCGATCTCGTCGGCGTGGCGCAGGCGGCTCTCCGCGGTCTGGAAGCGCGGGTCGGCGGCGGCCGCCTCGCCGCCGCAGAGGCGCAGCACGCGGAACACGATCGACTCCGCCGAGGTCGAGAGGGCGACCCAGCGGCCTTCCTTGGTTCGATAAGCGTTGCGCGGCACGTTGTTGACCGAGCGGTTGCCGGTGCGCTGCTGGATGATGCCGAGCTGATCGTAGACGGTGGGCTGGGCGCCGAGCAGGGCGAACAGCGGCTCGTAGAGCGCAAGGTCGATGTACTGGCCCTTGCCGCTGCCCTTCATGTCGCGCTCCCACAGGGCGAACATGGTGGCGAACGCACCGTAATTGGCGGCGATCCCGTCGGCGAGGCCGAAGGGCGGCAGGGTCGGCGGGCCGTCCGGCTCGCCGGTGATGTGGGCGAAGCCGCTCATCGCCTCGGCCAGCGTGCCGAACCCGGCGCGCCGGCGGTAGGGGCCGGTCTGGCCGAAGCCGGTGACCCGGACCATTACGAGCCGCGGGTTGAGCGCGGACAGCACGTCCCAGCCGATGCCCCAGCGCTCCAGCGTGCCGGTGCGGAAGTTCTCGATCAGCACATCGGCGTCGGCGACCAGCCGCTTGAAGAGCGCCTGCCCCTTCGGGTGCTTCAGGTCGAGGGTGATGCAGCGCTTGTTGCGCGAGACCACCTTCCACCAGAGCGGCACTCCATTCTTCTTGTGCCCCGTCTTGCGCAGGGAATCGCCGGTCGGGTGCTCGATCTTGACGACGTCGGCGCCGAAATCGGCGAGCAGGGTCGCGATCAGCGGGCCGGCGAAGATGCTGGCGGCATCGATCACCTTGAGGCCGGAGAGGGGCAGCGTGTCGTCGTCGGTCATGGCACCAGGCTGGCAGGTTGAGGAGGCGTTGCGACGATGGGCAGCGGCTCAGACCGGGCGCTCGCGCGCGGAGATGATGCGGTCGAAGGCCTCGAGCTGCGCCATCGCCAGGCCGTAGACGCTGTCCGGCGGGTAGGCGCCGGCGGGGTCCGGCCCGCCGGCCGGGCGGCCGAGGAACAGCTCCAGCGCCTCATCCACGGTTGTTACGCTCCAGATCGCGAAGCGGCCGGCCGCCACCGCCTCCGCGACCGGGTCGTCGAGCACCAGGCTCGGCTCGTTGGCGGCCGGAATGACGACGCCCTGCGTCCCGGTCAGACCGGTCTCGGAGCAGGTGCGGAAGAAGCCCTCGATCTTGGCGTGGACGCCGCCGACCGCCTGCGCCTGCCCGCGCTGATTGACCGAGCCGGTGATCGCCAGATCCTGCCGCGCCGGGAGCCCCGACAGGTCGGACATGATCGCGACCAGTTCGGCGAGCGACGCACTGTCGCCCTCGACGCCGCCGTAGGACTGCTCGAAGGTGACCGAGGCGGTGAAGGACAGCGGAATCCGCCGCGCGAAATGGCCGGCGAGGAAGCCCTGCAGCACCATCGCCGCCTTCTGCTGGATCGGCCCGCCGAGCAGCGCCTCGCGCTCGATGTTGACGACCCCGAGCCGCCCGACCGAGACCCGGGCGGTGACGCGCGAGGGCAGCCCGAAACTGTGGTCGCCGACGTCACGGACCACCAGAGCGTTGACCTGGCCGACCACCGAGCCTTTGGTGTCGATCATGATCGCCCCCTCGCGGATGCTCTCCTGCATCCGGTCCTCGAAGCGGGCGTTGCGTTGCCGGCGCTGCACCATCGCCGCGGCGACGTCGCGTTCGGTGAGGCAGGGCGGTGTGCCCGCGGCGAGGTGCAGGGCCTCGCAGACGACGTCTTCGATCAGCTCGAAGCGCGAGGAGAGTTTGCGCCGGTCGCCCGACCAGCGCGACGCGATGCCGAGCAGCCGCGTCAGCGCCGCCGGGTCGCAGACCGCGCCCGAGTGGCGCGCGGCCAGGCCGCGGATCAGGCCGGCATAGGTGTCCACATTGGCCTGGGTCGCCGGCATCTCCGGGTCGATGTCGGCCTTGACCTTGAAGTAGGTCTGGAACTCCGGGTCGGCGGAGAAGAAGGTGTAATACCAGCGCGGCGCGCCGACCACGAAGACCTTGACCTCCAGCGGGATCGGGGCCGGCTGCGGCGCCCCGACCAGCGGGATGCTGCCGGCACGGTGCCGCTCCTCGATCCGGATCACGCCGTCGCGCAGCGCCCCCTTGAGGAACTGCCAGACCATCGGCTGCGCCGCCAGCGCGTCGGCGCGGAGCACCAGGATGCCGCCATTGGCGCGGTGCAGCGCGCCACCGCGGATGCGGGTGAAGTCGGTCTCGAACACCCCGCCGACCTGCCGGTACTCGATCCGACCGAACAGGTTCTCGTAGGTCGGATTTGGCTCGACGACGACGCCCGGATGCGGGTCGTCGGCATGGTCGACCAGCAGGTTCACGGCGTAGCGCTGCTCCGGCGTGTCGGCGGTCCCGGCCGCAGCCTCACGCGGCAGGAAGCGTTCGAGCCCTTCGAGCAGGTCCGTGTGCATCTCCGCGAGCCAGCGGCCGAGGTCGGCGTGGGCGTTGAACGCCGCGATCGTCTCCTGGATCAGGCCGCTTACGGCGCTGCCCGCGATCTCGCGCGTGACTTCCCGGACGCGCTCCGCCGCCATCGTGTGCTGGCGCGCCGCCCACCGGTTCAGCTCGGCCAGCTTCTCGGCGATGGGGCCCGGGTCGCCCGGGGTCGCGGCGCCCTCCGCGGCAACGATGACCAGGCCGTGCGGCGTCTGAGCGATGTCGAGCCCCTGCGCCTGCGCCTCGACGCGCAGCGCCTCCAGCCGTCGGCCGATGTCGGCCCGCAGCCGCTCGCCCTCGCTGCGGATGCGCGCCTGATGGTCCTCGTCGGCGAAAGCCGCGGTCAGCGCCTCGCGCATCCGCGCCACCAGATCCGCCATCGCGTCGCGGAAACGCCGCCCGACGCCCGCGGGGAGGCGGTGCGGCGTCGGCCGGTGCGGCTGCCGGAAATTGTTGAGATAAATCCAGTCGTCCGGCCGGGGCCGTTCCGCCACCACCTCGCGCAGATAGTCCAGGGTCGCCGTCATGCGGCCGCTGCGGTCCTCGCCGACGACGAAGACGTTGAAGCCGGGCTCCTGCATCGACAGCCCGAAGGCGATCGCATCGCGCGCGCGGCGGTGGCTGGAGAAGTCGAACGCGTCGCCCTTCGTCATCTCCCCAGGCTCGAAGCGGGGCAGGTCGACATTCTCGGGGGAGAGCAGCTTCGCAGGCATGGTCCGCTTCCGCATGAAGACGCGGCCGCAATCATAGCGGCGGCGCGTCGGCAGACCAGCCCGGGATTTGCCGTAGCGCGGCCGTCGCGGCGGCGTTATAAAATAACAGTTGGCCCCTGCCCGCCGATCCCGGAGCCCCGAGCCGCATGGCCGCCGCGAGCCACGACCACGATAGCTGCATCCGCGAGGCGCTCGCGGCCGCCGCACGGATCTGTGCGGCGCGGGGGGCGCGGCTGACGCGGACGCGGCGTCGCGTCCTGGAGCTGGTCTGGTCGAGCCACCGCGCGGTCAAGGCGTACGAGATTCTGGACCGGCTCGGCAGCCGGGAGCGGCCGGCCAAGCCGCCGACGGTCTATCGCGCGCTGGAGTTCCTGATCGAGCACGGCCTCGTCCACCGGGTGGACAGCCTGAACGCCTATGTCGGCTGCGTCCGGCCCGGCGCCGCGCACCATGGCCAGCTCCTGATCTGCGGCGCCTGCGGCGAGGTCGCCGAGATCGACGCGCCGTCGGTCGCCTCGGCGATCGCCGAGGCGGCGGCGCAGGCCGGGTTCGAGGTGCAGCGCCAGACCGTCGAGCTGCGCGGGCTGTGCACGCAATGCCGTCGCGCCTGACCCGTCGAGCTGCGGCGCCGGCCGCCGCGACCGCGCCGCTGGTCGCGGCGCGCGGGCTGGTCCTGACCGCTCGCGGCAGGCCGGTGCTGCAGGATGTCGGGATCGAGGTCGGCGCCGGCGAGATCGTCACCCTGATCGGGCCGAACGGGGCGGGCAAGACGACGCTGGTGCGCGAACACGAGCGGCTGATGCTGCACGACCCGCGCCTCGTGACCACGGAGCAGCGACTGGTGGGCCTCGAGGTGACGCAGC